>NZ_FNWN01000032.1:0-28777 GCF_900108415.1 Selenomonas sp. KH1T6
AATCAAGCTCTCATTTGTTAAAGAAATTGCCGATTGCTATGTTGTTCATACCAATCGATGTTTTATTTCAAACCAAAAGGTTTGACTAACATCTGGCTTGAATCATGTTGCATGATTCATTTTGCATTGTTTAGTTTTCAAGGAACAACTTGTTTTCTCAAGGCCGCCTCACCGAAGCGACTTGTTTATTATATCCTGTCTCTTTCAGGCTGTCAAGCACTTTTTGAATTTCTTTTTCAAGTTTTTGTTATCCGCCAGTCAAGGCTTTCAAAACTTAAGAAGTTCATTTCTATGCTTGCGCTCTCTGTCAGCGACTTGTATTATGATACACGCAGTTGGAGGATATGTCAACACCTTTTTTGAAAAAAGTTTTGTTTTTTTGCAGAAATAGAAAAAGAGCCTTTCCTCACAAGGAAAAGCTCTGCTGATTCTGCTATTTCTCACCGGGTACCAGGATAAGGCAGGCGGGGAGATTGGACGCTCCAGGGGGAGAGAACTCGAAGTAGGTGGGCACGCTGTTGTCGTATCTGCCCAGATCTGCCAGTTCCATATTGCTGCCAAAGATAGCCAGACCTTCCTCCCGGGCCTTGGAAACCTGCTCGGGCTCAGGCTGGGTCTGGTCACCAAAGTATGTGCGCCCCTTAGGCGTCTCTATAAGCTTCGTACGGGGGCTGTGGTCGCGGCGCACAGTCACGGCACCGGCATAAGTGCCCCCTAAGGGCGACAGGTAATACTGCACCCTGGAGGACTCCCCTTTCACAGGTATAGCTATCTTATAGAGCACGCCATAATTGCCGTAATTCACCGTCTTGGCACCGTCAGTGGCATCCACGCCCACTTTGTACGTATCCAGCTTGTTGTCGGCCAGCATGACATACACATTGCCATCCCTCTCCGGGTCATACTCCCTGGCAGAGGTAATCTCCCTGTCCATGCCCTGGAAGGTGCCACGCAGGGCCACAGAGTCCCTGGGCAGGACTTTGGCGCGGTCTATGAAGGTAAGGGGATTCACATTGGCAGGATACATGATGACAGAGGTCTTCACGGGATGATCGGCCGTGAAGTCATACACCCCGTACACCAGTTGTCCGGGCTGCAGGACAATCTCATCCATGCTGGGCTGCAAAAGACGCTTCTTATCCTTCATCACCAGGATCAGGTCATCCCTGGCTTCCCCAAAATACTGGGTCTGGGTAGTCTTGCCCACCCAGAGGTAGTCCTGGCTGGGCCATGCAGTGCCCCCGCGGGTCACCCGCACAGTATTGGCCTTCTCCTTGTGGTTGGCATTCTCCAGCACCACAGCCACCTTCTGGGGCACCTGGGTATTGTTCAGATGATAGTAAAGCACCCGGACTCTCCCCTGTACTGTATCCTGGTAAAGGATGCCCGGCCTGTCCACATACTCCGGGCTGTCGGAAAACAGCAGGGTGCCCCCGCTGTCTTTGGAAGTTACCTCCCACCGGTGCATGGTATTGGAGCGTTTCACCGCCTTGGGAGCCTCCTCATGGGTCTCTTTCCCCACAGGAGTCCCTGCCCGCATCTTTTCCATGATTACCTCCTGGCGCCAGTCTTTGGCAGGAAGAGTGCGCTCGGTACGCACTACCGTAGTATTCTTCTCCGCCTTGTGATGGCGCGCCTCTGCCCCCATAGGCAGGCCTGCCAGCGCACAGCAAAGCAGCCCTGCCAGAATCTTACCCTTCAAGGTCATTTCTGAATCTTGCCCTTTCTTTCTAACTCTCAGTCTCTTACTCTATATGCTTGTTCCATCCCAGCCGGGCTAAAATCTCCCCCTTGAGCAGCCTTGCCTTGAACTCCCACAACCCCAGCCTGGGATGAGGAATATTGATCCTGTGCAGCAAATAGGGATTGGTCTTCATATCGTTGAGGCCTGCATCTCCAGTGACAGCTGTCAGATACTCATTCTCCTTCAACAAGGCCGGCAGCTCATCATCGTAAGCTCCATTGGGGTAGGAAAAGGCATAGATGGTCTTGAGGCCGTTCCACTCCATCAAAAGCTTTGACAGGCGCAGTTCGTCCTGTCTCATCTGGGAAGAAAGCTCCGTCAGAGGCTGATGGTTGGCTGTATGGCTGCCCAGCTCTATGCAGCGGTTCTGCATGTCACGCAGCTGGTCCCAGGTGAGATACCCCGGGCGGCCTATATCATTGGTGACCATATAGACAGTCCCCTTCATGCCCCGCTCCTCCAGCATAGGCAGCAAGGTGGTGTAGTTATCCTCATAGCCATCATCAAAGGTCAGCACAATGGGCTTCTTGGGCAGGACAGCCTTCCCCTTCCTGGCCCTCATGTACTCCTGCAGGGTGATGGTCTCATAGCCTTCTGCCTTCAGATAATCCAGCTGCGCTTTGAAATCCTCCACCGGCACAGCATACTCGTATTCATCAGCTGCAGCCTTGTCCTTTATCATGTGATATTCCAGGATGGGAAATCCCTCCGGGGCCGGCTGCAGATAAAGCCAGCCTGCCAAAGGTCCCGCCCCCAGGCAAAGGACAAGGAACGCCCTCTTAAAAGCCTTGAGAACTCTTGCGCCCAGGCTGGGCTTTTTCTCATATCTTGCTATCTTCAAACCTCAATCATCCTCGTTATTTTCTATGGCACTGGCCAATTCCCTTAGTTTTCTCATGCGATGGCTGGCTCCTGACTTGGTGATGCCCATGATTTCTGCCAGCTCGGCAAGGCTCGCCTCTGGATTGGCCAGCCTTGCCTCCGCCGCCTCTTTGAGCTTCTTCGGCAGCTTCTCCCACATACCTCTCTGCTTCAGCCCTTCGATTTCTGCCAGCTGACGGCCGGCAGCATCCACTGCCTTTTGCAGGTTCGCCGTCTCGCAGTTCACCAGACGGTTCACCTGCTCCCGGACTTCCTTGACATTACGGGCCACTTCAAAGGCCTCCACCGCATCCTCTGCCTCCAGCAGGCCCAGGAAGTCTATCACCGCATCGCCTTCCTTGAGGTAGATGATGTAGCTGTCCTTCCTGTCTGTAAGGCCCACGGGAAAATCCATCTTTTTCAATAGCTGGAAAAGCAGCTGGGCCAGAGCAAAGCTGCCTGTCACCAGTTCCAGATGATAGGCTGACTCGGGCCGGTTGACACTGCCGCCTCCCAAAAAAGCTCCTCTGAGGTAAGCTATGCGGCAGCAGTTCTTCTTCAGGATGGCGATATCCGTGTCCATGTTCAGGCTCTCCTCGTGGAGAAAGCCCAGATGTTCCAGCAGTCCCGCCACCTCCGGCGCAGGAGGCACCAGCACTGTGTAGCTGTTGTTCTTCTTGAGCCTTTTGGAGCGGCTGACGGTGATTTCCGTCTTGATGCCGCCCCCCTCGGCCTTCAGAAGCTGCAGCACTTTGCGGGCCACCGCCGCATTCTCCGTGGTGAAATTCAGCCCGAAGGTGCGGCGCAGGCCAAAGGTCAGATTGGAGCCCATGCGCAGGAGGGCCGCCAGCTCTGCCGTGCGGCAGCAGGAGGTATCGTAGGTGAGACGGGCCAGCTCATTTTTTACTTCAGTTGCAAATGATGGCATCTTACCTTCCCGTCATTTCGTATATCAGTTTCATCACCGCATGGCTGAGTTTTTCGGGATTGTGCCTTATCACATCAGCCTCATTGATGATGTCTGCTCTGTCATAGCCTATTCCCAGGGCGTTGATAGCTTCCCCGTCTACTTCCACGGGGAAAGCACCCTGCTGGGCGTACTCACCCAGCATCTCTTCGGAAATCTCCGTGTCGTTGACTATCATGTAGTCAATGATGCCCGGGCCTGCATGGTCAATGATGGCCTTGGCGTGCATGGAGGCTGTGTAGCCATCAGTCTCACCAGGCTGGGTCATGACGTTGCAGATGTAAATCTTGATGGCCTTGCTTTTCCTGATGGTCTCCGCCACCTCATCCACCAGCAGGTTGGGCATGATGCTGGTGTAGAGGGAACCGGGGCCCAGGATGATGGCATCGGCTTTCTTCAGTGCCTCCAGGGAGGATTCCACCGGGGCCACGTGTTCCGGGAAGAGCCGCACCCGCTTGATGCGCTTGTGCGCCTCGGGGATATTGGACTCCCCTTCCACTACTGTGCCATCTTCCATGACGGCATCCAGCCTTACATGGGCAGTGGAGGCAGGCAGGACATTGCCCTTCACCGCCAGGACCTTGGAGGATTCCTTGAGGGCCTGCTCGATATCTCCCGTCACTTCGTTCATGGCAGCGATAAAGAGGTTGCCAAAGGAATGGCCTGCCAGCTCACTCTTGCCCTTGAAGCGGTACTGGAAGAGCTTTTCCATCAACGGCTCCGTATCCGCCAGAGCCACCAGGCAGTTGCGCAAATCCCCCGGGGGCACAATGCCCAGATCTTCTCTGAGGCGTCCGGAGGAGCCGCCGTCATCAGCCACCGTCACCACGGCGGTGACATTGCTGGTAAGCCCCTTCATGCCCCGCAGGAGCACAGACAGGCCGTGGCCGCCCCCCACCACCGCCACGTTGGGCCCTTTGCCCAGACGGCGTTTCTCATAGATGATATCCACCAGGCGCTCGCTGCTGTCCGGCAGCAGCACCATGATGACCGAACGGATGAGGCGCCGGGTGGCAATGAGCATCAGCACAATGCCTACGGTCACCACCGCCAGGCCGATCAAAGTGGTAAAAGCATAATTATAGCTGCCCCGCCAGAGGTACACAGCCCGGAAGATGGCCTCTTCCACGGCGTCCAGATACTTGTAGTTGAACACCAGGGCCAGTCCCAGGCTGACAAGCATGACCCCGCCGGCGAACAAGGCCAGCCAGCGCTTGAAGCGCATGCCGGGGTACAGCCATTTCAGTAAATGCATGGTCAGCACTCCTCACGCACATGCTCACGCACATCGTTTTTCATCAGGTCCCTGTGCTCCAGGCGGGCAGACAGCCCCTTCTCCGTCAGCAAATCATAGATATGCTTGGCGATGAAGACGCTCCTGTGCATGCCGCCGGTGCAGCCTATAGCTATGACCAGCTGGCTCTTGCCCTCTTTCTGGTACTGGGGCACCAGAAATTCCACCATATCGTCAAGTTTGGCCATGAACTCCTGGGTCACAGGGAAGCCCGCAATATATTCAGCCACTTCCGGCACGGCACCGCTCTTGTGGCGCATGGAGTCAAGGTAGAAGGGATTGGGCAGGAAGCGCACATCCAGTACCATATCCGCATCCAGGGGCATGCCGAATTTGAAGCCGAAGGAAAGCACGTTGATATTCATTTCCCCGCTTTCCCCGGCCCCGAAGAGGCGGTGTACCTTATCACGCAGCTCCACCTTCTTCAGCTCGCTGGTATCTATGACAAAGGTGGCCTTGGCCCTGATGGGCGCCAGCCTTTCCCTTTCCTTGGCAATGCCCTCGCTGATGCGGGAGGAAGGGGCCATGGGGTGACGGCGGCGGGTCTCCTTGTACCTGCGGATGATGCAGGCATCCGACGCATCCATGAAAAGCACCTCGTAGGGCAGGTCGTCTTTGTCCATATCGTCCAGGATATGGACAAACTGGTCAAAGAACTCCCGGCTGCGGGTATCCACCACCAGTACCACCTTGCCTACATGTCCCCCGGACTGCTTGGCCAGCTCCACGAATTTGGGGATGAAAACAGGAGGAAGGTTGTCGATGACAAAGTAGCCCAGATCCTCCAGATAGCGGCAGGCCTGGGTCTTGCCGCCGCCGCTCATGCCCGTGACAATCACGAAGCGGAAATCTGCCGCTTTCGTGTCCTTGCCCGGCTCTGTTTCCAGTTTTTCCTCCAGCATCTTTTCCTCGTCAGCCATGAGTCTCACCGCCCCTTCAAAACGTATTCATCAACAGCCTGCGCCCAGCCGTTTTCCTCACAGGTGCCGGTCTCCACATCGCAGAGTTCCTTCACCGCCGGCACGGCATTGCCCATGGCTACGGACAGGCCCGCTTCCTTCAGGATGGAAAGGTCGTTTTCCGCATCCCCCAGGGCCATGGTCTCAGGGATAGTCACCCCCAGTATCTCTGCCAATTTCTTCAGTCCCTCGCCCTTGGACACGCCCTTGTTGACGATTTCAGCATAATTGGCATTGGAACGCACGATGGACAGCCTGTCACCGAAACGCTCCCTGAGGATGGCGATGCGCTCCTCAGTTTCATCTCCGCTGTCAGTAACGCAGAGGAGCTTCGTCACTTCCTCAGTGCGCTCCTTCAGCCCCTGCCAGCCCACGGCCTCACCCTGCACCAGCTGGGCTGCCTCATAGCGGTCAGAGTAAACGCACTTCTCAGGATAGTAAAGCTTGTCCTCAGAGTAAGTCTGGATATACCAGCCCTGCGCTTCCACAAATTCCAGCACCTCCCGGATAAGCTCCGGGGCCAGGTAGCTTGAGTACAGGGTCTTGCCGGATACAGTGCGGATAAGGGCTCCGTTGTAGGTGATGATGGGAGCATCTACTCCCAGATTCTTCGCCACCGGCAGGGCCGCACGATACATGCGCCCTGTGGCGATAGTCACCGTCACGCCAGCCTCCACGGCTTTTTTTGCCGCCTCGATATTTTCAGGGGATATCTCTGTGCCCGTAGGCAGCAGAGTCCCGTCCAGATCAGTCACTACTAACTTAATCATACTACGCCTCCTTCACAATAGAGGAAACAATCTATACTATTTTCTCACATTGAGAGGAAAATGCAAGCCTTGCCAACAAAGTATGATATGATATATATTATGTAATTGACAGACTAACCACAGGAAGGGGTAAACTATGTCCAAACAATACAAGAAACTTCAGCAGAAGCTCCATCCCAAAGAAAAGAAGACCGCTCCCAAGGAGAAGCCCGTAGGCAAGGATTACCTGCTGCTGGCTGTCATCGCCTTCATCATCGTCATGACCGCCTTCGGCTGGGAGTACATGAACAATATCAGCCGTGCCATGTACATCCTGCTGGGCATCAGCATGAGCTGCAACTACGTCCAGCGCCATGCCAAAATCAGCGAAGAGAAAATGGTCTACGTGGCCCGCGTCGGCCTCGTCACCATCGGCATTGCCGTAGCGCTCTTCCTCGTCTCCCTATACTACCAGTTCGCGGCATAAGAAAAGCTCCCGGCAACGGGAGCTTTTCTTATGCCTGTTATTTTATTCGTTCTTCTGTTCCACCGTAGCCAGAGAAACCACCTGGTCCTCTTCGCCCGTGGACATGAGCTTCACGCCCTGGGAGCTGCGGCCGTACACGGAGATATCCGACACATTCATGCGGATGACGATGCCGCCTGCGGTGATGAGCATCAGTTCCTGGTCCTCGTTGACCACTTTGATGCCCACTACAGGACCGGTCTTGTCCGTGACCTTCTGGTTGATGAGGCCCTTGCCGCCGCGGGTCTGGGTACGGTACTCGTCCACGCTGGTGCGCTTGCCGAAGCCTTCCTGGGTGACGGTGAGGACTTCTGCATTGCGGCGCAGAAGATCCATGCCTACCACCTCATCACCCTCACGCAGGCTGATGCCCTTCACGCCCCGGGCTGCGCGGCCCATAGCACGCACATCATCCTCGGAGAAGGAGATAGCCAGGCCCTGCTTGGTGCCCAGCATTAGGTTGCTTTCCCCATCCGTAGCTTTCACGCCGATGAGCACATCGTCGTCATCCAGCTTCAGGGCAATGAGGCCCACCTTGCGAATATTGGCAAACTCAGACACAGCAGTCTTCTTCACGATGCCCTTGCGGGTAGCCATGAAGAGGAACTGGTCATCGCCTACCCCCTTCACCTGGATGATGGCCTGGATTTTCTCCTCACTCTCCAGCTGCAGCAGGTTGATGAGAGCCGTGCCCTTGGCCTGACGGCTGGACTCGGGAATCTCATAAGCCTTCAGCTGGAACACCCGGCCGCGGCTGGTGAAGAAGAGGATGGTGTGGTGGGTGGTGGTGATGAGGATATCCTCCACAAAATCCGCTTCCTTGGTGGCCATGCCCTTGATGCCCACGCCGCCGCGCTTCTGGTTCTTGTAAGTAGCAAGGGGCATGCGCTTGATGTAGTCATTGTGGGAAAGGGTGATGACCACATCTTCCTCGGCAATCAGGTCTTCCACATCAATCTCGGAGGTGTCCACCGTGAGCTTGGTGCGGCGCTCGTCGCCGTACTTCTCCTTGACAGCCCTGAGCTCGTCCTTGATGATGGCCAGAACTTTCTTCTCGTCAGCCAGGATAGCCTTGAACTCCTCAATGGCCTTCAAGGTGTCCTTGTACTCCTCCTCAATCTTCTCCCGCTCCAGACCGGTGAGACGCTGGAGACGCAGGTCAAGGATGGCCTGGGCCTGCTTGTCGGAAAGCTTGAAGCCGGACATGAGAGCTTCCTTGGCAATCTCTGCCGTGCGGCTCTCGCGAATGGTAGTGATGACTGCATCGAGATTGTCAAGAGCAATGGTCAAGCCTTCCAATATGTGAGCGCGAGCCTCAGCCTTGGCCAATTCGTAGCGGGTACGTCTGGTGATGACATCTTCCTGATGCTTGATATAGTAATGAAGCACTTCCTTCAGGTTCAGCACCTGAGGCTTGCCGTCCACCAGGGCCAGCATGATGACGCCGAAGCTGTCCTGCAGCTGGGTGTGCTTGTAAAGCTGGTTCAGCACCACATTGGCATTGGCATCCTTGCGCAGGTCGATGACAATGCGCATGCCGCTGCGGTCAGACTCATCGTTGAGGGCCGTGATGCCCTCCACGCTCTTGTCACGCACCAGTTCGGCAATCTTTTCAATGAGGCGGGCCTTGTTCACCTGATAGGGCAGCTCCGTCACAATGATGCGGGGCTTGCCGTTGGACTGGGTCTCGATATGCGCCTTGGCCCGCATCTTGATAATGCCGCGGCCGGTCATATAGGCGGAGCGGATGCCCTCATGGCCCAGCACCAGGCCCCCCGTGGGGAAGTCCGGTCCCTTGATGACGCCCATGAGCTCTTCAATCTCGGCGTCCGGGTTGTCAATGAGCATCAGGGTGCCGTCAATGACCTCCCCCAGATTATGGGGCGGGATGTTGGTAGCCATGCCCACGGCGATGCCGGAGGTGCCATTCACCAAGAGCTGAGGGAACTTGGCCGGCAGCACAGAAGGCTCTTTCAGGGACTCATCGTAGTTGGGCACGAACTCCACGGTATCCTTGTCGATATCCTGAAGCATGACCTCGGCAATCTTGGCCATGCGCACCTCAGTGTAACGCATGGCAGCAGCAGGATCGCCGTCCACGGAACCAAAGTTGCCGTGGCCGTCAGCCAGCATATAGCGCATGGAGAAATCCTGCGCCATGCGCACGATGGCATCATAGACAGAAGAGTCGCCATGGGGGTGATATTTACCCAGGACTTCACCGACGATACGAGCCGATTTCTTGTAGGGCTTGGTTGACCCCATGCCTGCCTCCTGCATGGCGTACAGGATACGGCGGTGCACAGGCTTCAGTCCGTCCCTGACATCAGGCAGGGCACGGGCCACGATAACGCTCATGGCGTAGTCGATATAGGCCGTCTTCATCTGGTGCCCCAGATCTACCGGCACAATCTTGCCTTGACCAAAATCCACTTTCTCACCTCAAAATCAAATATGTAAAGAATCAACTAACATAGTCATGCTAAAAAAACTTAGCATTTTATTATAACGCATTTTTCATTATTTCGCCATAGGCGAAATTTCCTATCAGCGTTTCGACGAGGTATCTCGTCATACCGCAAATAAGGGATTTTTTCCAGCAACGATTTAGCAGCAATAAAAACGAAAGCAACCAGCTAGCCCTAACTGCGATTTGCAGGGTGATTCTAATAACAGCCCCTTTACAAAGAACTGATTTTGCAATTTATAAGAGTTGCGTCTCTAGCAGACCTTACCACCACCGCTTGCGGGGGCGCGTAAGCGCGGGAGCCCGGTGGGCTCCCTGGTTGGGGACCGCCGCCAGGCGGTGGAAAGGGGGCTCGAAGCCTGAACACCCCCCTCTCGCCCCTTCCACCACCTTCGGTGGTCCCCCTTCCCCGTTTCACGAGGCAGGTAACACCTACAATTTACGGGATAATTCTAATAACAGCTCCAACTACTGGCAACTTGCAGGTTTTGCAATTTAGGAGAGTTACATTTCCAGCAGGCCTTACCTGCCCCGCTTGCGGGGAAGGGGGACCGGCGCAGCCGGTGGAAGGGGGGACTCGAAACCGTTACGTTACTCGTTTTCCTTTCCTCTCCCCAGAAAAAATCCCTCTTCTGCACCAAAATAAGTTTGAGTATTCAGAAGCAAAGCAACACACATGGACAGCGATATGCAGAAAAAGGATACTGCGCAATCTACGGCGAAATGACATGGCAAGGCATAAAAACCGGATAAACAGAAAAATCCACTGCCCCCCGACCCTCAATGTCATTAAGCTAAGATGATTTACCTGTATACTCCCCCGCCTGCATCTGCCAGAAGGGTAATTGAATCCGTTACTTTACTCACCCTAGTCCCCCCTTCCACCACCTTCGGTGGTCCCCCTTCCCCGTTTCACGGGGCAGGTAATACCTATAACATACGTAGCGATTCTAAAAGCAATTCCCCCTACCTTTCACTTGGCAGGCACGACCATCTATAACATCTTCAATTTTCCTAAAAAGGAGCTCTCTTATGAGAAATTACGGCAATACTGTGAAAAAATACGCCCGTGAACTGCGCCAAAATCAAACTCCAGAAGAGCGGCGTTTATGGTATCGCTTCCTCTCCACCTTTCACCCCCACTTCCGACGGCAACAGGTTGTGGGCAATTACATACTCGACTTCTACTGCGCAACCTGTCATCTGGCGGTGGAACTGGATGGCAGCCAGCACTATGCGCCAACGGGGATGGATAAGGATTCGCAGAGGACTGCTTACCTGGAGGAGCAGGGTATCAGCGTACTACGGTTCACAAATACAGATGTGAAACAGAATTTCGAGGGAGTATGCCTAATGATAGAGGATACGGTCAAACAAAGGTGCTCAATAAATAGCAGCAGCCAGCAGAAAAAGCCCCACGAGGAATATACAATCGTTGAAGGTGCGGACAATATCGACAGTCGCGAAGTCATGCGACTTCTGAAAATGACTTATTGGGCTGATAAGAGGCCCATAGAGCAGATAGAGAAATCCATGCGGCATTCTGCCTGTTATGGCATACGCCTTGCCTCCGATGATACTCTGGTCGGCTTTGCCAGAGTTATCAGTGACTTTGCTACCACCTATTACCTTTGCGATGTAATTATTGATACGGCCTATCAGCATATAGGACTAGGTACTGCCTTGATATCTCATATCACCGCCCTGCCTGACTATACAAACCTTCGTGGAGTGCTGATAACAAAAAACGCACATAATCTGTACCGAAAATTTGGCTACGAGGTTCTGAACGACAGAGTTATGGTCAAGCCCAACATGATATACTGAAAAATGCCTGCCGCCCAATTGGGTGACAGGCAGTTTCTTATTCAAATCTTTTATTCTTATGCACTATCTCGCTATAGATGAACCCTTCCCTGACTCCGGAGTCGCTGTAGGTGATTTCCCTGCACTGGAATCTGCGGGCAAGAACGTCTGCTATGATCAGCCCAGGTATGACGGTTTTCAGTCTTTCGGGCACGGCCTTCATGAGCATGATGGCCATTTCCTGGGTGATGCCGTGGTCCCGCAGGAAGGTGCCTATCAGCGTGGAAAGCCTCCGGGCTTCCATGCGTTTGTTTACCTTGGGCTGGTTGAAGAGCTCGTTGTAGAGAGCACAGCCCCCCTTGAAGGAACCGCCGATGCCGATGAGGGCAGCTTCCCTGACGTCTGCAAAGGCCGTCACTGCCCCTATGGTAGATTCAGCTTCCCTGTACATCTCCAGACACTCGGTGATGCTGGGCAGGATGCCCTGCACATACTTGGAGTGAAAGAGCAGGGAGCCAATGGGCAGGCTGACTTTCTTGCGGATTTCCTTGTCCTTGTAGGCCACAATCTCCGTACTGCCGCCGCCGATGTCAATCAGCAGGCCGTCCTCGGCGGGAATGCCGTGGAGAGCACCCACGAAATCATAGGTAGCCTCCTCATCACCGCTGATGACCCGGATGGGCAGGCCCACAGCCCGCTCGATGGTTCCCACCGCAGCTTCGCTGTTCCTGGCATTCCTGAGGGCCGCCGTGGTGAAGGCGTAGACCTGGGTGATATTGAAGCTGTACAGGAAGGACTTGAACTCCTGCAGCACTTCAATGGCACGCCCTATGCCCTCCGGCGCCATGACCCCGTCATGGACATAGGCCGCCAGCCCCACCGTATGCTTCTGCTTCATGAGGAACTCGATGCGGTCCCCTTCTATCAAGTAGATGGCCATGCGGATGGTATTGGAGCCTATGTCGATGATACCGTAAAGCATGGCTTACCTCTTCAGCCCCGTGGCGGTAAGAGGTATCACCACGCGGTAGTTGTCCGGCTTGCCGGCCTGGAAAAAGCGCTCGGCAGCTGCCAGAGCAGAAGCTGCAGACAGTTCCACATAGATGCCTGCCTTGCCCAGGCGCTTCTGGGCTTCCAGAATTTCCTCATCCTTCACCGTCATCATGTCGCCGTGGCAGTTCTTGAGCGCCTTGAGGATGGAAAGCCCCCGCTTGGGACGCTCGATGCGGATGGCGCGGGCGATGGAAGCAGCCTTGGGCTGTGGCTCCAGGCCGTGGAAAGCCTCGTAGAGGGGCGCGCACTTCTCGCTCTGGACGCCCACGATCTGGGGCAGGCGGCCCAATTCGAGGAAGCCATAGTAAAGGCCCATCAAGAGTGAGCCGTTGCCCACGGGCACGAAAATATAGTCAGGCACATGCTCGCCCAGCTGCTTGTAGATTTCCTTGGCCATGGACTTCACGCCCTCCACGAAGAGGGGGTTGTACACATGGGAAGCATAGTAGGCATCCCCCAGATTTTCCTTCACCACGGAGCAGGCCCGCATACGGCCATCCTTCACCTTCTTGATGGAAGCGCCATAGGACTCAATCTGATGGAGGATTTCCTGGGAAGTATCATCCGGCACATAGACCTCGCAGTCCATGCCAGCTGCTGCCGCATAGGCAGCGATAGCAGCACCGGCATTGCCGGCGGAGTCCAGGGCAATTTTTTCGATGCCCACATTGTGAATCTCATTGATAAGACGCCTTGCTCCGCGGTCCTTGAAAGAACCGGTGGGCTGGGTGCCCTCCAGCTTCAGCAGGAAATCAAGCTTCCCGGACTGAAAATGCACCAACGGCGTCACTACTTCGCCCAGAGAAATCTTGTCCGCATAGTCCTCCCCCAGGTCCCTGTGCAGCTTGAACATGCCGCCGCACTCACACTGGTAGGAATGGCTGTTGATAGGATATTTCTTTTTGCATTTCTCGCAGTAAAAATACATCTAAAGCACCTCCTGCGCCGACAGGCCATTGCCGACTGGATATATTGATAAAACTGTTACAGTTTATGTTGTACTATGATGTATATTTCGTCAAGGATTCGTGTTTTCCTGCTTCCATTTAGGAATCTTGAGGAAACACTGATTAAATGAAGTCGTTCAGATTGGCGCAGATTGTTTGTCCTTCCCAAGGCGACAAACCGGAGGCATAGCGGGCTATGTCGAGGATTTGTCAACGCAGGGAGGGCAAACAAGATACGTCAAGATGGGCGGCTGAATTAATCAGCGTTTCCTCAATGGTGGAATAAGCGGATATGGGTCATAGCCATGGCAATGCCGTATTTGTCGCAGGTTTCGATGACATTGTCATCACGAATGGAGCCGCCGGCCTGGGCAATGTAATCCACGCCGCTCTTGTGGGCACGCTCCACATTGTCACCGAAGGGGAAGAAAGCATCGGAGCCCAGGGACACACCCTTGAGAGTCTTCAGCCAGGCAGCTTTTTCCTCACGGGTGAAAACAGGAGGCTTTTCGGTGAAGATATTCTTCCAGGCATCAGTTTCCAGCAGGTCCTGCCATTCCTCGCCCACGTAGACATCAATGGCGTTGTCCCTTTCCGGGCGGCGCACATCCTCACGGAAGGGAAGATTCTGCACCTGAGGTGCCTGGCGCAGATACCACACATCAGCCTTGTTGCCTGCCAGACGGGTGCAGTGGACACGTGACTGCTGGCCGGCGCCGATGCCGATGGCCTGGCCGTCCTTGGCATAGCAGACGGAGTTGGACTGGGTGTATTTGAGGGTAATGAGGGCAATGAGAAGGTCGCGCTCTGCCCCAGCGGGAATCTCCTTGTTCCTGGTGGGACGCTCAGCCAGACATTCGGAAGTGAGCTTTACCTCATTCCGACCCTGCTCGAAGGTCACCCCAAAGACCTGCTTGCGCTCCACAGGCTCAGGCTGATAGTCTGCATCCATCTGCAGCACCAGATAGGTGCCCTTGCGCTTGGACTTCAGGATTTCCAGTGCTTCCTCAGAGTAAGAAGGTGCAATGATGCCGTCGGACACTTCACGCTTCAGGAAGGAAGCCGTCTGGGCATCGCACTCATCGGAAAGGGCCACAAAGTCACCGTAAGAGGACATGCGGTCAGCGCCACGGGCACGGATATAGGCCGTAGCCACGGGGCTCAGCTCCACCCCTTCCACGAAATAAGCCTTCTCCAGCTCAGGGGAAAGGGGCACAGCCACAGCCGCCCCGGCAGGGCTGACATGCTTGAAGGAAGCAGCCGCAGGCAGGCCCGTAGCCTCCTTGAGTTCCCGCACCAGCTGCCAGCTGTTCAGAGCGTCCAAAAGGTTGATGTAACCAGGACGGCCATTGAGCACCTTGAAGGGCAGTTCCCCATTCTCCATAAAGACCTTGGCAGGTTTCTGATTAGGGTTGCAGCCATACTTGAGTTCCATTTCCTGTGCCATAATACTCTCCTTCTCGCTCATTTAGTAACGTTCATAAATTCAAGGCCTTGCCTGCCCCGCTTGCGGGGAAGGTGGCAGCCGAAGGCTGACGGAAGGGGGGGCCAGAGGTCGCATATCGGCTTCGAAGCCCCCCCTTCCACCGGCTTCGCCGGTCCCCCTCCCCCGCAAGCGGTGGAGGCAAGATAACAAAAAAGCCGACACTACTCCAGGCTATGCCCAGACGGTCGGCTTCTTAGGCTGTGCTCCCCTGGGGTATTCCCCTACCGTCAGTCACACAGCTGATAGTTAAAATTTATCATGATGAGCGTCCAACTGTCAAGGGGGAGGCCACCCTCCCTCCTCCTTCCAATTATTTCCTAGTAAATCCTCTTTGTTTATGATATTATAAAGCTGATGGGTTCAAAACCTGTCATATACGCACATTTGCTAAGCAAAATTTCTTTATTTTTTCTATAGGATTTGAGGGGGATTTTTTCAATGCTGAAGAGTATTGCAGTAATGACCAGCGGCGGAGACAGCCCGGGAATGAACGCGGCTGCCCGAGCCGTAGTCCGTACCGCTCTCTACGAGGGTGTCGAGGTCTGGGGTATCAACAACGGTTACCATGGCCTACTGGAAGAGGATATGTTCAAGATGGAGTCCAAGAACGTGGGCGACATCATCCAGCGCGGCGGCACCTTCCTGGGCACTGCCCGCTGCAAGCGTTGGAAGACTCCCGAGGGCCGCATGATGGGCTATCAGCATCTGGTAGACCGCGGCATCCAGGGTCTCTGCGTCATCGGCGGTGACGGGTCGCTCCGCGGCGCTTCTCTGCTGTCCGAGGAAACGGGCCTGCCCATCGTAGGCCTGCCTGGCACCATCGACAACGATGTCTGGGGCTCTGACTATACCATCGGCTGCGACACCGCTGCCAACACCATCATCGATGCCATCAACAAGCTCCGCGACACCGCCAGCGCGCACCGCCGCGTCATCGTCCTTGAGGTTATGGGCCGCAACTCCGGCTGGCTGGCTACCGTGGCCGGCATCTCCGGTGGCGCTGAGTACATCCTCATCCCTGAGGAGAAGTACGACCTGGATGCCATCTGCACTGACATGAAGGCCGCCTACGATGCAGGCAAGCGCTATATCCTGGTAGTGCTGGCAGAGGGTGCCGGCAATGCCCAGGAGGTTGGCTCCTTCATTGCCGAGAAGACAGGCATCGATACCCGCGTTTCCGTGCTGGGTCACATCCAGCGTGGGGGTTCTCCCACGGTCATCGACCGCGTGCGCGCCAGCCAGCTGGGCGAGCAGGCAGCCCTGGCCCTGATTTCCGGCCTGTCCGATATCGTCTTCGGCTTCAGCAAGGGCCATGTGGTGACCATCAATCTGCATGATGCGGTTACCAATAAGAAGAGGCTGGATCCTGAGTATACGCACCTTGCTAAGGTGTTGTTCTAAGTCTGATTTGACATTAGGCTATAAAGAGTTGTGTTTGCACTCTTTGTAGCCTTTTTTCATATCCGTTACGCGCGTCTGTTCATTTCTTTGGCGCAAAGAAACGAACCAAAGAAACAGCGGACTGAAATCACATCGTGTGATTTCCGCGTCCGCGGGGCCCATCCTTGGGCCCTGGGGTTCGAGAGTTCGAGGGTTCGTTTTGGGAGTTCGGGGGTTTGATTTTTTGAACAAGAAATATCTCTATATGCTCTCGGCAGGGCATCTTAGTGTTGATATAAATTCGGGGTCGCTGCCTGCTTTGCTGCCTTTCTTTGTTACTGAGTATGGCATGGATTATACTTCTGTTGCGGGACTGATGTTTGCTTCTTCCTGCCTTTCCTCTGTCATCCAGCCACTCTTTGGGCATCTGGCGGATAAAGGGTCGCGGCAGTGGTTTATGGTGCTGGGCATACTTATGGCAGGCATGGGCATTGGGCTGACAGGCTTTGTCACTGACTACTGGCTCATCTTTGCCGCCGTCACCTGCATGGGCATCGGCAGTGCCATCTTCCACCCGGAAGCAGCCCGCAATGTGAATGCCATTGCAGGGAAGAAAAAAGGGCAGGGCATGAGCATCTTCAGCGTGGGCGGCAATGGGGGCTTTGGCCTGGGACCGCTCCTGGCAGTTTTCCTCATCACCTGTTTCGGCATGAAGGGCACAGCTTTTTACGCCCTTGCTTCCCTGTTCACGGCAGGCATGGTGGCGCTGGCTGCCCCTGCCATCAGGCGTGAATCCCAGCGGCAGCTATCCGCCCCCATCAGCCAGGGCGGCAGCACCGCCCCCGCCAAAGAAAACGACTGGCCCGCCTTTGCCCGGCTCTTTGTGGTTATTCTCTTCCGCTCTACCCTCTATGCCTCCATCAGCAGTTTCCTTCCCCTGTTCTGCATCCAGGCTTTGGGCGCCAGCAATGCCGTAGGCAGCGCCACCCTCTCCATCATCTCCATCAGCGGCATCGTGGCCACCCTGGCAGGCGGCTGGCTGGCAGACAAGAAAGGTTATGTGAAAACCGTGCGCTATGGCGCGCTGCTCATGGTGCCCTGCCTGGCGATGGTGGTATTTCCCCAAAATATCTGGGCGGTATATGCCATGCTGATTCCCATGAGTTTTGCCATGCAGGGCTCCTATGCTGCCTTCGTGGTGCTGGGACAAACCTATCTGGCCAAGAGCCTGGGCTTTGCCTCGGGTGTTACTTTGGGGCTGTCTTTCAGCCTGGGCGGCATGGTCGTCCCCTCCCTGGGGTGGTATGCAGATAACTACGGCCTTGCCGCCGTGATGTTGGTGATCTTCCTGATTTCCGTTGCCTGTGCAGCAGCTACCTTCCTGCTGCCGGAGCCAAAAAAATCAGCGGGCAAAAATCTGCCTGCTAACCGTTCTGAGTCTCCCTCCGTACCATGAGAAAGGCGGGCGCACTGATGTGCGCCCGCCCTTTTTAGGAAACGCTGATTAAATGAAGTCGTTCAGATTGGCGCAGATTGTTTGTCCTTCCCAAGGCGACAAACCGGAGGCATAGCGGGGCTATGTCGAGGATTTGTCAACGCAGGGAGGACAGACAAGGTGCGTCAAGATGGGCGACCGAATTAATCAGTGTTTCCTTTAATCCTTCAGCTGCTCTATGAACTTTTCCTGCGGCAATGGCTGGGTCAGTCCCATGATAGCCAGGAGCTGCTGGAAAGCTGTCTCCTTGCTGCCCATGTTCTTGATGATGTAATCAGCCTGCTTCCAGCCGTCCAGGATTTTGTTTTCCTCGATATACCTCAGTTCCTCCTGAATCTGCTCCGGGGAGACTTTTTCAGCAGTCATGCGCTCTATGAGGGCGGTGTAATCCGCCATCAGGTGGATCACCACCAGATTTCTCCTGAGCAGGGCCCTGAAACTGGGCACAACATCTTCATTCAGCAAGATCAGATTGCAACGGTACTCAGCCATGGCATCAAGGATATCCTGCTTATGCCAGCCGTACTGATACCCCCGCCAGCCTGTCTGGGCAAAGAATCTCTCCCGGCTGAACTCCTCCGGCTCTATGCGGTTCAGAAGCCGCCCCCGCCGTGATCTCCCGTGCAGCCATTCCGTAGTGTAGGCGGGAATATAATTTATGCCCATATCCATGGCCATCTTTACCAAAGTGCTCTTGCCTGCGCCCCTGGGGCCCATCAGTGCATATAGTATACTGGTCTTCATACTGCTCCTTACAACTCATAAATTACAAACACTCGGACTATTATACTATATTGACAAGAAAAATTGAATACACAAAAGCGGGGACAACCGAACGTCCCCGCTTTCGCGCCTCTATACCTTCTGCCACACATTGCCACAAGGACAATGTGCCTCCCATACAATATGTTACAACGAATCCTTATAAAAAGCAAGGAAAAGTTGTTCCTTAGCAAATCCTGGGCACCAGATTCCCCAAGGGCATATCCACCACGCGCAAGCCCCCGATAGCCGTCCTCAGGGCCACCTGCCCCGGTGCCTCAGCGGTGGTCTCGCCGATGATGCGGGCCTCCCTGCCATAGGGGCTTTCCTTCATGGCAGAGAGTGCCGCCTCCGCCTCCTCAGCCGGCACAAAGGCCACGCACTTGCCCTCGTTGGCCAGATAGAGAGGGTCAAAGCCCAGCATATCACAGACACCCTGGACTTCTTCCCGTATGGGTATATCTTCTTCTTCGATGATGATGCCGCATTTGCTGGCGCTGGCGATCTCGTTGAGCACTGCAGCCACGCCGCCACGGGTGGGGTCACGGAGCACTGCCGTGCGGGGGGCAGCCTTGAGCAAGGCCTGGGTCATGCCTGCCAGCGGGGCGCAGTCCGTCTTCACCGTCTCCGGCAGCTCAAGGCCGTGGCGTCCTGCCAGAATAGTGGCCGCATGGTCCCCCAGGAAGCCAGAGAGCAGAACCTTCATGCCGGGCTGCACCTTCTTGGGAGAAATCTCCACTCCTTCGATAAGCTCCCCAATGCCTGCCGTATTGATATAGATGCCGTCGCACTTGCCCCGCTCCACCACCTTGGTGTCGCCAGTAACGATGGCAATGCCCGCCTCCTCAGCCATTTCCCTCATGGTATGGGCGATTTTACGCAGGTCCTCCACGGGGAAGCCTTCCTCCAGTATCACCCCGGCAGAGATGTACTTGGGCACCGCCCCTGTCATGGCCAGGTCATTCACCGTACCGCAAACCGCCAGTTTGCCTATATTGCCGCCATTGAAGAACAGAGGCTGCACCACATAGGAATCCGTGGTGAAGGCCAGTTTCCCGCTGAGGTTCAATCTTGCCCCGTCGTGCATCTCATTGAGGATTGGGTTGCCAAACTCCGGCAGGATAACCTCCTCCATAAGCTCCTGGCTGATTTTTCCCCCAGCACCATGGGCCAGGGTGATGTATTCATGTTCACTGTTTATTGCCATAAGTAAATAATCCCTTCCCGTATTTATACCAGGCGGCACAGACACCCTCCACCGACACCATACAGGGGCCGATGGCATGGGTGGGCACGCAGGCCTTGCCAAAGAGGGGGCATTCATGGGGTGTCACGATGCCCTTCAAGACCTCGCCGCAGCGGCAGCCAGTCTTCCTGGGCTGTGGCAGTTCCGCCACAGGCAGGGGCAATACTTCCTCGATATCAAAGGACTTGTAAGCCTCCCGCATCTTCAGGCCAGAGGCGGGGATTTCCCCGATGCCCCGCCACTTGGCGGCCACAGGCTCGTAGACTTTATTGGTGACGGCCATGGAAGTTGGATTGCCCTCAGGCTTCACCACGCTGCCGTACTCATTTTCCACCTTCGCCACCCCCTCTGCCACCTGCCTGGTCAGGCGATAGAGAGAACGCAAAATCTGCAAAGGCTCGAAGCCCGTCACCACTCCGGGTATATGATACTCTGTCTCCAGGAAGCTGAAGACCTCCGTGCCGGTCACCACGGAAACATGCCCCGGCAGGATAAAGCCGTCCACCAGCACCTCCGGGTCGTCAATCAGAAGCCGCAGGGCAGGGGGCACCAGCTTTTGGGCAGACAACATATAGAGATTCTTCAGCCCCGCCTGCTCCGCCGCCAGCACCGTAGCTGCCGCCGTAGGGGCGGTGGTCTCAAAACCCACGGCCAGGAAGATAACCTTCTTGTCCGGGTTTTCCCGGGCTGCCTGCAGGCTGTCCAAAGGGGAGTAGACAATGCGGATATCCGCCCCCGCGGTTTTTGCTTCACCCAGGCTTGACTCCGTCCCCGGTACCTTCAGCATATCCCCGAAGGTAGTGATGATGCAGTCCTCACGGCGGGCATAGGCTATGGCCTTGTCCATATACTCGTCCGGGGTCACACAGACAGGACAGCCCGGTCCGGATACCAGTTCCACGGACTCCGGCAGCAACTGGCGGATGCCTGCCCGGAAAATGGAGACGGTATGGGTGCCGCAGACCTCCATAAAGCGTAGATGGCGCCCGGCCTTGTCTGCCAGCCGCCCAATCTCAGCCACCAGCTCCCCTGCCAGTTTCCGCTGCTCCTCGCGGCTAAGTTCAGCTGCCAAGCTCATTCACCGTCCTTGGCCCCCCGTGCATCTCTGCCAACAGGGCATTAGTTTCCTCAAATTCCTTCTCGTCCACAATCTGCATGGCAAAGCCAGCATGCACCAGCACATGATCCCCCACCTTGGCCTCCGGCAGGAGCATCAGGCTCACCTCCCGGGTGACCCCGGAAAGTTCTACTTTGCCCAAGGAATCTTTTATTTCAAGAAGTTTAGCTGGTACGGCTAAACACATAATATCAGCCCTCTCCTCTGGTCAATTCTTCCGCCACCACGGACAAATCCTGCTCAATCTCCCCCAGCCGCTCTTCCGGCACCACGCCCCAGGCGGCCAGTTCCTTCAGGGCTTGCTCTGCCATGGGTTCCAGCAGCCCTGCCATGCCCGCAGAGAGCTCCACTCCCGCAGACAGGTCAAAGGGCTGCGCCCCTATCACCACCACCTCGGGAATCTTCCGCCCGGTGACCTCCAAAGCCGCCAGCACATCCTGTATGCCCACCTCATGGGCAGAAAGCTTGTCCTGGAAATGAGCCAGCACCTCATCATTGGCAAACCTGAAAGTCTGCCCCGGCTCCCCGCCGCCGTTGATTGAATCAATAATCAACAGCTTCTCCGTGCCAGTGACAAACTGCATCAGCTCTATGCCCAGCACGCCCCCGTCCACAATCTGGACATTGTCCGGGAAGATGTAATTCTTATCAAGATACTCAGCGACACGCACGCCAAACCCTTCGTCCCGCAGGACTACATTGCCAATGCCTAATACTGTTATATCAGATTGATGAAGAACTTTGGCAAGCTCCGCCTGCACTTCTTCATCACTTAAACCAAAGGTTTCTGCCATACAAGTTCCCCCCTTCCACCGGCTTCGCCGGTCCCCTGCCAGGGAGCCCACCGGGCTCCCGCGCTTACGCGCCCCCGCAAGCGGGGCAGGCAAGACCTCTCCTACCAGTGCTATAACAACAAAGGAACAAACCTAAAGCTACTCAATCTTCACGAACCCCAGGGCCCATGGATGGGCCCCGCGGACGCGGAAATCATAGGATGTGATTTCAGTCCGCTGTTTCTTTGGTTCGTTTCTTTGCGCCAAAGAAATGAACAGACGCACCTAACAAGCAATCACTTCTTAACCTTCGAGAGCAGCCATTCACACCAGGCATCAATTCCCGTACCCTTACTGCAGGAAATCTCCACCACCTTCATCCCGGGATGCAGCGTATCAATATCCTCCTTAGCCCCCGCCATATCAAAATCGCAATAAGGCAGCAAATCCACTTTATTCAGCAACGCAATAGCCGACTCCTTGAAAATCAGCGGATACTTCATGGGCTTATCCGCCCCTTCAGTAATAGACAACACCACAGCCTTCTCATTCTCCCCCACAGCAAACTCCGCGGGACATACCAGATTCCCCACATTCTCCACTATGAGCAATTCAAGGCTGTCTAAATCCAGCTGCTTTGCCACCTTCTGCACCATAGGGGCGTCCAGATGGCACCCCCCTGCGGTATTGATCTGTATGACCGGCACTCCATAGCGGTCAATGCGCTCCGCATCCTTGCTGGTGTAAAGGTCGCCTTCTATCACCGCCATCTTCACCTTGTCCCTGAGCTTCTCCATGGTCTTTTCCAGCAGGGAAGTCTTCCCTGCCCCCGGAGAGCCCATGAGATTCAGCACATAGACGCCTTTTTCGGCAAACATGGCCTGATTCTCTGCTGCCACCCTGTCGTTTTCGCCCAAGATATTCTTCATGACCTGGATTTCCATTCGCTATTCTACCTCCAGATATTCCACCTGCATCTCCCGGCCGGAGATGATTTCCAGCACGCCGTCCCGGCATTTGGGGCACCAGAAGTCATAGTGCTCCACGTGCATTTCCTCGCCGCATTTGGTGCATCGTCCAATGAGAGGCGTTTCCTTCACCTTGAGCTTCGCCCCCTCAGCCACAGTGCCCTCTGCCAGCATCTTGAAGCCGAATTCCAGGGAGTCTATGACCACCCCGCTCATCTCGCCGATGATAAGACCTATCTCCTCTACCTTCTGAGCTTCATTCTCTTTGGCATATTCCAGCGCAATCTTCAGAATCCCTTCTGCCAGGGACATTTCGTGCATGGCCATCCCTCCAGTATGCACGGCAATGAAAAGCGCCTCCCCGCCAACGCTGGCAGGAAGGCGCTCACCTTTTGAGTTTCTATCAGATGTCAGCTTCCAGATTCTTCTCCTCAAAGACCTTGAGGATATCCTTCAGCTTGGTCTTGCTAGGCGCATAATCCACTGTAGTTTCCCCGTCATGGGCGTGGATATGGACGTACATGACGCCCGGCAGTCCCAGGAGAGCCTTTTCGCACTCCTTGGCGCTGTCCTCCGTATAGCCGTGGACGGTGAACTGCATCCTGGTGTTGCCATTAGCCTCACCGCAGCCGCATTCTTTGCACATGGGATTCATCTCCGTTCTATGTTCAACTAAACTGCATTCACTGCTTCAATTCTATCACCCAAAGGCAATTCCTGCGACCCCCTGGGGGGCATATCAGATGAGGTGCTTCTCGCCGCTCTGGTCGGAGTCGCTGGCATCTTTCGGCTCATGGATGAGGAACTTGTAGCCCGAGAACATGGAGCTGACCTCGGACTCGCCTTCCATGAACTCTGCGCGGATGACCATGTAGAGATGGCCTACCGCAAAGAGGATGATAGCCCAGGCCACATAGTGATGGATGATGTGCATCATCATCTCACCGCCGCAGACCACCAGCACCCAGTTGCTCATGGCACCCAGGAGGCTGTTGGGATTCACCAGATAGTACATGGCAAAACCTGTGATGAACTCAATGGCTACCAGCACATAGAGGAAGGCGTAGGAGCCACGGGCCAGAGGATTCCTCAGGAAAGAGGAATGCTCGAACTTCAGGAACATATAGTGGAGAGCCACTTCCACGGTCTGGCGATAGAAATAGCCTTTCCAGAAGTGGGGGAAGAGACGGTCGCCCTTGTTGATGATGAAGCCGTAGATCCTCAGCACAAAGGAGGCTGCAAAGATGAACGCGGCCACAAAGTGAATATCTCTCACCAAATCCACATAAGTCACGGAGTAGGTAGGCTCCAGATTGATGGACTGCATGGGGGTGGCAATGATGATGCCCGTGCAGAAGAGAACCACGATCATGACGACCATGATCCAATGGAATATGCGCAAGAAGGGACTGAACACGTAGAACTCTTTGCGCTTTACTTCTTTCATGTCACGACTCCTTTCTCCGGTCTTGTCCGGTAGCTCAGTTCTCTACCTTGGTGCCGGAATAGGGGTCCGTGGTGATAGCCGCGATGCGCTCGCCCTTGGTGTTGTACATATGGGTAGCGCAGGCCATGCAGGGATCGAAGGAACGGATGACCTTGGCGATTTCCAGAGGCTTGTCCGGGATGGCCACATGGGTATCCATCATAGCCAGCTCATAGGCGCCCTGGCCTGCCTTGCTGTCGCGGGGGCAGGAGTTCCAGGTGGTGGGCACCAGGCACTGGTAATTCTCCGTCTTGCCGTCCTTGATGTGGATCCAGTGGGAAAGAGCCCCACGGGGTGCCTCGTAGAGGCCCACGCCCTTGCATTCCTTCGGCCAGCTGGCGGGATCCCACTTCTCCATGTTGGCAACCTGGGTATCACCGGCCTTGAGGTTGGCAATAAGCTTGTCAAAGAAGAACTTGTTGATCTCAGCAGCCACCTGGCAATCCAGGCCACGGCAAGCGGTACGTCCCACCATGGTGGGCAGCCAGACTTCCGGAGCCAGGCCAAGGACCTTGGAAACTGCCTCAATCTGGTCAACCATCATCTGCTCAGCCCAGGTCAGCTCGCCCAGGAGCCCCTGCTTGGCCTTAGTGTAGATGACGATGTACTTGGCCAGAGGACCGACCTCGCAGACCTTGCCCTTCCATTTCGGCGTCTTGAGCCAGGAATACTTGCCATTTTCGTCCAGGGTCTTCCACTCGGTGCCGGTACCTTCTTTCGGGCCGGTGTACTTGGCCTTGGTGACACCCTCCCAGGGATGCAGGTCCTTGCCCTCTGCCTCGGGATATTCGTACCAGGCATGCTCCACGCCCTCGGTGATGGTCTCGGGAGTGGTGAGGTCCTCAGCCACAATCTCGGAGAACTTGGCATTTGCCACGCCGGCGCCGAAGTTCTCCACCACGCCGTTGGAGCGCACTAGGAGACCTTCGAAATAACCGCCGCTGCTGGTACCGGTGTAAGACTCCATGGGATAGCAGCCAAAGCTCATGACACGGGTCTTGGCCAGGCCGCCGCCGTCTACCCTGCCAGCCTTCACATAGATGTTGCCGATAGCAAGAAGATCCGGCAGGTAATAGTTATTGACCAGGGTGCGGCCCAGGTTGATGGCACGGTCCACCACAGCCAGACGGGCAGCGTTCACGGGAGCGTTGCCGTCATTCATGGAAATGGAGCAGGGCATGCCGCCCACCACATAATGGGGGTGCGGGTTCTTGCCGCCGAAGATGACATGGGGGGTAACCAGCTCACGCTGCTTGTCCAGCATCTCCAGATAATGAGCCACAGCCAGGAGATGTACCTCCGGGGGCAGGATCTTGTAATCCGGATGATCCCACCACTGGGCGGCAAAGATGCCCAGCTGGCCGCTGTCCACGATGCTCTTTACCTTGTCCTTGATCTGCTGGAAATACTGGGGCGTAGCTGCGGGGAAATCATGCTCATAAGCCTCACTATTGTAGGTATTGGGAGCACGGAAAGGCAACTTGTAAGTTGCCAGCAGGTTATTCTGCAGGTTAGCCGTAGCCACAGGATCAGCAGCCAGGGCATCCACCGGGCTCACCCAGTCCAGGGCGTGCAGGTGGTAGAAATGCACGATATGGTCCTGCACCGTAAGGGTTGCAGCCATGATGTTGCGGATATAGTTGGCATTGCGGGGAATGCGGATGCCCAGTGCATCCTCTACTGCACGGACAGCACCCAAAGCATGAGCCGTGGTGCAGACGCCGCAGATACGCTGGATATATGCCCAGGCATCACGGGGATCACGATCTTTCATCACCAGTTCCAGACCGCGCCAGGCAGTACCAGAGGAAAGGGCATCTGTCACCTTGCCGCTGCCCTCATCAACTGTGACTTCCACACGAAGGTGTCCTTCTATACGAGTAATCGGATCTACAACTACATGTTTCATTCAGTCTCACCTGCTCTCTTTCTTCTCGGCCTCGGCCGCTTCACGCTGACTCTTCTGCACCACAGAGGCTGCAGCATGGGCAGCGACGCCCACTACAGCTGCTGCGCCCATGGCAGCGCCGATCTTGTCCGCATTGCCCAGCTTGCCATACTGGGGCAGGCGCTCGCTGAAGGAGCCGTCATCCCAGAAGGTGGCGTTGGCACAGCCTATGCAGGCAGCGCCGGACTGGATGGGATAGGAAAGGCCCTCGAACCAGCGGATATTGCCGCAGGAGCTGTAAGTCTCGGGACCGCGGCAGCCCAGCTTGTAGAGACACCAGCCGGCCTTGGCGCCCGCATCATCGTAGGAGTCAGCGAACATGGCCGCATCGAAGAAGGGACGGCGGTAGCAGGTATCGTGGATGCGGTTGCCAAAGAACTGCTTGGGACGGCCCTCGCCATCAAGAGGCGGTACGGTACCAAACATAGCCACGTGCATGATGACGCCGGTCATGACCTCGGGGATAGGCGGGCAGCCCGGCACATTCACTACCGGGGTGGAGCCGCAGAAAGGCCCGATACCGGAAGAACCGGTGGGGTTTGGCTTTGCGGCCTGGATGCCGCCGTAGGCAGCGCAGGTGCCGTAAGCTATGACGGCTGCCGCATTGGCACTGGCTTTCTTCAAGAGATGGGTGAAGGTATGCCCGCCGGACATGCAGTAAACACCATTGTCCTTGGTGCAGGCAGCACCCTCCACTGCCAGGATGTACTGGCCCTTGTACTTCTGGATGATCTCATCCAGATGACGCTCGAAGGGCTCACCGCAGGCAGCAGAAAGCAGGTGGTCGTACTCCAGGTCAATGTGGGAAAGCACCACATCACTGGCCAGAGGTGCTGCAGAACGGATGAAGGACTCATCGCAGCCCGTGCACTCATGACCGTGGATCCAGACCACCACTGGCAGCGGTTTCGTTTCGGCAGCTTCTACCACCTTCGATACCTGGTCCGTGGTCAGGCCCATCAAGGTGGTGAGTGCCACGCAAGCTTTCAGGAAGCTGCGGCGGCTCATGCCTTTTCTGAGATAAAGATCCCACAAACTCTCCCTTTTGTCCACTTTGTTACCTCCTTAAAATAAAAGCTAGATCCCCACACCGATGGCTCAAATCAGCTATTAGAGACCCTGTTTGCTAAAACGTTGCCATGGCAACATAAGTCACATTATTTTCCATTATACACTGAAAATTTTAAAATAGCTATAGATAATGTAAAAAGAATTTCAGTATAAATTTTAATTATGTTTCCATAGCCAAACGGTGCTGCCGCTGATTCCCTTCAGGGCAGAATAAGCCCCTATGGGGGATTATACTCATTTCGCCATAAGAAAGACATTTTCCTTCTTTTTCAGCCCTTCCCGCAGAAAATTTTCCACTGCAGTTGGAAACTGACAGAAAAGCCGGGGGCACCGCCCCCGGCTCATAACGCCTCATCACCCTGCGGCAATATCCACATTAGCCCCAAGATATTTGCTCAGGTCAGAAGCCTTCAACTCCTGCTGATAAGGATTTTCTTCATTGACATAGCGTATCTGCGTGCTGGTCACACCGCCAGAAATAAAGGTACGTCCGCACTCTGGACAGATATCCGTCTTGAGCCTGACGCTGGCCCGCACCACCTCGCCGCCCTCCAGGTCGGCCTTCTGGTAGGCATTGGACACGTGCTCTTGCTCATGGCTCATGACCACCGAAGCCGCATTATTGGGGTCGATATGGCCTGCGGCCTTGAAGGACACCATCTCGTCAGAGCCATCCTGATACTTCCGACGCTTGCAGGTCTCGCACTCCCCGGTGTCAATCTGCTTATCCTCTGCAGCCGCCAGATCTTCGGTTTCCGCTGCCGCGCCGTAGCCCTTTTCGGCCCCAGCGCCTTCAGCGCCGCCATAACCGCCATAGTTATTGCCATAGCCGCCATAGCCATCATAACTGCCGTAACCACCATAGCTTCCATAAGGGGAGCCGTAGCCAGCCACCCCATTTATGCTCATATCAGACATTTCCTGCACATCCTTTCCCTAAGATGAAAACCCAATCCTTTAAGAAAATTTTACCATAGAGCCCCCTCGACATTCAATCAAATAATTTAGAAAACTCACCCAGTTTGCAAAAAAAAACTTGTCATCCCCAACCTGCGGTGCTACAATGAAACTCGTGCACAGCACATGGGGGCGTAGCTCAGCTGGGAGAGCATCAGGTTCGCAATCTGAGGGTCAAGGGTTCGATCCCCTCCGTCTCCACCAACAACACACACGATTTTCCTGCAGAATATCGAGTATTTTACAGGAAATATAAGAAAATCGGGCTTAATGCCCGATTTTTTGTATTCCTTTATATATAGTCACAACGCCACCGCTTCCTTCTCTTCCTCAACAAATTCCTTCCTATAGTGTAAACCTGATTCGTGAAGCTATGCCTATAGAACAAAGGGGGCTGTTGCATGAGTGTAATTCCACTTATGCACAGCCCCTTTTCCTTGTTGATGTATAAGAAGTTCCTATTCGTTGTAAAATCCACTAAAAATGAGCACAAGATACCAGGCGGTATAAAAATCGCCTTTTTTCTTGTGCTCTTATTTTGTATTCAGGCTGCGTTATTCACAGGGAACAGGTGCTGGCCTGCTCTGTCTGACTGGATTTTGCAGTGCAGCTTTTGAATATTGTAAGCCATAGCCACCAGCATGATCTCAACAAGGACATTTGCTGTGCCGCGGCTCAGGAACCTTCGGAAATTCATGTCCGCCTTCATCATTGC
>NZ_FNWN01000011.1:0-103376 GCF_900108415.1 Selenomonas sp. KH1T6
ATAAGAAGCTTCACCATAGGACGTAAAAATTGGCTGTTTTCGGCCTCGCCGAAAGGCGCCGCAGCCAGTGCTGCCGTCTACAGCGTGGTTGAAACCTGCAAAGCCAATGACATAGATCCTTTTAAATATCTGGTCTATTTGTTTGAACGGATGCCCAACATGAATTTCAAAATCCATCCTGACGAGTTGGATGAGTTGCTTCCTTGGAATGAAGAAGTTCAGAAAAACTGTAAGTAAAAAAGCATGGCCATGAACGGTCATGCTTTTTTCATTTACGTGCTACACCAGATGGTTTACCGCTTACGCTCCATCAAAATCTCCTTATGCTCCGGGCTGATGCTTCGATAAATATGAAGCAGCTCCTGCTCATCCTGAGGGGATTCGTCATTGTCACCGGAGCACTCAGCTCCCAGCAGCCAGGACAAGCTGACATTCTCTGTGCTGGCGATACGGACCAGGCCGTCTGTATCAGGCTGCCCTGAGCCTCGCAGCCAGCCCAGCAGAGCATTTCTGGTCACACCGAAGCAACCGGCATACTCAGCCTGTGTCAATTTGCGATTCCGGTCTTTGGCCCGCTTCCACAATTCATTTATCCGTTCATGGAACTTATTCTTCCAAACCACAGAAGCTGCCTCCCCTCACTTCGAGCTCTCTTCACGAGCCGCCTTCCACCGCTTCATCAGACGGGCAGCCAGATTAACCGAGGCATCTATGCCAAACTTCTCTTTCAGCATATCCGCCACATCCTTATGTGTTTGATAGTTGCCGGTGTCCAACTCAGCCCACACCTGCTCCTCGATACCCTCGGTCTTTCTCTTCCGCCCGCTGCCAGGCTTGATGGCGAAAAGCTCGGAGGTCGGCTCCTGCTCCTCCATGGTCTTTCGGAGCGCACGGACGCTCCGAATGCACATGCCCGTGAGCTCCACAATCTCCTCATTGCCCATGCCAGCCACCAGGAGCAGCATGGCAGCCGCCCGCTTGGAAAGGGTAGGCGGCATCAAGGTGCCTAAGAACTCCATGGTGGCAGGCACCCAGGCATCAAACTCACCGGTGTAGTTATAGACGATCTTATGGCGTCCGGCTTTGGTTTTATATTCACTAGCCAACCTCGTTTCCTCCATCAGCATAAGTACCTACTTATCTCATCCTGCAATACCTGCTTGGCCTCACGAAAGCCTGCCTCTATAGTGCCCACCGCCGCCAAGCCTTTTGGCCAGCAGTGACACATCCAGCACCTCTGACCGCATGCGCACGGTAAAGGCAATGGTGAAAAGTCTCCGTCCTTCGACAAAGATCATGCTGCCACCATCATCAAATATTTCGAGGGGCATGGTGCCGGAGGCATCCTCAAGAGCAAGCTTTCCATCATCGGTAAAATCTTCAGCCGTATCTTCTTGGCCGGCTCAATGCACAAAGGTCTTCTGAATACCAAGAAGTTGGTTCTGGCTGGTGACAGCACTCCCGTTGTGGTCTCAAACCGTGAGCGCAGCCACTCGACCTGTGACTGCCATAAGCAGGGCATCGACAAGTGCTGCCACAAGCGCCGGTTCTCCCAGCCTGATGCCAATTGGGGCTGGGATTCGTCCAGAAATTTCTTCTACTACGGCTATAACCTCTATCTCTTCACAGATGCCAACTCCGAACTGCCTGTCTTCCCTGTCCTGGAGCGTGCTTCCCGCCACGACCTTCCTGCCATGCTGCACGGACTTGCCTGCATCAAGACATTCTTCACGGACTTGAATATTTCCGCTTTGATCCTTGATTCTGCACACGATGCAACAGCTGTGTACGAGATGTGCAGCAAAAACAGCATAGCACCCTTCATAGACTTGAACCCTCGCGGTACGAAATCTGCTGAGGACAAGGGATATACCATTGGAGATGACGGTGTGCCAATCTGCCCTCTGGGACTTCCCATGAAGCCCAATGGAACTGACAAGAAGCGGCACAGAGCCAAATATATTTGCCCGAAGACAAAATACGCAGAAAGGCTGTGCCTGTGCGACAATCGCTGCACAAAATCCACTTATGGACGTGTTGTAAATATAAACCTCAAGGATGACCCACGGCTTTTCTGCGACCCTCCACGAGGTTCGCCTCAATGGAAGCAAGCCTACAACAAGCGCACATCTGCTGAACGGGCCAACAAACGCATAAAGATTGACGGACTGCTGGAAGAAGGGCACCGTCGCTCATCCATGATGTGGTATATTCGATTATTCGCCATACTGTCCGTCATTCACATAGATGCTTGGCATAAGCGCAAATGTGAGAGTGCATGAACCCAGCAGCTATGAAGCGGTGGCACGACAATTAGGACGTCATAACGCCAATCTTCAAATTTTCCACCAGTGTCCGTACTGCCTTTTATACTACTAACGCCATTGAGAGCCTTAATTCCTCATACCGGAAGCTGAATCGGCAGAGGAGCGTTTTCCCTAGTTCTCAGGCTCTTCTCAAGGCTCTTTACCTGGCTACATTTGAGGCCACTAAAAAATGGACCGTGCCGATAAGGAACTGGGGGAAGGTAAGGGGAGAACTGTCAATAATGTACCCTGATAGACTGCCAGCTTGATATCCATTGACCATCATAGAAGACCCTATTTACAGAGTTTTCTTCACAGGCTCAAAAATGACGAAATTGCATCAGCCACCGAAAATGCTGTACTTTTAGCTTTTGAATGTCTATTTCAGGATAAGCCTATGCTGGCACTTGAGGGGGCGACTGAATAGTTACCATAATCCTATATATATTCCATTGCAATCCTTATCCATTAATAACATATTCGGCTTCAAGATACTTCCGATCAATTTTCCCATGGGAATTCTCTGGAAAAACTTTCATCTGCACATACCTTCCAGGAAGCATATATTGTGGCAATTTATCTTTAAGGAACTTTCGTATTACACTGTCTAAATTATTCTCTGCTTCATATAGCAACACTATGCGATCTTTTGCACTATCATAAATACAACAAGACCTTCCCAACTGACTCATGCCATTTGCAACTGTTTCGATATCTCCAAGTTCAATGCGATAGCCCATATGCTTGATTTGATCATCTTTTCTGCCAGAAAAAATTAAGCATCCTGACTCATCATATTTAGCTAAATCACCTGTACGATATATAATTTCTGGATATGCAGAATTTATAGGATTCTGCACGAATTTCTCTGCAGTTTTTTCTTTATTATTATAATATCCCAAGGACAACGCTGGCCCACTAATACAGATTTCACCTATCTCATTGACACCAACCAAGTTATCCTGTTCATTTAAAAGATATATATTTACCCCAGGCATCTCCGTACCTAGGGGCACCTGCTCTTCATGAAAGCCTTTCGGAATCTTATAGAAGGTACAATTTCCCGTCATCTCAGTGCAACCATACAAATTCCAGAAATTTATCTGTGGCATATTATCCATCCAATATTTCAGGGCCTTAACAGAAATAGGTTCCCCAGAGCACATCACCTCCTTCACAAATTCTAATTTTTTATGCTTGAAAGCATGCAATGTATGCATAACATGAAGAGCAGAAGACGCCCAAAATAGCACAGAAACGCGGCGTTCATTCAAATAATCCACTAATGCATTTGGAAGCATATAAAGTTTCTTCGGGATAATATTAAGTGTAGATCCGTTTCGCAATGCCGTATAAATATCTTTGTTGGCCATATCAAAATCAAAAGAAACTTGATTGCCTAAAACATCACTGCTACTTAAATGGAAAAACCAAGAAAACATTTCTGCCATAGCAATTATACTTCTGTGAGATTTCACCACACATTTTGGTATTCCAGTAGAACCAGAAGTAAAAATACCACAAACGGGATCACTATCAATAAACTTTCTCCTAACAAATTGCAGACTAACTATATCTAAATCTTCAACTGTCATTTCTTCATAACTAAAGATAGGCACATCAAATAATAAGTTCTCAGCCCCCATACTCACACAAAGCATTGCTCGTGGTTTTATATTTTCCAGCATAATACGCATTCTTTGTTTTGGAATAGATGTATTAATGGGTACGTAAAAATTACCACTTGCAACTACCCCCAAGAACATGAGAATACTCTCCACATTCCTACAAGCGAAAACACATAAAGGCTTATTTTTACATTTTAATCGATGCAAAAGATACGATCCTATCCTATATATAATTTCTTTTGCTTCTATAAATGTCACAGACTTGTTTTCATCAGCAATAAATATCTTGTTCGGATATTTTGCAGCAGTCTCTTCAAGATAGTCAATAACATTACCATTGGCTAGGCTTTTCCATTGTTTTTCCATATATTTCACCTACATATAAATTCATTCCTTAGAGCCATACTTTTGTATAGTTTCCCACATTTTATAAGGAGATGAAAAATTTTCTTCCACAATATCCTCCGGATCAAAATCAATTTTAAATTCTTTCTCTACCATGGCAACAATCTGCATAACGATAAAACTGTCAATAATTCCCTCCTCCATTAAATCTACATCCTCAACTTCTAATATCTCCGGGTTAACTTGATCTAATATTTTTTTAAAATTCTCATTCATCGTCATTTTTATTACCCCCTAAATAAAAACAGTACAATTAATCTTTATTATCAAAGAGAATCTTACCATCACCAAGAACCACAATCAAATTTCCTTCGGAATCAAAATTTACTGACTGTAAATTTTGTTCCTCAAAAGTATGCTTACTGCTATGCAATTCAATGGACGTAACAAATTTTATCTCCAATCCCTCCTTACTATAAGCAAGATTTAATCCACGGCGAGGAATACGCCAATTTTCTATAATAGTGCCACGAGGGTTCACCTCTTCCTCAACTTTATTCATTCCACGATATTCTTCAAGTTCGATGTTCTCTTTTTCCCAATGCTGAAGAATGTATCCATCTATGTCATTTGATGCTGTTATATAAATCTTTGAGGGGACTTCTTTATCAATCTCAAAATCCCCCAATAAAAAGTTTTGGGAAAATTTTCTATTCCTATCAGCCTTACCTTCATCTATTAGAATGAGTATATTAGGCTTTATCCAAAAAAATTTCCTCTTGAGATTTACACCTTCGATGAGATAATGTGAAGTTGGAATAACAACATAATCTTCATGTTCCTCTATTTCCACATCCATAGTTGTCCAATCGCTATATTCTGGAATAACATAATTCATATCATCACATATGAATGCATTATGAGCAATACTTGAATTTGCGTATTCTTCCAAGTTATGCTTCTGTCCAATTCCTCCAGCATCATAAAAGATTTGTGCCCCATCATAATACCAAGTAAAAGACAACAAGTCACAATGTTTTCTATTTGAGTGCGTATTAGCTCCACCATTAATTGTTATATACGAAAGTGATTTATCATCCTCTAAAAAAGCAATATTAGATGTTCTTTTGATAAAATTACATGATATGCGAGGTACAGTCCATCTAGATCTGCACATCTGACCAACAGCAGTATGGCCGACAGGAGGCATTATATCATTTGGTTGCCTAATGTGCTTAACAAAATCTTCTACACGGCCATAAGTCCTTTTTACTTTATGAAAAGATTTATTCACTTCCATTTTATTAGCAGATATAAAATCCATTATATTTTTTATCTCACCATAAATATAATCTTGCATATTTAGTTGCTCACTAATGCAACAACCATTCTTATCAAAATGATATTCATTTAACGCATTTAACATATCTAAAGCAGCCGCATATAACGTTTCATAGACGGATTCGCAGTTCCTATAATAAACAGCTATTATGAGTAGGCCAAGAACCAACTTATATTGCCACTGTATAGGAACCGGTCTTTCCATATTATCGACCATCAAATTTAAACTTTTATCTATTTCATGTAAAAACCACTCCGAATATTGTTCTGAAAGCTTATTCTTGGAGATTTTCTGTAACTCAATAAGATATAAAATGTGTATTAAGAAATCATATGGTTCCATATAAATATTTGGAAACACCTTTAAGTTACGCATATATTCAAAGAAATTATCTAATAACCAATCTAACACCTTAGTCTCAGGATGACGTTTATACCAACGTAACAGTGTCGATTGAAAATAAAAACTCAACATATGCCTATTACGATTTATTTGTCTTACATCCCAAAAATTACTAAATTTTATTGGTTCATCAAAGCCTTCCCATTTTTTATTATCATAATTCTCAACATCCCATAGCCACCCTGATTTTACATAAACATAATTTCTTAAGGCAATTTTATCATCTCTACTGCCGAAAATTATATTTTTTTGTATTTCTAAATTAGGAATCATCCTCTTTTCACACTGCTTACGCAACAATATGCTTTTACATACCTTCCTTATATCGTCATATAAGCGTCCCTTAGGCGATGCTAATGTTTCATCAATATTTAATGGATTATCAGCTAAACCAAGATAATAATTTAAATTTGCTTCTAAAACCAAAGGAAATAAATCACAAATCGTTTGATGGTCTGAAAAAGGATATAACTTATACTCGTATTTGATTTTAAACTTTTCCATATCCCTAAGCATTTGAGGTCCTTCTGACTCATTTTTCCAGTATTGTTCTCCCTCCCCCCAAATTACAAGACATTTTTTATTATATTTTTCTCTCCCATACGATTCCATAACAGAATACAATAAACGGTTCATTTTTTCTTTGCCGCTCACACCCGATTCCCCAGTAGCATATATAATGCTTTCTGACGAATGATTTGAAAATGTATATGGTGGAGCACCACTTATAATATCCCAATTATATTTAATACCATAATATAAAGAAGCATATCCTCCCATAGATGTGCCTATAGCAATAATCTGTTCAATGTCCTGCTCCTCTGATACCTTATCTACCAAATCATAAATAGCTTCATCTATTAATGGTTTCCCATTACACAAAGTCATACGAGATTTAGTATATTCTGCATTTGATCTTAGAAATAGAACATTCACATCTGAAATACGCCTTATCGTGAATAAATATCCCCACTCACCACCACGAACAACACCAGCAGGACCTGGAAACGCAACTATAAGGGCCTTAGATCCCGCATTTGATTTCTGGAAAATATACTCTAACTCGATAGCGTTTTCACTAACAAACTTTGATGTTTTCATAAGAGAATTAACCTCATTACATAACTTTTAGAAAATTATACAAAAATTATATCAGTTTAAACTTTGCCCAACTTAGGCCGACATATACCATAACAAATACATAAACTTTTCATTTATAATCAATATACTCCACCCAACATAGAAATTAGATTGATCAGTTCTTTCTTTTTATATCCATGATAGTCCCAAGAAATTTCTACTCGTATTTTCTCCCCATCTTCCACCATTCTATTATAGACGTAATTCCTATCATGCCACTGAGATTTCAATTCCCAGAAAATCACCTCTTCATTCAACGCTAGGCGAGTATAATCCACCCAAAGGGGAAGTCTCTCTCCTTTGGGCGAACGTCTATCTATCCCCATCAGTCGAATCATCAGTTTACCTGCACCATGACACGTCAATTCAAGTATTTGATGCCTGTCACTCGTCTCCAGAACATAACCGGTACCATTCTTTGAAAACCATTGCGGCTGAGTGATATTGCAATTAGTTCCGACAGCCACCGCTACCTTAACATCATTACCTTCACCCTGATTCTTTATATCTATACGGGCCATTTCAAACCACTTTAATATTGCCGGTTCCACTCAGAGCACAACTTCCTTTCAGAACACTACATAGTTTAAGCAGCACTATTATTCCATACACCCTTTGAGTGCAATATGTTTCAGCACCTCATGCCACTTTTTTATGCTTCCCTTCCAGTAATCACTGATACCTCCAATTTCATTTGTATCATTGAAAGTATAATCCCTTATATGGGCATATTCCTTATCCATCTCCTGAATGTTCATAGGCTCGCCATCTTCCATGTCACTATTATCACGCATATTTATTAACGTGAAGTCCCCATGCGGATAAATCTTATGAACTTCTTCCAGGAATTCACCCAGTTTTTCTGAGTTCTCCGATCTGTTGCACACAAAAAGTACACGTTTGGACTTTTTTAAGACATCTATCAAACGTTTAGCGCGAGGCATCATAACCTTATGAAACTCTCTCTGCCCTTCTTCAAGTGATAACTTTTTAGGAAAGTGGTGAATAGACACTATCTTATTTTTCACATCAGTAACATGTCTATTCTTTTGCAGCCCAGGATTAAGATTCTTGGTACGCTCCTCGTCCTCTGCTACTTCCTGAAAGAAATCGAAGAACTCTGTCTCAAGCAAATGCGCAACTGTATCCAGAGAGTAATCCATCTGCCAATCTAAAGGGAATGCAGCCATTCTCAAATTATGCAATTTCAATTGATGCGCCGGACGACATGCCGGGCCAATGGGGATAATCGCATCGAACTCCTCTCTTTGAGTACTTGACCCCCCAGCTGCACACATAACCATATTTTGCAGTTCTTCTTTCAAATCGTCCAAAATGATGTCGTAGGACATATGCTTCCCCCGTATGCGCTTATAACGTTCCCATGTCCATTTTTCTACGGACTTATCAATAAGGGGCAGCAAGTCCTTTTGTATTCGTTGATATCTCTCCCAGGTCCATTTTTCAACAATCTTGTCTATTTGCGACAAAAGATCCTCATCATTATTTATCCTATTATCACTCATAGTTTTTATACCTTCTATCAATTAAAAAACTATTTCTTCTCAAAAACGTTTATATCAAACCCAAAAGAAAAGAAGTCCTTAATCACATCTCACAGGCTCATCAAATTCCCAGCTATCTTCCTTGATTCGCATCTTATAGCAGTCAATCTCCATTTCATCACATCTTGCTTTTATGAAGGCTATATCATCTTCACCCATATTATTTCCAACATATATTTTAGCAGGCTTAATTTGACGTGATAAAAAACCTCTCAAATCAGCATGAAAACTATGGCAGTTCTCCCTTGTATCCAAAAGGGCTCTCCATTCCTTCTCATATTCCCATTCTTTTGACTTGAACAAAAACCTCTTTATGTATTTATCCCTCTTACTTAAATCACCCAAATCCGTATATCTGGCAATACGTCCATAAACAGCAGGGAATACTACTCCAAATTCATTTGTTATATCATTGATATTATATTCGAGACAAAGCCCTTTATGTTGATCTGAATAATGAGACCACATAAGCATATTATCATGTACCATACTAAAGGAACATATTGCAATCTCTTTATCAAACGCTTCCAAAACAGATTCACTCCACAGCTTCTTATAACTGTTATAAAAAGCAGATACATTTGTTGCCTCTTTCTTCTCAGTTAGATTTAATATCACATCATTCAACAAATGTTCCGTTGCATACTGCTTGCCAAGTATCCTTTCTAAAAAATATACACGAAACTGCAAGTCACCATCCTTATCTCCCCGCATCAACTTCTGCGATAAACGCCCCCATTCTGCTTGATTATATTTTATTTGTTCCGTTAGTGCATACTGCATTTTGGGGAAATATTCAACAATCGTATTCGTATCCACACAACTTATATCTTCATCAACATCCGAAATCACTCTAGAGTCATTCGGATCATTAAAATACTGCGGATATGAAAACCATAATTTGGAATCAATTAGTGATTTTACATGGTGTTTTTGTGAAAATGGCATATAGTGATATAGCTTTGAAGGAATATTGTCATGCCACTTCTCTAAAAATTTATCTCGTTCTGTATTCATCACCTCATTTGGGAGGTTAGGTCTAAATCCATTTTCCATCTTTAAATAATCATCTATATACTCAAGTTTCATTTTGTTATCCATCATGACTTACACCTGTACCTCCCAACACATCATTCTTCTACTCTTAAATACAATGATTACTTTTGCCTATCTAACTCAGCACTTTCTTTCTCCAACGATGCCACAATGTCTTCCTTAATCCTCTCACTACACTTCCCATCGAAATACGGAATGCACTGTTTAAACGCCAGATTTCTCTGCTCTTTATTCTTGTCGATACCCTGGCGGAAGCGTTCCATAAACTCCACCATATCCTGGCAGTTAGTTCCCTGCTCGTAGCTTTCCACCAAAGGACGTACTGCCTCGGTCATTGGCTCATAGAAATCAGCATTGGACATATAAAGCAAAGGCACATCCACTACGGCTGCTTCTATCATGACAGCAGACCTATCTACTATTATGGCATCGGAATTAAGAAGCGACGGACGGTAATCATCGGCCTCATCTATATATACATTATCCTTTTCCGACAAAATGCCCATCAACTCACAGATATCATCCCGTACTTTTTCATCATCATTAAATTCATAAAAACGCGGATGTGGCATAAACACAAAAAACAAATCAGCATATTCTGATTCTAACTTCTTAGCAAATTCTATATACTCCTGAATATCCGGAGTAACCAGAATCACTTTACCATCTTCTTTAATAACCTTAGGAAAATGAACTTTCCAAAGGACAATTTTTCTGCCACTTGCCCTATTCAACACTTCACTATGCATTGGGAATTTACTCTTATCCCAAAGCGCATCAAACCTCGGAAGTCCTAAAGCTACAATATCTGTTCTATGATGTATATGGCAGAGGTAGTCACGTCTCATAGTATTCGAAAAAGTAAAGACCTTCCATGCAAATTCTATAATTGGATTTTCAAAATGGTCATGTCTGGCTACTCGTGTATCAGCAATCTCTATTCCATAGGGTATATAAACAACTCTATAACCTTTAAGATTCAAATTCTTACTCTTAAATTTCTCGCCCCTATTGCTGTCATAAGCGGTTTGTAAGAAAACAACATGTGGATTAAAATCATCAATATCAAATTCTTCCCAGGGAATATATTCATACCCCATTTCATCCAGATACTCCCTGGAAGTCTCCACTTTTATGCTTCTGTCAATTTTCTCATCATAACAGACTAACTGCACATGAAATCTTGGATCTGCTGAAATTGCGCGATATAGTGGTTCTTGTGCAGGCCAAAAAGATGCAACCTGTAGAAGGAATACCACTCGAATTCCTAACTCAGGATAATATGGTATCAATGCAGTCCTTCCCTTTAAATCAATTCTGCTACGCTGATAACGTTCCCAAGTCCATTTCTCAACATTTTTACTGAGTGCTGGTACCATACGCTGTTCCATACGTTTGTACCTTTCCCAAGTCCATTGTTCTATGCTTTTCTTTATTTCTGGTACCAAATCTTTTTGTATTCTCTTATATCTCTCCCAGGTCCACTGTTCTATTTTCCTCTCAATTCTCTTTTCCAATTCCTCACTAAACTTATCAGCCCAGTATGGCAGACTCTCTTTTTCATGCTTTGTAATAATCCCCTGATAGAAAATATCACTCAAAGAGCGAATATAAGTATAATCTTCTTTTTTCCAATTTTTATTTTCTTTTAACCAGAAATATTTTCCAGCCAAAGCCTGTAACAAATACTTAGGATGGAAGAAACCAACGTCTTCATTACGTTCCCAAATTTTGCGCATTATTTCCTGAACCCTTGGAAGTTCATCTTCCTGATTGTTATTAGTAATAGGATTACGCCAACCATTCAAAAGATGATAATCATAAAGAGACAGACGGATATCCAAGGTACTTTTCAAAATTTTAGCAGTGATATGTCCACTTTCCTCGGCCAAGTCTGCAATCGCTTCGCTCTTAATAGCATTATTATCATTATAATTCACCAAAACTTCTGGAATATTAGCAATATCCATAAACGAAATAGCCTTAGCCCATAAATCCCATTCTTCTGCCTGTACATGAGAATCATAAAATAAATTATTCTCCAATAACACATCTCGTCTATACATAAGTGTTGAAGTGCACAGGTCACACCAAAAGATCATTCTGCACCGTAGAAGTTCGGGATTCGTAGCTGTCTCTTCAATCCACTCGCTCTTACCGTAATGATTCTGCCACCCACCTACAACACCAACCTTAGGACTAGCCTCCAAAAAAGCTACTTGCTTAGCAAAACGTTCTAGTACATATGTACCGTTAACATCGCAACGAGCAATATATTTTCCTCTAGCCTTCCTAATGCCAAGATTTAACGATTCAGAAAGACCAAGACTTTTTTCAGCCTGAATTAAACGTATGCGCCTATCATTTAAAGCATACATACTAACCAGTTCTACCGTCCCGTCATCACTACCAAAGTCATTCACCACTAGGAGCTCCCAAGCTCCAAAAGTTTGGGCCTGTATAGAGTCAATAATCTTACAAATATCTTCTACATTACGAAAAGTTGGCAAGATAGCACTAACTACAGGTTTATCGTTGTTTGCATCAACATTTAGCGTGATATTTTCTGTAAACTCCAATCGACAGCTTTTCCTTATCCAATCCCACCGCTGATTCAATACTTTACCTAGTGCCTTGGGTTGGAAAAATCTCCTTGCGTTGTTACGACTTTCAATTTCCCTTAATAGTCCATATCCCTGCTTTAAAAAGAATGCTTTTCGCTTTGAAAAATACCCCTGTTGCAAATTTCTCCAATTTGCAAAAAGCGCTCTGTCATACTTATCAACGTTAACACCAATATTGCTCAGCATACGCATGCTAAGCATACGCACCTCATTTCGCAATCTTGCGCCCTTATCAATACTAATATTTCCAAATCCCCAACGATGGGTAACCAACGGTTCTGGAAGGTTAGCCATAACGGCTCCTTCCATCATAGCTCTTGTCCAAAGTTCATAATCTTCACTGAGATAAGCATGATCATACCGCCAGCCATGTGCATCAAAATCTGCCTTACGGATCATAACACCACAATGGCTGATTTCACAGCCAAAAATCATAGCCGCCTTTAATTCTTCAGGTTCAGTTGCCACTTCTTGTACACAAGACCTATTGGTGGTTAGTGACCATTGCCAGCAACTCACCAAGCTCACATGAAGGTTTTCGTTTAGGTATGCCACTTCTTTAGCAAATCTCTCCGGTTCTGATGGATCATCCACATCCACTCTCGCCACATATTCACTTTCAATAAGATCCAAACCCAGATTCAATGAAGCAGCCAACCCCAGCCTACGCTCTGCCTGGACAAGCACAATTCTCTCATCCTGCAGCGCGTAATCCATGATTATTTCTGCACAGCCATCATCACTGCCAAAATCATTGACAATATAAAATTCCCAATCAGTAAAAGTCTGTGCCTGAATGGATTCGATGGACTCCCGAATATATTTTTTGCCATTAAACAGCGGCATCAATGCCGTTACCTTGGGTATTCTCCGCTCCCCAGCCTCTTTTTCCTTGCGGAAAATATGATAAGGCATAGTAAGCTCAGGCTTGAAGTCCTCTGCAAAAATATCCTCAAGAGTCTCTATGCGGCTGGTGTCAAGATCCTGCCAATTAACGTCATGCCTTACCTGGCACCATTTTCTGGACAGCACATCCAGCAATGCCATTGGAGCATAATATTGCTTTTCATCATTAGCCCGCCAAATATCTTGCAAAATGCTGCTAAGACGAGAGATTTCCTGCTCACGCTTCCAATCCTGTGCCTTGCCAAGAGGATTTACCCAATCATTCAAAAGCTTCTGGCTGGAAGGAGAAACAGAAACTCCCAGTGCCTGCTCCAGTACCTGGGCAGCTATTTTACCGCTCTCTTCTGCTGCCATAGCCAGATTTTTCTTGGTAGCAGACCCACCTTCCCTTGCAACCAGCACCAGAGGAAGATTAGCTACCTCCCCGCAAAGAGAAGCCCTGGCCAGGAAACCATAATCCATGTCCTGAGCCTCTGTATCATAGGCCAGACCATCTTCAAAGAGTTTTTTGCGCAGCATCAAAGTTGCGGGAAGCATATCTCCATAGAATATCAGCCTGGCTTTAAGGATATCATTATCCTCAACGATCTTCTGGATTCTTTCACCATGAGCGTCATTTATACGCTGCCAGCCACCGCAAATAACAACCTCCTCATGTTCATCCATGTAGGCAACCTGTTTCTCCAGTCTCTCCGGCACAGATACAACATCAGCTTCCATGCGGGCGATATACTGGCCAGAGGCCATGCCAACCCCAGCATTGATGGCCTCAGTTTCCGTTCTCTCCTCTTCCATGGGCAGGTAGGAAATTCTGGCATCATTTTTGGCATACATGGCAGCTATCTCGCCGCTGCCATCTTCCTGTCCTGCCACCTGCATAAGAAGCAGTTCCCATTCGCCAAAAGTCTGTGCCTGCATGGAATCAATGGCTCGGCTTAATGTCCCGGCACACTTGCCCACCGGCATAATCACGCTGACTTTTGGCGCCTTCGCCTCAGCAAACTTGCCATACTGTCCTGCCACAAACTCCAGGCCACAACTTTTCCTTATCCAGTCCCAACGCTTGAAAAGAACTTTTTCCAGGGCTGGCTCGTCAAACATTTTCTTCTCTTTGTTTGCCTCTGCCATTTCCTGCAGGAGCAAATAACCACGCTTCAAGAAATTCACAGGATGCTTCTTGGCAAAACCTTCAGGACGATTCCGCCAACCGGCAAAGAGAGTAGGACTGTAGTCAGCTATATCAATACCCAAAGCAGAAACATTCCGCATAACCAACTGACGGGTTTCTGCATGCAACCGCTCTCTGGTACCCATATCCATACCATTGCTCTGGGCATAGCAAGAAACAAGGGCCTCAGGCAAGTTTGCCATTAAAAGCCCCTCCAGCATTGCTCTTCCCCACAGCTCATACTCACTAAGCCATTTCGGGTCATAAAGAAGATTCTTATTGTCAAAATCTGCTTTTCTCAGCATGACACTCTGATGATTGATTTCACAGCCAAAAATCATGGAAGCGCGCAGTCCCGCCTCATCACAAATAGCCTTGAGTAAAGAACTACTGCCCTCGTTGTTGACCATATTTACCGAAGAACTGCAAAAACTAACTTCAGGATGTGCTTCCAGAAAAGCCAGCTGTTTTTCCAGCCTGTCAGCCGCAAAAACTGCTCCCACTTCTGCTCTGGCTATGTATTCCCCCTGAGCATTTTCAAAACCCAGATTCATCATCTCAGCTTGATTGCCCCATCCATCTGACATTTGCAGCATAATACGACTATCTTTATCTGCATAGCCCTGCAATGTCTCCAAATTTTCTGCATCCAAATCAGATGCATACACTACACGAAGTTCCCAATCCGCCACAGTCTGCCCTTGTACGGACTGCAAAGTTTCTTCAAGATATTCAATGCCACGCAAAACAGGCATTAACACTGTTACTTTAGCCAATTTACTTACCCCCAACAGATCTATCACTCTTATCCAACAGGCTTATTATTTCCTCATATTTACCGTTATGTACAAGCAATATCAAATTGTCTTGATACCATTTTTCCGCCTTGCCTTTTGCTTCCGAAATATAATTCCATATAAGAATCGACTTGTATCCATGAGCTCCAAATTTTTCTTCCCAATATTCCCTTGGCTGCTCATTGATATGATCATCGCCGCCTTGTCCTGGGTGTGCGGCAGAGAAGAGAATAATATCAGATGCGCGGCAAAGGCTTGCCACGAAAGTATCTGCTGACTCCGGGCGAAGATGTTCGGCCACTTCCAACGACATAGCAAGGTCAAATTTTCTCTCTAAAGTCACAGATTCCTGCAAGTCTGTAGGTCTAAAATCACCCACAGGAATCATGAGCATGCTTTTGGGCACCCATGGACCATCCAATCCTAGAATCTCCTGAGAACCCAAAGCGCTTGCCACCCACAGCCAAGAACCTATACCGCAACCAAAATCCACGATACTCTTATGTGGAAGCCATTGAAATACTAACCGAAGAATGGCAATAGCAGAATGAACTGACCCGTATCTGTTGCGCAAATAGAAATCGAAATCATACACAGCAGAATCCCCAAGAGAATCCTTCATCATTTCCGGCCTTATTTCGAAAAGAAGATTCCATATTAGCCCCTCGATGCGCAGGTACCTATTCCAAGTCCATTTCTCTGATATTTTATCAATATCTTCAGTAACTCTTGGAAGAAGTTGCTTCTCAATGCGCTGATACCTGTCCCAAGTCCATCGCTCTATCCTTTTGTCAATCTCCTTATTGAGTCTTGGAAGGAGCTGCTTTTCCATGCGTTGATATCTGTCCCAAGTCCACCGCTCCACAGACTTATCTATAGCAGCCAAAAGCTGCTCCCTTTCGCTCAAAAGTTCGTCCTGCTGATTCTCCATTGCCTCTCATCCTTCTTTAGACATATATACAAGCCATCAGATACTCGTCATAATTCATGATTTTTTCCAATGGTACTTTCAAATCCTCAACCAGCTGATGATAAATGGCATTAAAGTAACGCTCTGTAGCAATAATCACATAATCGTAATCCATGTTTGGCAAGTCACTTGGAGAAACTATCTCAATACCATGCTTCTGCTGTCCCTGACATTTCTTGTTATTATCCGTATAGGCAATAATATTTCCGCATTCATGTCCTTCCAGATGTCTGACACAGTAGTCTCCAATGTCGCCTATTCCAAAGATAACCAGACGAGTATCCTTGCTTACCATCCTCACAGCCCTGCTATTAGACGGTTCTATTACGGACTGGCAAAGGTCTTCCTTTATCCTGTGCCCTATCTGCCCATCCAGCAGTGGCAAACATGCCTCCGACGCAATGTTAGCTGTCAATTGCCGGGCAATTTCCTTATCTTGAATTTGGTCGCAGAACATAGCCATATCTTCTGCCTTGGTACCGCATACATAAGAATCAAGCAGTTTCTGAATCGGTGCTGTCATGGGTTCTCTATAATTGGCGTTATAAAGGTACAGCACCGGACACTTCAGGGCAGCTACCTCCACCATAACTGCACTGCGGTCAATCATCACTGCGTCTGCATGCATAAGTGTATGACGATAGTCATCTGCCATATCCACATATACATTGTCACAGGTCTTTAAAGCCTCCAACAGCCTGACTGCCTTTTCACGCAGATCTGGCTCAATGGTGCTGTCTGTATACTTGGGATGAGGCATGAAGATAAAGAAAAGCTCCTCATGTGTGCGGATATATGAAACAAATTTCAAAAATTCATCCAAATCTGGTGTGGCCTGCAGTTTCCTGCCACCACTGGGAAACACCTTGGGGAAATGTGATTTCCAAAGAATCACCTTGCGCCCACCTATTTTCTTCTGCAACCCATCAGGAAGCGGAAAGCACTCCCTATGGGCAAAGGCGTCAAATCTTGGCAACCCCAATGGGCGGACTGCTGCAGCATTGGTGCACTGCTTTTTGTATTCCTCCTCCATGGCCTCCGACATCACATAGATGCGGAAAGCATTAAGTACAGGTGGCAGGGTGAAATGTTTATAACGCGACTCCATCGTATCTGAAATCTCTACCCCATAGGGAATATAAACAATGCGTGCGCCATTTCGCTTGTACCTCATAGTCCAATATGCCAGTGGGCGATGCCCTTTGTCATAGGGTGTCTGATAGACCATGTAGTGAGGACGGTACTCCAGCACCTCCTGGGGAGAAAAGATCTGGTAGGAAAGCCCCATCTCCTCAAGAAATTCACGGCCATTTTCCATCTGGGCCTTGTCACCGCAGGAAAGATCATCAATCCAAAGCAAACGCACCTCAAACCTGCTGTCGTTCAGACACTCATTGTATAGGGATTCCCAAGAAGGCCAGAATGATGGCACCTGGAACACAAATACAATGCGTATCTTCTCCTGCAAGGTAAGCCACAGCTGATCCATCATGCCAATCTTTTCTTGCGGGATTCCTTTATCCATCAGCCTGCTGCGTATTTCCTGGAAATACTTGCCCGTGGAAATGAGGATTCTGTCATAAGCCAGATTCTCCATCTGAGATAACTCCAACATGGGAAACTCTTTAGTTCTGACCTTAGCATCCATAACCCCAAGGATGTTATAACCAGCAGCTACAGCCTGTCTGCCCCACTTGCCCAGCATCCGCTGATAGGACTCGCCTAAACCATAGAGGACAATCCTGCTGCCCTGAGGCAGACTTAGCAGATTCTTTAGCATCAGGCTGGCTCCCTCGCAATCTTTATCCAAGCGTCCAAGCGAGGCAAAACAAGCTGCTAAATTTTCCCGGAAAGTCAGGCTGCCTTGCACATTATATTTTTTGACCAGCCAGAACATTTCCCACATGCCGGTCTGTCTGGCTGTCTCGTAGTAGAACCAGCGGAATCTCCGCATCAGCATCCTGACAAAAGCCTTATTATCGGCAAAGCCGCAAATCCTGTTGGCTTCATCCATACGCTGAAGAAGGTCTACTTCTTCCAGCAGCAGATCGATGAGCTGCCCTTCTGCAAGCCTGCTGGGGAATCTGCGCCAGGAGCAAAAAGCTTCAGCGCTGTAACTGCTGCAATCAACCTTCAGGAAATGTTCTACATTGTGCCGGATCCTAAGAGCAAACTCCTCCGAGAGCCTGTTTCCTTTCTCCAGCGAAATATTGCCAAAGCCGAAACGGTGCTTTACCAGAGGCTCATTGATATTACTCATGCTGGTCTTGTCCAGAATGCGCATCCAAAGATCATAGTCCTCTGCCAGCTTAGTGCCGTCATAGAACCAATCGTTCTCTGCAAAAAGCTGCCTGCGCAGCATCACCGAAGTATGGCTCAGCTGACAGCCAAAGAGCATCTCGGCTTTCAGCAGTTCCGGCTCTGACGGAGCATATGTCACATCAGTCTTCTCTGGGGTAACAGACTCCTGCAAAGTGCCACACAAGCCAATCTCAGGATGGGCTTCCAGATATTCCACCTGCCGCTCCAGCCGCTGAGGACTGGATACATCGTCGTCATCCATGCGAGCAATATACTTCCCCTTGGCCACACGGATACCTTTATTCAGAGATTCTGCCAGTCCCAGTCTGCTGTCATTGAAATACAGATGCAAACGGCTGTCCCTGTGGGCAAAATCCAGCAGTGTCTCCACCACTTTCATATCTGCCCCGTATTCCACCACCACAAGCAGTTCAAAACTGCAATATGTCTGATCAAGTATGGACTGTACAGCCTCAGGAAGGTATTCCTTCCAACCAAATACCGTCATGACCACGGATACCAGCCCCAGGCATTTGCAGCTTTTCTGCTGTTTGACCAGAGTCACTGCCTGATCAAAGCCCAGAATTTTTTCCCCAGACCAGCCAGTCTGCCGTAGGATACCGTAATTCTCAAGGAAGCCATTTTCTGCGGCCAGCACCGCATAGTCAAAATCGTCAGCAACTACAGAGCTGACATCTTCTGCCAGATACTTAAGGGAAATGGATTTATCCCTCCGCGCTTCAAGCTGCGCCAAGGTGAACTTATATGCCTCTCCCGCACCAAAGACGACCAGCCTTGTGTTGGGAAGGAATCTATCTGGAAGGCCGACAGGTTCACTATTCCGTGCGCCATTCCACAGGCAATCTAGTATTCTCTGTGCGCATCTGCCATCCAAATAGGGCACGCATTTATGAAAGGCTTTCTGTCTCTTTTCTCTGCCCTCATCCTCTCCCCGAAGCAGTCTGTCACAAAAAGCAGTCATATCCTCAACTACGGATCCCTTCTCATAGGATTCCAAAAGAGGTTGCACGGGCGCTGTCATAGGCTCATCATAGTCCGCATTGCACATATAAAGGACAGGGATTCCCTTCAAACCTGCCTCCACCATGACTGCACTACGGTCTACGATAATGGCATCCGCCCGCAATAGTGAAGGACGGTAGTCCTCCTGCTGGTCTATATACACATTGGACAAATTGCTCAACGTATCCAAAAGCCTTCTGGCTATGGCTCGCAGCCGGGTTGGCACAGACTTGCCCACAAATTTTGGATGCGGCAAGAAAATGAAGAACAAGTCCTCATGCTGACGCACATATTCAACAAAAGCCAAATATTCTTCCAAATCCGGCGTGGCAGTCTTCGTCTTACCATCTTCTTGGAATTCCTTGGGAAAATGAGCCTTCCAGAGAACAACCTTCCTGCCATCAATCCTGGATTCAAGGTCCTCATGCAAAGGAAATTCTCTCTGCAGGGCATCGAAGCGAGGCAAGCCTGTGACTTGCACAGCATCTGGATTAAGACAGTACTTGAGATACTCTTCCCTCATGATTTCGGACATAACGAAGATTGCCTGGGCATTCCTCACCAGAGGCTGAGCAAAGTGCATATTTCTGGACTCAGGCGTATCAGAAATCTCGATACCATAGGGAATATAAGCAATGCGGCTGCCCGCCAGACGATAGCGGGCAGACCAAGCCTCAGGCAGACGATGCCATCTCTCATAAGGTGTCTGATAAAGCAGCCAATGAGGAGCAAAGGCATTGATGGCCTCATTGGTGAAGATCTCATAGGATATCCTCTTTTCACGCAGGAACTCTTCCCCGTGTTCCATCTGATCTTTATCCCCTGCTTCTTCACTCCAAGGCACCAGAAACAGGCAGGCTTCAAATCTACTGTCCTGCTTGATTGACTCCCAGACGCTTTCCCAAGAAGGCCAAAAGGAGCCTGCCTGAAAGATAAAAGCCACCCTAACCTGGCCAACACGATGCCTATACTCCATGGTGAATTGAATCCTCCCAATTCTCTCCAGCTCTTCTAATCTCACATACAAACTCATCCAGCCGCCAAATCTTCCGCTCCTCCAGCCGCATCTCATAGACCAGAGACTTCTTGATTTCGTGATAGAAAAAATCCGACATGATGACCAGGGCATCATAATCCATTTCCTTCAGCTGCTCGGGGGGAGCTACTATATAGCCGCAGAATTCCTTTCCCCAATTCTTCGGGTTGGAGTCAATGACGGCGGCAATCTCAATGCCTTTTTGCCAGTCCTTCTGCTCCAGATAGTAGCGGCAGATGCGGCCTGTGGCATAGAGGGCTATGCGTGGAATTTGGCGGGGCGCCTCCTGCAAACCTGCCAGCACATCCTCCTTGATGCGGAAACCGCAATTGCCATCGGCTTTGGGAAACTCCTGCTCAAGAGCTTCCTTGTAGCCCAGATACGCCTCTGTTTCTCCGGCCTGCACCGATGCCAGGAACTTCTCCATATCTTTGGCCCCGGTGCCCTTGGCAAAGCCTCCGGTCAAAGCCTTGACAGGCGGTGTCCACACTTCCCTGTAATTCTCATTCTCCGTGAAGAGGACAGGCACGCCGGTCATGGCTGCTTCCACCATGGTGCCGCTTCTGTCAAGCATGATGGCATCTGCCGAAGCAAGAGCCGGACGATAGTCGTCCCCCTCGTAAATCAGGACATTCTCCTGACTGCGCAGCAGGGCCACCAGAGCCACAGTCTTTTTGATCAGCTCATCATCCCCCTTCACATCATAGGCCTCGATGCCATGGAGGATCTTGGGGTGAGGCAGGAAAATGAACTCCAGATTCTCATAGCTGTCCAAGCTTCTGGCAAAATCCAGATACTCGTCAAGATCCGGGGTGATCATGACCCGCTCGCCCTTGTCTATGATATCCTTGGAGAAGTGCATCTTCCAAAGCACAACCTGCCTGCCCTGTGCATGAGCCTTGGCTGCTATGGGCAGGAGCTCTTTCGTCCCGCCCGACCAGTAGTCAAACTTAGGCGAACCCAAAGCCCTCACTGCCCTGTAGTTCATGCAGTGCTTCTTGTATTCTTCCGCCATGCTTTTCGAACTGGTGTAAATGCGCCAGCAGTTTTCCACCACGAAGTTCTGGAAGTGGTCGCGGCGGGCGGTAACTGTATCTGCTATCTCGATGCCGTATGGAATGTAGACCACCCGACTGCCCTGCTTCCTGAAACTCAGGGCCAGCATGTCCGGAGTGTGGAAGGTCAGGTCATATGGACTCTGCATGAAGACCACATGAGGCCTGTAACCCCTAAAGTCAAAGTCCTGATCCAGCTCATAGGCATACCCCTTTTCTTCCAGAAAGCTTTTGGCAGATACCAGCTGGGAGCGCTCGATGGCTCTCCTGCTCATCAGCACCAGACGTACATCTGCCCGCTTGTCCTTTTGAAAAGCCTCGTAAACAGACTCCCAGGATGGCCAGAAGGAAGCTACCTCGAATAGGAAGAGGATACGTGCCTTCCCCCCTTGGTTATAAGGGATATATGTCTCAAGAAGACTGCTGCTCAACTTCACTCACCTGCAAGTATATACATCATCAAATGGTTGAGTATAAGGTGGACATCCTCGGCAATCTGCATATTATCCACATTCACATGGAGGCTATAGTCAGCCATCTCTTTCAGTTTGCCGCCAGAGTAGCCGGTCATAGCGATGGTTTTGGCCCCCTTTTCCTTGGCATAGGCAAAAGCCCGTACCACGTTCTCGGAGTTGCCGCTGCCGGAAATGCCGATGAGCACATCACCTTTCTGCAGTTTGTTTTGCAGGGGGATGACGAATATATCGTCATAGCTGATGTCGTTGGCAATGGCCATCATGACGGCCACATTGTCGCTGAGGCATTCAAAGTTGTATTTAGTTTCCTGATTGAGGCTCACGCCTTTGTTGAAATCGCATACCATGTGGGAGGCCGTGCTAGCGCTGCCGCCGTTGCCACAGGTGAAGATGCGGCGGCCATTCAAGCGGGCTTCCTCCAGCAGGTTCATCACCTGGTTGATATCCTCCTGGGATATGGTGTCCAGCACCTGCTTTTCCTGGTCGATGTATGAGCTTATCTTTTTAGTGTAGTCTTTCATTGTGGCTTCCTTTCTGCTAAAATCTTTTTCACTGCATCCAACAGGTTTTCTGCTTCCAACTCTGCCTGCACTTCGTACTTGCCGTCTTTCCCTGCCTCACCTGTCTTCACCAAAGCTGTATGCAGCCCTGCATTCTGCCCGGTCTTGATATCCACCGTGGTATCCCCTACGAACCAGGAGCTCTTTATATCCACGTGGTGCTTCTCTGCCATCTCCTCCACCATGCCCGTGTCAGGCTTGCGGCAGTGGCAGGGAATTTTGTAAGCGGGATTTTCCTCGGGATAGCCCTTGTCCGGATGGTGGGGGCAGAAAATCATATCGTCGAGATATGCCCCCTGCTCACCCAAGAGGACACTAAGCTTCTTGTGGATTTCCCGCACCTCTTCCATGCTGCAAAGTCCACGGGCCACCACAGGCTGATTGGTGACAATGATGGCCAGATAGCCTGCGGCATTCAGCAGGGCGATGGCTTCTGCTACACCTGCTTCCAATTCCAACTCTTCTGGGCTGCTGATAAGGCCCTTGTAGATATTGAGGGTGCCATCCCTGTCAAGAAATACGCATTTCTGAGGACTCTCAAGATTCCTGCTCTGCCAGACGCCCTGCAGGAGCTCCCTTTCCACGGCCCGGAATCTCTTGGGCGTGCCTGCATCCTTGACATACTCTGTAGTACGATAGCCGTATATTTTCCCATCTTCCAGCGCAGATCTGAAAAGTTCCTTTTCCAAATCCAGCGGAGCAGGCTCACCCAGGGACTTTATGACCTCATTTGCCAGCACATAGATGCCTGCGTTGACACAGTTGTCATAGTAGTAATCCCTCTGATTCTTGGCGAAATCAAAGCGCAAGACCTTGCTGTTTTCATCCATGACCACCAAATCAGAATCCTGGGGATGGGCATTGGGATGCACCAGCAGGGTCACTCCTGCCTGCTTTTCCTCATGGAAGCCCAGAAGCCTGGGCGCATCTATGTCAAACATCACGTCACCAAAGACCAGCAGGACATCACTTGCCCCCACCATGTCTTTCAGATAGCACAAAGCGCCGCCGGAGCCTAAAGGCTCATTCTCCTCCACATAGCTGATATGTACGCCAAAGGCTGTGCCATCACCGAAGTAATCCTTGACCTTCTCACCTAAATGCCCGATGATGAAAACGAATTCTCTGATGCCGTATTTTTTCAGGTTCTCCACCTGCCACTGAATCATGGGTTTGCCGCCCAGCTCCAGCATGGGCTTGGGTATCCTGTCGCCAGTGAGTTCCCTCATGCGGGTGCCCTTGCCCCCGGCCTGGATGACTGCTGTATACTCTCTTGTCAATATGCTCTCTCCCAACAAGTTGCGGCTGCTGCCAAGCGACCACCTCATCCACCGCTTCGCGGTCCCCCTTCCCCAAAGGGGAAGGCTTAGACCTCCTTCAGTACGTCCTGCACGGTCTTGCGCACGGCTTCGTCTGAGTTCAGTTCGGCTTTCCAGCCGGCCTGATGTATCTTGTCCAGGCAGTAGTTGAAGCGGGGCACATCCCCCTTCCAGCCGCCTTCGCCGCCAGTGTAGTGGTAGGCCACATCATGGAGGCCCATTTCCTCGCAGATAATGTCTGCCATGCCGGTGACGCTGGAGGCCCCTTCTACACCTGCGTTGTAGATAGTCACCCCCTGGGGCACCTTGTCCAGGAAGAACATGATAGCCCTAATGAGGTCTTTCACATAGATATAAGGCTTGGTCTGGCGGCCATCGCCAAGAATTTCCAGTTCTTTGGGGTTTCTCTTCAGCTTGTGGATGAAGTCATACACCGCCCCATGGGTAAGGTGAGGGCCTATGACATTTGGGAAGCGGAATACCAGAGTAGAGAGATCATTCATGTAGGAGTAGGCGCTGAGCAGGGCCTCGCTGCCCAGCTTGGCTGCGCCGTAGTAGGAGACAGGAGCAAGATTCGGGGTATTCTCATCCAGGAGCACATCCCGCTTGTCACCATAGACGGCAGAGGTAGAAGCGAAGAAAAGGCGCTTTACGCCGAACTCTCTCATGCACTGCAGTATCTGGTAGGTGGTAGTATAGGTGTTCTTGTACTCCACGGACGGATTCTCTGCACTGGCCCGGATGTCTGAGTTGGCTGCCAGATGAAACACATAGTCAGGCTGAATCTCCCTGAAGGCTGCCCGTAAGCTTTCTCCCTCAGAGGCATCCAGAGCGTAGAGGCTGAAATTCTCCTTGTCCTGCACCTGACGGAGATTGTCCTTGTTGCCCAGCGAGAAATTGTCCAGGCAGGCCACCTCATGGCCGTCCTCCAGGAGTGCCTCACAAAGATGACTGCCGATAAAGCCGGCACCGCCAATTACTAATGCTTTCATCAGTTTTCCTCCCAATACTTGTCGCCGATATACACCACGGAACTGCCATCATACTCAAAGGAGAAAGGGAATGTCTCCAGATTCAAGGCCTGGGCCAGACGGGGCTGCTTTTCCCTGGGGCAGTAGAACAGCAGGAAACCGCCGCCGCCAGCGCCCAAAAGCTTGCCGCCCATGGCACCGTTCTTCATGGCGCATTCATAGAGGTCATCTATGTAGGAGTTGGAAATGCTGCCTGCCAGCTCCCGCTTCTTCTGCCAGCTCTCATCCAGAATGCTGCCGAAATCCTCCAACTGCCCCTTTTCCACAGAATCTTTCATGACATGTGCCAGCTCACACATGCGCTGAAGATTTTCGGCTTTGGCTTTCTGGCTTATATTGCTCTTTTGTTCCGAAAGAATTTTATTGGCATCGTGCTTCAGCCCTGTATAGAACATCACCAGATTTTCCTGCAGTTTCCCCAGAGTCTTCTTGTGGGCTATCAGTGGCTCCACCCCCACCGTGCCATTGGGACGGAAGGTGATGAAATTCAGCCCGCCAAAAGCTGCCGCATACTGATCCTGCTTGCCTATGGGAGCACCGAGCTTCTCTATCTCTGTCTCGCAGGCTTCCTCTGCCAGGCGGGCCTTGCTGACGTACTTGCCCTGATAGCAGTACATGGTGTGCAGAAGACCCACGGTGAAAGAACTGGAGGAGCCAAGGCCGGTGCCGCTGGGAATATCGGCGGTGCTGGTAATCTCCACCCCGTTGATGTTCATATCTCTCAGCACGCAACGGAAGATGGAGTGGTGGATGTCATGGAGATTATCCACCAGCTCATTTTCGGAATACTTTAGCACCGTGTGTCCCTTCTCAAAATAAGGGTGCACGATAAGGTACACATAGCGGTTGATGGTGGTACTGAGCACGCACCCCCCATGTTCCTTGTAAAAGTCTTCCATATCGCTGCCACCGCCACAGAAACTGATGCGGAAGGGAGTCTTGGTGATGATCATCTGAATCCTCCTAGGGCCATCCTATAACAAATAGTTGGCAAATATTTATTTTGGACACCAAAATAAGCCAAGTGCTCAAAAATGCACTTGGCTTATACTTATGCCTATGAAATTACAAAGGGAAACTATGGGCGCATTATTCTGAATAGTTTCAGCTACGCGCCAGCTATGCCCCCCCTGTGGACACATGTCTATTTAAGTTGTACATAAAGGCGCCGGACATCATTTTTCTTTCCTGAAAAACCATATCCCAAACACTCCTTACAAACACATAGACACTTCTTGCAACTAGCTTTGAATAAGATAGCATATTTATTAATGATTTGCAAGAGTGATTCTTGGCATAGACAATCTTCCTTCCCCGCTGGTTTCATGGTATAATCATCATAGAAGGGAGACATCATATGAAGGCCAAACGTACATACAAAGATTCACTCTTCAGGAACATCTTCAATAGACAAGCGACGTCTGCAGCGCATCTACAAGGCGCTGACCGGGAAGCTCGTACCGCTGAGCGACATTAAGATCACCACCCTTCGGGGCACCTTTTTCGAGGACATAAAGAATGACATCAGCTTCATGGCTGGCAACCAGCACATCATACTCATGGAGCACCAGTCAACCCTCTCTGAAAATATGCCCCTGCGGATGCTATGGTATATTGCCAAGCTGTACAGGCAGCAGGTAAATCCGGATGCCCCTTACAAGAAGACCCGCATCCCTCTCCCCGCACCACATTTCTACATGTTCTACAACGGCAAGGACGATGCCCCGGCAAAGTGGACCATGCGGCTCTCCGATGCCTTCGAGGAGAATGAGAATACCCTGGAACTCGTGGTCGCGGTGTTCAATATCAACTACGCCAAGAACAGCGAGCTCCTGCAGAAATGCCACGACCTCAAGTGCTACAGCATCTTCGTTGACCAGGTACGCACCGAAGTGGCCGCTGGCAAGACTCTCCACCAGGCCATCGCCTCAGCTATCAAATACTGCAAAGAACACAACCTTTTGGCTGACTACTTCGCCAAGAAGGAACAGGAGGTTTTCGATATGGTTAGCTTCAAATGGGATTGGAACAGGGCTATGGAAGTAAGGGCTGAAGAAGTCGCTGATGCAAAGACTACAGAGTTTGTTCTAAATATGCTACGCGAACATGAACCCTACGAAAAAATATCTCGTCTCGCATCAACTTCAATGGAAAATGTCATAAAAATTGCCCATATGAATAATCTCGCTTACAACTAAGTTGAGTTCCCACCCAAAAAATTTCTTATAAAGCACACCGTTTGCCATTATATTTCAGGGTAAACAGTGTGCTTTATATTTTTCATGTAATAGGAAACAGCAAGATGATAAAGAAAACTACACTTATGATGGTCATTTTCATTCCTTCCCAAATGCATAAAGCCGAATTACATTTATGACAGGTTCTTCATAGGGGTGAACACTTCTTATAGCCCGCAAGGTGCTCTCCAGCTTGTCCTTGCGGACATTTACCTCTACCTTTAGTTCCTCTGCCTCACTCACGGTGCCTTCCTCTCCAATATATGGTCTGGCTCCTTTAAGCGGCCTCCATGTACCCTTGACGTGGGAATAAGAAAGGCAACTGTCATAATTGCCTATATGCCCGGCATCTGCTGATTGCAATGCCTTTTGCAAAGCCGGGAAATGAGATTCTGGTATGTATATCTCCAGTTTAAGCCAATCCATCGCTATTCCTCACCACCTCCAGCAGACGGGCAAGCCCCTCCACAAATTTCTCGTTATCTGCCCCGGTACGCCTGGCAGGACCTTTTAGATGCACCTTTTTCTTGGCGCGCCGGGCTTTTTTGGCCATGTGCCGCTCCATCAGCAGGCGGTCGATATTTTCGGCCGTATACCACCAGCCATTCTGATGTATGGCATAGGCACGCTTTCCCAAGGCCATAGCTGCCACACCATAGTCCTGGGTCACTACAATATCTCCAGCCTGACAAAGATTTATCAATGCCAGATCTACAGCATCTGCCCCGGCACCTATGATGCGTACCTCACTGTAATCAGAAGTCATCACATGATTGGTGTCACATAGAAGCGTCACAGGCACACCATATCTTTCGGCCACCTGCTCCGTCTGCCGTACCACTGGGCAGGCATCAGCATCAACGTAAATCCGCATCAGATGAGCTTCCCTTCCAGATGATCAAGCTCGTGCTGCACGATTTCTGCCTCAAAGCCTGTGAACTTCCGCTTTTCCTTGCGCCAAGCTATATCCCTGTATTTGACCTCAATCCAGTCGTGACGCTCCACTTCACGCTCCCCGGGGATGGAAAGGCAGCCTTCCGTGGCCTTATAAGTCTTGGGAGATTTCTTCACTACCTCCGGATTCAGCATAGCTGTGAACCTGTTTCCCTCGGCTATGGCAATGATGGCTTTTCGCTCCCCAATCATGTTAGCGGCCATGCCGACACAGTGTTCTCTATGGAAACGGAGAGTGTCCAGCAAGTCCTCAGCTATAGATATATCTTCTTTAGTGGCCGCCTCGGCCTTCTGCCCCAAGAACAGCACATCTCTCATTATCTCTTTTACCATAGTTCCTCCGCCCCTTCAATCTCATGCCCTTATTCATTCTAAGAATTTTAACACAACTATTATACAACACCACATAACAATTCTCTACCACCAAAGAAAGGGGCTCCCCGGCAAGTAACCAGGCAGCCCAGGCACAGCTTTTCAATTTTTTCTGCTGCGCCGCTTTGCATCCTCATCAATCCTGCGCTTCCAACTGGCTCCCAATGGCTCAGAGCAACACCTCACATGATGTATTGCCTCTTCCATTACCTCGTAGTTCAGTGCTGTTCCTGCTTCATCATTCTGATAGGTCACAGCCCGGTCAGCGTGAATGCCAATATGCCCGGCAGCTTCAATGGCATCTATATTTGCCCCCAGGAACAGGAACTCCCAGCCGAACCTTTCCTTTTGCCTCTCCACCATAGCCTTGACCTTATTGAAGGTATACTGGTGGCTGGCATTTTCCATGCCATCCGTGGTGATGATGAAGATTGTCTTCTCCGGCCTGTCCTCATCACGGGCATACTTGTGGATGTTGCCAATGTGGTGAATAGCACCACCCACAGCATCCAGAAGTGCCGTGCAACCACGGACGAAGTAGGTCTCCTCTGTCATCTCCTGCACCTTGTCCATCGGCACCCGGTCATGGAGCACTTCGCACTTGTCATCAAACAGCACAGTGGAAACAATGGCCTCCCCTTGTTCCTTCCGCTGCTTCCTGATGAGCGAGTTGAAGCCGCCAATGGTATCTGCCTCCAGGCCGCTCATAGATCCACTCCTGTCCAGAATGAACACGATTTCAGTTAACCCCTTCTTCATTGCAAACGCCCCCTTTTCTTTGATAGCTTTATTCTACCGAAGATAAGGGGGCGTCAGGTCGCCTGCCATGCGACAATTTCAATAACTCTAAAGAGGTGGTTAAACGACCAGCTTCCCCGATTGAATCCACCTTCAAAAATTGATAAGATAAACGCATAGAGAAATCTTGGACGCCAATCGGCACCTCAAACTAAAATGCGAAAATCAAGGATTTACGAATATGGATAAAACCTACATCGCCATCGACCTCAAGTCCTTCTATGCCTCCGTGGAATGTGTGGAACGCGGTCTTGACCCTCTTACTACCGCCCTTGTGGTCGCAGATGAGAGCCGGTCGGAAAAAACCATCTGCCTGGCGGCCACTCCCGCTATCAAGACCTTCGGTGTCCCCGGCAGGGCGCGGCTCTTCGAGGTGGTGCAGAAAGTAAAGATCGCCAACCGTCTCCGCCAGGCCAAGGCTCCGAAGCATATACTGGAGGGAGAATCCTGCGACATAAACGAGCTTCAGGCAAGTCCCGCCCTCGCTCTATCCTATATAGTTGCCAAGCCCCGCATGGCACTTTATCTGGACTACAGCACCCGCATCTATGAAATCTACCTCCGTTATATCTCTGCCGATGACATTCACAGCTACAGCGTGGATGAGGTCTTCATGAATGTGACGCCCTACCTGCAGACCTACCACATGACTGCTCACGAGCTGGCTCGCCGCATGATCAGGGAGGTGCTGGAAGAAACTGGCATCACCGCCACTGTCGGCATCGGCACCAACCTCTACCTTGCTAAAATCGCCATGGACATCGTGGCAAAGAAAATGCCCTCATCTGGCAAGGACGGAGTCCGCATCGCCGAGCTGGACGAGATGAGCTATCGGCAGAAACTCTGGTCTCATACCCCCATCACCGACTTTTGGCGGGTGGGCAAGGGCTACGCCAGGAAGCTCCGTGAACACGGGCTGCTGACCATGGGAGATATAGCCCGCTGTTCCCTAGGCAAAGCCACAGACTACCATAACGCAGAACTGCTCTACAAGCTCTTTGGCGTAAATGCTGAGCTGCTCATCGACCATGCCTGGGGCTGGGAGCCATGCACCATCGAGGCCATAAAAGCTTATCGCCCCGCCTCCAGCAGCCTCGGCTCCGGGCAGGTTCTGCTGAAACCATACCCCCATGATAAAGCAAGGCTCATAGTGTGGGAAATGACCGACTTGCTGGTGCTTGACCTGGTAGACAAGGGGCTGGTCACCGACCAGATTGTCCTCAATATCGGCTACGACATAGAAAACATGAAGCATGGCTACTGCGGAGAAATGCACGTTGACCATTACGGCAGAACAGTCCCCAAGGCGGCCCACGGCTCCGTAAATCTGGGCAGGCATACCTCTTCCAGCAAACTGATATTAGAAGCCGTAGTGGGCCTGTATGAGCGCATCACTCAGCCAGACCTGCTGGTGCGCCGTGTCACCGTGACGGCCAATCATGTGCTGGATGAGCGCCAGCTGACTCAAAAGAAGCAGGCCGCCCCGGAACAGCTTGACCTTTTCACTGATTACGCGGAAATCCGACAAGAACAGCAGCGTAAGGCTCAGGATGAGCACAAGGAAAAATCCCTCCAGCACGCCATGCTTGCCATCAAGCACAAATACGGCAAAAACGCCATCCTGAAAGCAACCAACTTGCAAGAGGGAGCCATGACCGTGGAACGGAACCAGCAGATAGGAGGCCATAAGGCATGAACGAAAATACCAGCCACTACAGCGACATCATACACCTGCCCCGCCCCACCTTCACCCAGCACCCGCCTATGCCCATGGAAAAGCGCGCCGCCCAGTTCTCCCCCTTCGCAGCTGTCGTGGGCCACGAAGAAGCTATCCAAGAAACAGCCACAAAACATTCAACAAAACTGGAAAAGCAACGGCATAACAGCAAAATAACCACAGCTTATGATGATAGCATCTAAACTGCGGTGTTTGCGCTGAACTATTCACATTGTTCCTGTATTAAGCAAGTCCTCAGCTATAGATATATCTTCTTGGTCAGCTGCATCGGCCCCTGACCCAGGAGCAGCACATCCTTCATTATTTCTTTTGCCATAGTTCCTCCGTACCTTCAATCTCATGCCTCTATTCGTTTTAAGGATTTTAACACAACTATTATACAACATCGCATAACAATTCTCTAATCCCCCCCCGCCCTTAGAGTCCCAAATAACGCAAAAAAGGTTTCTGCGCCCAATGGCGGGACACATATATGGGAAGCAAGATGCCCAAAATCGCAATTGGCATCCCCGCCTGCCAAACGTAGAAAATAGTCCCATAATCCCCCTCTACAATCGTTGAAAGCAAAATATCAGTAATAATAATCTGCACCAGCGGGTGCAAAATATAAATAGCCATGGAACGCCTGCCCATTTCCACCAGGAATGCTTCACTTTCCCTTACCAGCCACTGCATTATGCGCATCACCATTATGCAGCCGCCAATATTGCTGATATAAGCCAGCAGAGGATTTACTCCATACGTTCTTGAGGCCATATCAAAACTTCCATTGACGCAAACCTGCAATGCAATCAGAAGGACGGGCAGCAATACACACCAAGCAGATGAGAGGCAGGCTTGCACAGTTCCCTTCAAATATGCCAGGCAATGCGGCCTTTTTCAAGCACAGCCAGCCCCCCCTAATCAAACATCTGAGGAAACACTGATCTATTCAGCGTCTCCTTAACATTCGGCCATAATACCATTCTGCAGCAGATAAAGATAACATCTGTCCACCTGGCGCCCCAGCAATGCTTCAACCGATTCCCGATAGAGGCTTACCTGAGTCTTGTAGCGTCCTACAGCCTGCTCTCCTGTGATTCCCCTGTCCGTCTTGTAATCAACCAGCACCAGTTTTCCCTGCTCATCCTCAAAGAGCAGGTCTATGACGCCTTGCAGGAAAATAGTTGCTTCAGGGTCTTTTGCCTCTGGATAGAAGCGGCTGGCGGGCAGCAGGCGGCAGAAGGGCTGCTCCCGGTAGATGCTGCGGGCCTTGCGCAACATTTCACCCAGCGGGGAAGACAGGAGATTGACAATCTTTCCTCCGTCCACAGCCTGCCTTTCCCCGGGCTGGAAAATACCTGCCATTTCCATGTTCTCCAGCTGCCGACGCACGGCTGTGAAATCGGCGGGTGTGTTGAAGTCTATATGTTGCAGAGCAGTGTGCATGAGAGTGCCCCGCTCGGCGGGGGTGAAGGTCTTTTTCTCCTGCTTCTGCTGGAGGAAGTGGGGACGGGCCCATTCTTCTTCCAGCGCAGGAGCAGCCTGGCTCTGCTCTCCCAGCGGCAGCAGGGAGTACGGCTCTTCCCTGGCCTGTTCCTGCCAGCTGCGGGATTTCAGCTCCGTGACAGTAGCCTTGGCAGAAACCTGCTCCAGCCCCAGGCTGTCGTACTGCCAGCCCAGACGCTCCCGCACAGCCTCCCTGTTTTCTGTATCCGGCAGGGGTTCCCCTGCCTCCACGGCCTGCATAAGCTCATCTGCCAGCTCTTCAGCTTGCTCCTCCCCCTGCAGCTCACTGCCCGGAATAAGGTTCAATTTGAATTCTGCCCCAGGCTCCAGCTCCAAACCCCAGTCAAGGAGTTCCGGGGCAAGGCCAGCCAGTTCCCGCAATTTCCTGCCTGCCTGATGGCGGGCCACGGCAGGGAGAATCCAGTCAAAAGCGCATTTGGCGGACTTCAAGGCAGCTTCCGGCAGTGCAGCCTCCTCCCGGCCTACGCTCCGGCATAAGCCGCCCATGACCTTTTCCATGTCCTCTTCCCCGGCTTTCAGTACACCTGTGAGAATGAGCTTTTCCTTGGCCCGGGTCAGGGCCACGTAGAGCACACGCAGCTCCTCGGCCTTGGATTCAGCTGTCAGGCGCTGCTGTATGAGCTTCCAGGGCAAGGTCTGATACTGCTGCCGTCCAGCTTGGCTGCGCTCCACCAGCTGGGGACCGATGCCCAGTTCCTGATGGTAGAGGAAGGTGCCCTTGGCATCGCTGAGGTTGAACTGCTTGCCCAGGTCGGACACAAAGACCACAGGGAACTCCAGCCCCTTGCTCTTGTGGATGCTCATGATGCGCACTACATTCTCGCTGTCCCCCAGCGTGCGGGCCGTGGAAAGGTCCGTCTCCCGCTTTTTCAGCTCCTCGATGAAGCGCAGGAAGCGGAATAACCCCCGGTAGTTGGTTTTTTCATAGTCAGCCGCCCTGTCTGCCAGCATGCGCAGGTTGGCCTGCTTGAGGAGTCCTCCCCTGAGGCCCCCCACATAGTCGTAGTAACCAGTTTCCCGATAGAGCTTCCAGATGAGCTCCGGCACGCTGTGACTCACCACAAAGCTGCGCCAGGAGGCCAGCTTCTCCTGGAAAGCTGCCACCCTGGCAGACAGTTCAGGCTCCAGGCCGCTTTCCACTGCCTGGGCTGTGAGCAGGGCTCCATAGAGGTCTTCCTCATCAGAGGCCAGCCTGAGCTTGGCCAGGTCTTCCATGGCAAAGCCCCCCAGGGGAGAGGCCAGCACCGAAGCCAGGGGAATGTCCTGGCGGGCGTTGTCCACAATGCTCAAAAGATCCAGCATCAGGCTGACCTCGGGCGCCTTGAAGTAGCCCCCGCTGACATCGGCATAGGCAGGAATGCTGTGCTTGCGCAGGGTTTCCAGCAATATCTCAGCTTTCCCCTTCACCGCCCGCAACAGCACCGCAATATCCCTGTACATCAGGGGGCGGTATTTGCCCCCCTCGTAGACCTTGGGGGCTTTTTCTATGAGCTTCTCAATGCGCAGGGCAATCTGCTTGGCTTCCAGGGCAAAGCCGGTCAGTTCCTCTGCTTCCTCTTCTTCCTCATCTGCTGCACTCTCCCCGCTGCTGCCTGCGAGAATCAGGTCTATATCCACGCCACCTTTCATGCTCCCCTCTTCCTCCGGGAAATCTGCCCCAGGGTAGAGCTTTGACTGCTCATCATACTCTATTTCCATGGGCTCCCGGTGCATGACCTGGTCAAAGATGAAATTGACAGGTGCCAGGACTTCCTTGCGGCTGCGGAAATTCTGCCGCATGGTGATGAGCTCGTTTTCATCATTTTCCCCCGGCTCCAAAGGAAAGGAATCATACTGACGCTGGAACAGATATGGATTGGCCAGGCGGAAGCGATAGATGCTCTGCTTCACATCCCCCACGGTAAAGCGGCAGCGGGGGCGGGCCACCAGCGACAGGATGGCCTCCTGCACGCTGTTGGTGTCCTGATACTCATCCACCATGACTTCCACGTACTTTTCCCGGCACTGCAGCGCCGCCTCGCTGGGCACATAGCGGGGCACCTCTGCCAAAAGCCCCTCCTCATCAGCGCAGAGAATCTGCAGGGCATAATGCTCCAGGTCGTTGAAGTCCAGCACATTGCGCTCCTGCTTGGCCCGGCGCAGGGCTGCCATGAAGTCAAGGGCCAGGTCTGTGAACCGCCTGATGGTGGGTCCGCACTCTGCCAGCATGGCAAGGGTCTCTTCCTCGGTATAGCGGAAGTAATCCGTACCCAAAGCCTTGGCTGCTTCCTTCAAGGCCTTGTGCCTTGCGTCAAAAGTTTCCCTCAGGGCAGGGTAATCCTCTTTCAAAGGCTTATAGACCTTGGCAGAAGACAGCTTCCCCGGCTTGAAGGATTGGAAAGCCTCCGATAGGCCCTGCCAGTCCTGACCTGCCTGGAAAATGTCCTCAATGGCGGAGAGGGTAGTCTGAAGCACCTCCCCATAAGGGGCAAGAGCTGCCTCTACGGCCTTCCTGTCAGGAGTGCCAGCTTCCCGCAAGGCTCCCTCTTTCAGCCAGTGAGCAAATTCCCCGGCCTGGGCCTCAAGGTTCCGCCGCCCTTCCTCCAGCCTTGCCCAAAGCTCTCTTCCCCAGGAAGTTTCCCAGATACTCTGTCCCTCGGCAGCCTGATACCTTTCCGCCTGCTTCTTCAGCCAGGCCTCAGGCAACGGCTGGCTCTGGCTGAACTCATAGAGGCTCAGGACAGCCTTGTAGACTTCCTCATCCCCGTGGTCGTTGCCATAGTCATCCGCAAAGGCCAGGAATTCCTGCCAGCCTGTGCAAGCTGCCAGATATTCCTCCTCTGAGCCAAAACTCTCCCTCTCCGGTTCCCGGTAATGCTCCTCCAGCATCTCCTCCAGCACATCCCGCTTCATGAGCACCATTTCCTGCTCGCTGGCCAGACGGAACTGGGGGTCTACATCAATGGCTTCGATATGCTGGCGGATTATCCGCTGGCAGAACACATGGAAAGTGCTGATGGAAGCCCCCGTCAGCAGCACGCTCTGCCTGTCCAGCCAGCCGGCTTCCTCTGCCGTTTCTGCTTCCAGCAGCCGCGCCTCCAGAGAGGCACCGATACGTTCCCGCATCTCTGCCGCAGCTGCATTGGTGAAGGTCACCACCAGCAGCTCATCCACGCTGCATTCCCGCCGCAAGAGCCGTCCTATGATGCGGTCCACCAGCACCCGGGTCTTGCCTGAGCCTGCAGCAGCGGCCACCAGGATATTCCGGCCCCGCTCCTCGATGGCTTTCCTTTGGTCGTCAGTGTACTCCATTTGTCTTCCAATCCTCTCTTCCCATCAGCTCTGCCATCTTATCTTCCAGAACAGCTGCTTCCTCCGGCCTGATGTCCCTGTAGCTGCACCCGGGCAGGTTGGTATCAAAGCCGCACACATCCTTGAACTGGCAATAGGTGCAGGCGTTTTCTTCCTGCTTGCCATGGCGCAGCCTGTAGGGGCTGACAGCTATTTCTCCGGCGAGGATCCTGTTGCCCGTTTCCTTTAGGATATGCTCCACGTAGGCCAGCAGTAGTTCGAACTCCTGAGGCTTCTTCACGCTGTCCGGGGGCACAAAGGATATCTCCTCCTCACCCTTGCCCTCCTTGACCTTGGCAAAGATATATTCCCCCTGGGCTCCTGCCTCCAGGGCCTCGATGATTTCCCGGTCAGCCACCACCCAGCCTGGCATGCGCAGCTTCATCTTCACCTGCTTCTGCAGTTCCTCCCCGGAGAGCCTGCCCTTCTCCCTGCCCTTGATCAGGGGATTCTGGAGGAAAGCATACAGCATGCCTGCTGGCAGGCGCTGCTCCCCCTGCTGGGCCAGTAGTTCCTTGGCCACCAGCAGATAGGCCAGAAGCTGCAGCCGCAGGCCATAATACACCTCAAAGACATTGATGGCCGCCTGGCCTGTCTTGTAGTCTATCACCAGATAATAGGGAGCATCCGTCCGCACATCCAGACGGTCAATCTGCCCCTTGAAGGACAGGGAGTATCCCCCCTCCAAGGGCAGAGGCTTCATCCGCACCTTGTCCCCGGCTCCGCCAAAGTGTTCCTCGAAAAAGGCAGGACGGAATTTGGAGAGCACCGCCCAGGCCGTGAGCTGCCCCACTGCCCGCTCTGCCGTGGCCTGAAGCCGGCGCTTGAGGTGGCGGTAGTTGTCACGGCTCAGCAGCACCTCGCTCTGAAGCCTGGGAGCCAGTTCTTCAATGAGCTGATAGCAGATTTCTCCGCGCTGCTCCTCCGGCACTGCCCCCCACTCATTATGGTACTTTTCCCCCACCAGCCTGCCATAGCTGCTGAGAACTGCGTGCAGAAGCTGCCCCAGATCCAAAGAGCGGAACTTGTACTCCCTCCGTTCCTGCAATTTCAGGCCATAGCTGGCAAAATGGGCAAAGGGACATTTGCTGAAAAGCTCAAACTGGGTGACGCTGCCCCTGAGCCTCCCGCCGCTGAGGAAGAGCTGCCGGGCCAGTTCCGGTGGCAGGAACTCTGCCCGCCCTCTGGCAAAAAGTCCGGCGAGAGCCAGCTCCAGGGCGTCCTTCATCTCAGGCTGTTCCCTGGCCCAGTTGTATACATCCTGCCAGAAGGGCTGCATATTGCCCAGTTCCTTCTGGCCCCTGAGAGCGGAAGCCAGTCCGGAGAGGGCAGGTCCCGGGGCAGAGAGCAGCAGCTCATCCTCCCGCTCCACCGTCTCCAGAGGAATGGAAAGGAACTCTGCCTCCGGGAAGAACTTCCTGAGCCTTTGCACAAGGGAGGCCGGCTGAAGGCCGGAGCCTTCGCTGTCCGCCAGGGCATAGGACACCCAGAGATATTCCCTGGCTTCCGAAAAGCCACGGTAAAGCTGGAACCTCTCCCCAAAGCTTCTCTCCTGGCTGCCCTGGGAAATCGCATATTTGCCCTTGCCCGCCTTGGCTCTGGCCGCAAAGACATCGGCAATATGCACTCTCTCCGCATCTGTCAGGAGCCCCTGCTCCTTGCTGCGCCGGGGCATGATGCCCACATTGGCCCCCAGGATATAGAGGGCCGGGGTATTATCCAGGCTGTTCTGGTCAAAGGAGGCAAGGGTCACATAGTCAAGGCCCGGAGGTATCAGGGAGATTTTCAGGGCATCAAGGCCGGCGCTGAGCACTGCCTCGTAGTCCAGGAGCCCCATGGCCTCCCCGCCGCTGATTTCCACCAGCTGGTCGAAGAGCTCCATGCAGTCCTCCCAAATCTGCCGGTGCTCCGCCGCATCTGCCAGACGGCCCTCGGCCTCTGCCAGCTCCTCCCACTCAGAAAGGCGCTGGGGCACCTGCAGCTCCACCAGGAACTCATAGAGGGCAGCTGTCATCTCCCGCACATTCTTCGCCTCATGCAGCGCCTCGCCCAAATGCATCAAGGGACGGGCTGCCAGCCGGCGCAGGCCGTCCAGATAGAGCAGCCTTTCAGCCTCTTTTTCCTCCAGTTCCTCCTCCCCTTCAATGCTCCTGCGACGATGCCAGTTCCAGGGGGCTTCCTGGGTCCAGCGCCCCTTGCCCCGTATGCCGAATTCCAGCACGTAGTTTTCCAGCCTGTCCACATCGTCTCTGACACAGGGGAAGAAGCCCGTGCGCAGGCATCGGAACACAGACTCATAGCGCCAGCCCTGGCGCAAAGTCTCCAACGCCGAGCGCAGCAGCTCTGCCAGCGGATGATGTATGCTGGGGCGCTTGCCATCATAGAAATAGGGGATGCCATACTCCTGGAATACCAGCTGCAGAAGACTGTCATAGGCTTCGCCATCCCGCACCAGCACGCCTATGTCACGATAACGCCAGCCGGAGCGGGCCAGCCGCAGGATATCCGAGGCAAGGGCCTCCACCTCCAGGCGGCGGTTGGCTGCTTCCACCAGCCGCAAGCCCCTGCTATCCTCGCACACAACTTCCCCAGTGGCAAAAAGATGCTTTTCCAGGAAGGACAGGGCAGGAATTTTGGCCCTCTGGCCCCTCTCCAGCAAAGCCACGCCAAAGCTGCCGCCTCCCAGCCCGTGCCAAACCTCCTTCAATGCCTCCAAAGTCTGATAAGAGCGATGGAAAAGTCCCGTATCCAGTTCATTTTCCGGCAGCTTCAGATTCACAGCACCTCCGGGCAGGTTATGTCCTCCCAGGGGCAGAGTCACATGGACGGCAGCCGCCGCGGACATCAGGGCTCCCATCACTTCCATTTCCTGGGGATTGAAGAAAGTAAAGCCGTCCACCCAGATTTCCGCACCTTTCAGGGTGGTGGACCTGGGAATCTTGGCAGCCAGCAGGGCCATCAAATCCTCGCTGTCATTGGCGCGGCCCTGCATTTCCTCTTGAAAATCGTCCACCAGGCGGGCAATTTCCGTGAGCTTGCCGGAAAGGCGCCCCTTCCCCAAGCCAGCTGCCGTTTCCCGCAGGAGCTCTGTGGGCAGGCGGTAGCTCTTCAATTCCTTGATCATGCCGGAAAGGCTGTCCGTAAAGCCCCGCTGCCTGGCAGCCCGGGCAAAGACCGTCAGGTCACCTGCCTGCTGGTGCTTCAGCAGGAGCTTGCGCAGCAGCAGCTGACGTCCCACATCGCTGATGCGGGGCAGCCCCGCCCCCCCTGTCTCCAACAATACCTGACGGGCAAAGCGGCGGAAGCCGAACACAACTGCCCGCATGAAGCCGCTGCCATTTTTGGGCAGAGCTTCAGCCAGCAGGCGCTCCATCTTGTAAGTCATGTGCTCCGGCACCAAAAGCACCAGGGGGTCACCCAGGGGCGCCTCCTTGATGGCGGCGCAGATGGAATCAAGGCAGTATCTGGTCTTGCCCGTACCCGAACGGCCTACGATAAAATCTAATTTGGCTGTCATATTTCAGATACCTTTCTACAACGTTCAGCATAAAAAGGCCTCCCTCTGTGAGGGAGGCTCATATTACGAAGTTATCAGCCGAAGCTGAAAGGCGTGGTCACCCTTCTGAGGGTGCGCCCGCAGGAACAGGTCTCCTCAATCATGCTGACGGCCTGGCCTGTACGGTAGCGTATGAGGGGCATGGCCTCAGCCTGCAGGGAAGTCACCACCAGTTCCCCCATCTGGTGAGGGTCTGTCACCGGCATATCGCTGTTGAAGGCGATGATTTCCGGATAGAAGTAATCTTCCTGAATATGCTGCCCGCTGCGGGCCTCACACTGGAAGAGCATGCCTGCCGTGCCCAGCTCCGCCGAGGAGTACAGATTGAAAACCCTGGCCCGGGTGCGGTCCTGGATATGGCGCTGCATGGGGTTCTGTATGCCCGTGGGGGTCATGCAGATAATCTGGGTCAGGGGGAAATCAATGATATTCTTGCCCTGAGCCTGCAGCTGTATCACCAGCTGCATAATCAGCTGGGGCGTAGTGACAATGGTATCCATGCTCACCAGTTCCATGAGCCTGAGCCACTGACGATAATCAACCCCCATTGGCACCACCGTGGCGCCAATCATCTCCAGAGCATACTGCACATCCAGCAGGCGGCTGTCAGAGAGGTCTCCCTGCAGAGCCACCACTGAAGTATTGGTAATGCCCGCCCCCACCAGGCAGCGGGTCATCATCTCCACATTGTGGGCAATATCACCATTGGTATAGAGCCTCAGCAGCTCTCCTGCCATCTGCTGCATGTGGGTGAAACGCAGGATACTTGATATAGGCAACGTTAGGATATCCAGGGAGTCAATCTGGTGCAGCTCATTGCTGTGCAGGAAGGGAAAGCGGCGCAAATCCTCCAGGGACTTTACCTCCGCTGCTTTCACGCCGGCCTTGGCAAAGGACTGCTGGTAAAAAAAGCTCTTTTCCTCTGCCCAGCGCAACTGCTTCTGCAAAAGCCCCAGCTGCATTTCCTGCATGGACTCCCTATCCATTTGTTCTATATGTTGATTAGCATACATGCCTATAACACCCGCTTTGATAAATATTCTGGCTCTTCACCAGAAACACCATCACAGAGGTCTCTGATAGAAGAAAGGCTGGAAGCTGGTGTAGCCAAGCTTGCGGAAGTTCAGGATGGCTTCCGTAGCTCCCACAAAGAGGATGCCTCCAGGCTTCAGGGCTTGGAAGAAGTTCGCATAAAGCTGGTCCTTGGCTTCCTCTGTGAAATAAATGACCACATTGCGGCAGAGAATCAGGTCAAACCCATTCTCGAACTTGTCTTTCAGCAGGTTATGGCGCTTGAACTCGATACATGACTTGATGTCGCTGTTGACGGCGAACTTGTCACCGTCTACCTTGGAAAAATACTTGTTCAGGCGGTCCTTGGACATGCTCTTGATTTCGCCCTCATTGTAGACACCGCGCTTGGCCTTGGCCAGGATTTCAATATCCAGGTCGCTGGCCAGTATCCTGTGGCGCACATTCGGGGTCATTTCCTTCATGATGATAGCCAGGGAATAAGGCTCCGCCCCAATGGAGCAGCCTGCGCTCCAGATATTGAGCTTCGGAGAGCGCTTCAAGAGGTCGGGAATGACGTCCGTTTCCAGCTTGCCGAACTTCTCCGGCGTGCGGAAGAACTCTGACACGTTGATGGTCAGGTATTCTATGAAAGCCGCAAAATCATCCTTGTTCTTGGCTGCATTGTCGAAGTACTCGCAGAAAGAGTCCATACCGGCTCTCGTAACCAGATTGCCGATGCGCCTCTTCATCTGAGGCTCTTTATAGAGATCGAGGTCAATTTCCGTTTTCGCCTTGAGCTTCTGCTTAAAGCCAGCCCAGTCCTTATCATCCATCATAGCGGTCTTACCTCCCAATGTCAAATTTCACTGTAAAATCATGGTGAATCAAGCTCGCAGAGCACAGATGAACTTAGATTGCGTGTAAGGACATAATGCGAAGCAGCTGCTTCGCACGAAGTATTTTGCTTGTGTGTGTTAATTCCCCTTCCCCCTGCTTAAATCCTTCTTTTTAGAAAAAAATAGTCCCAGATATTGTATATATCCAGGACTATCATCAAATATTTGCTTTTTACTCAATATCAAAGATTGTACGGTTGGCGTCTTTGGAAACCTTGGGCAGCACGATATGCAGGATGCCGTTGTCAAAAGCCACGCTGACAGAGTCCTTGTCAATGCCGTCAATCTTGAAGACGCGCTCAAACTCCCCTGTGCGGCGCTCGCGGCAGAGATACTTCACATCCTCGGGTTCCAGCTCCGAACGCTCTGCCTTGATGCGCAGATAGCCTTCCTCATCATAGGAAACAGTGATCTGCTCCTTGCGGAAGCCCGGCAACTCACCAAAGAGCTCATAGGCAGCCTCTGTATCAATGACATCCACCCGGAAAGAAGCGAAGGCACCGCTGACCCTGCCCATGGGGTTGCCCGGCTGGTCAGCCATGAACTCCAACAGGCGCTCTACGGCCTCCTGGCCCTTTCCCACATTCTCTTTGAGATTGAAAGGTACTGTACGGAACATATTCATCCCTCCATCAACAGAAGAAACTATCCATGTCTTACCTGTACTGCTGTATACAATTATACAGCAGGCACAGGCTTTTGTCACCGTGAATTCAAAACCGCCGTACCATCAAAGAAACACTTTTTTGTCCATTCACAAATTTTTTTCTCTGAAACAAGGAAAAAAACCGAATTCTGTCGTATAATAATAAATGAAGTTTATGTTGAAAAGAGGTGACTCTAATGACAGCACAGGAAATCGAGAAACTGGTGCAGGACAAGCTCAATGAGGCATACAAGGCCAACGAGCATCCCAAGAAGTTCTTCGTCACAGAGAACGGTCGCGGGGTAGTGGACGGCGGCGATATGTACAATGCCTTGCTTGAGGATGTGATGCGCGTAGTGCAGCAGGCCATGACGGAAGTCCTCAAAGAAGCTCTGAAGAAATAATCATTTCTTAACTGAAAAGCCCGGCGGGAGTCTTCTCCTCTGCCGGGCTTTTTTCATACATTTCATTTCATTTTTATTGAGGTTCTTTAAAGGATTGCCTTAGCTTATTTGGCCTCCAGGGCATTCCAGGCATCCTCAGCGCGCTGCACATAGAGGTCGCGGACAGCCTTGTTCTCGCCGATGCCGTGGATGTAGGCATCCACCTTGTATCCCTTGGACTCCAGGATGGACTTGTGGGAATCTTCCTCATCGCCTGCCATGTCGTTGTTGGCATGGTCGCCAGCCACCATCATCATGGGCATGAGAGTCACGTGCTTGATGCCGTTCTTCTTCAGCTTAGGCAGCACGGTCTCCAGGCTGGGCCAGCCTTCCACAGTGTAGACAAAGACGTTCTTGTAGCCCATCTCGTCCAGCTTGGCCTGGATGACTGAATAGTAGGCGTTGGAAATCTGCGGGGTGCCATGAGCCATGATGAGGATGGCATCTTCCTTCCCCTGCTTGGGGAACTGGGTAGCAAGAGCCTTGATGGTCTCAGCCACATCATCAGCCTGCTCTTCCTGACCCTGCCAGTACATGAGGGAAGTGCCGCAGGTCATCTTCTTGAACTTCTTCTTGTAATGATGGAACACGCCAGTGTTGTAGCTGTACTCCATGCCGGGAATCACATCCAGGCTCACCAGAGCCACGCGGGTGTAGCCCTCAGCCTTCAGCTGGTCCAGAGCCTGCTCCGGGGTGGGATAGGTGATGCCTTCATTGGCCTTCACGCGGTCGATGATGATGTGGGAGGTGAAAGCCGTGACTACCTTCACACCAGGATGCTTGGCCTGAATGGCAGCCACCGTAGCATCGATGGTCTTCTCACGAGTGTCTTTGAAGGTAGTGCCGAAGCTCATGACCACAATGGCATCCTTGTCAGCCAGATTCTTGAGTTCCGGGTTCTCATAGGAAAGCACGCCAATCTGGGAAGCTGCTGTCAGAGCAGGCGTTGCCGTCTTGACCTCCGGATTCAGCTGATAGGCAGCTTCCACATTGGGCTGTGCCATGCCGAAAGCGGCGGAGCAGGCCAAAGAAGCTACCAGCATTTTCTGCCAATTTTTCATGAAAAATCCCTCCATAAAAAATAAAAATGAAATATATGAAAAGGGCTTGCCCTGCTAAGAACAAGCCCTCAACATCAAAATCATGGCTTACAATCTGATATAGTAATAATAGCGATACCGTATTCAATCCTGCAAGCCATCATCCATAACGCCCCTCAGGCGCCTGTTGATGGAAGAAAGGCCTCTGTACACAGTGCTGATATCCAGGTCGTCTCCCCGGTTCTCCATGTACTTCTCCAGCTTGCGCTTCACCCGCTGCAGGGCGTTATCTATGGACTTCACATGACGATTCAGGTCCTCGGCAATCTCCTGATAAGACTTGCCATCCAGATAACTCATGAGCACCCGCCATTCCAAGTCTGACAGGATCTCTTCCATCTTCTTCTCTATATCCAGGAACTCCTCCCGGCTGATCACCAGTTCCTCCGGATCAGAGACTTTGGCTCCGGAAAGCACATCCAGGAGAGTTCTGTCAGAATCCTCGTCGTAGATGGGCTTATTCAAGGAAATATAGGAGTTCAAAGGTATGTGCTTCTGCCTGGTGGCCGTCTTGATAGCAGTGATGATCTGCCTGGTCACGCAGAGCTCCGCAAAGGCACGGAAGGAAGAAAGCTTGTCATTGCGGAAGTCACGGATGGCCTTGTAAAAGCCAATCATGCCCTCCTGGATGATATCCTCCCGGTCTGCACCAATGAGGAAGTAGGAACGGGCTTTTGCCCGCACAAAATTACGGTACTTGTTGATGAGATAGTCAAGTGCCGCCTTGTTGTTATTATCCTTGATCTCCAGCAGGACTTCCTCATCCGTGAGATCAGTAAATTCACTATAGGCATCTTCCAGTGCATTCTGCATAGTTGATTCTGCTTCCATCGGATGTTCCCCTTTACCTCAGGTGCCTCGTGCATCCCTTGCTATATCTATTGTTAGATAGATTCCAACCCTTCAATATAGAAAATTATACCATCAACGGAGACATAATTCAACATATCCGAAACAGGAAGGCTTAAATTCAGACCAGCAGTCTCCTTGAAAGCGCTTTGCCATCAAAGCACTGCCAAAGCCTCCACCTCGCACAAGGCACCTGCAGGCAGGTCTTTCACAGCCACGCAGCTGCGGGCAGGCTTGCTGATGAAGTGCCTGGCATAGACTTCGTTGAAGGCCTTGAAATCGGCAATCTCAGCCAGGAAGCATGTGGTCTTGACCACATGGCTCATATCCGTGCCGGCAGCCGCCAGCACCGCTTCCACATTCCTGCAACACTGCTCGGCCTGCTCCTCAATAGTCGTTGCCACGATTTTCCCCTCAGCGGGATTGATGGCAATCTGACCGGAGAGATAAAGAGTATTGCCTGCCTTGACGGCCTGGCTGTAAGGTCCCACTGCTGCAGGTGCTTTGTCGGTATGAATGATTTCCATAGTATACTCCTCCTGTATCTTACAAATGTCAACAATATCTATTTTAGCCTAAGATGTGGATATTTACAAGGTTACATACACAAAAGGAGAGGTTCCCCACCAATGCAGGGAACCTCTCTTTTTCACGTTATTTCTTTTCCATCCCATGGCAGCCACTGCAGCAACTACAGTTGCCGCCGGTGCTGCCACAGCAGTCTTCCTTGCCGTCACGCCAGTTGCGATACACATGGCGCACAGCGAAAAACAAAGCTACCGCCAGAACCAAGCCTACAATAAAGGTAGACATAATTGATACTCCAATCTATCCCAAAAGGGAAAATCAGAAGCCCAGCACCTTGCCAATCTGATAGACCAGCAGGGAAACGAACCAGGCCACCACAAACATATAGACTGCGGAGAAGCCCATCCACTTCCAACCGCCTGCTTCCTTCTTGATGGTACCAAGAGCAGTGACGCAGGGGGTGTAGAGCTGGGAGAACACCATGAAGGCAATGGCAGACAGAGCCGTGAAAGAAGTAGCCATGCCGGTCTGCATCATGGTCTCGGCAGCCTCTACGGCCTCCTCAGCCTCAGTGGAAACATCAGCAGCGCCATAGAGCACACCGATGGTGGATACCACAGCCTCCTTGGCCAGGATACCGGAGATAACGGCAGCACCGGCTTCCCAGGTGCCAAAGCCGTGGAACACGAAGAGAGTGGACATCCAGCCGCCCAGGGTTGCCAGGAAGCTTTCCTCAATCTCGCACATGCCCTCGGCATTGAAGTTGGACAGGAGCCATATCAGCACAGAAGCGGCAAAGATGATAGTACCGGCCTTGATGAGGTAGCCCTTGCCCTTGTCCCAGGTCTCCAGGAGCACCGTCTTCATATCCGGCATGCGGTAAGGAGGCAGCTCCAGCAGGAAGGTGGAACCCTCTTCCTTGAACATGGTCTCCCCCAGCACCTTGGCCACGATGATGGCCATGACCACGCCTACGATATACATGGCAAAGACCACATTGGCAGCGTCATCCGGGAAGAACATGGCGGCGAAGAGCGCCATGATGGGCAGCTTCGCACCACAGGTGAGGAACGGAGTGATGAGAATAGAAACGAGGCGGTCCTTGTTGGAATCCAGGGCGCGGGCACCCATGATGGCGGGCACGCCGCAGCCAAAGCCCATCATGAGGGGCATGATGCCCTTGCCCGTCAGGCCGCAACGGCGCATGATGGGATCCATGATGAAGGCGATGCGGGCCATATAGCCCGTGCCGTCCAGGAAGGACAGGCAGAAGAACAACACGAAGATCAGGGGCACGAAGGTCAGCACAGCACCCACGCCGCCGATGATGCCATCGGTGATGAGGGCCTGCATCCACTCAGCCACGCCAGCGGCTTCCAGGGTTTCCCCGGCCCAGGCCAGGAAGTCCTCATTGATAAGTTCATCCAGGGCATCAGCCAGAGGCTGGCCAATCCAGGTGAAGGTAATCTGGAACACAGCGTAGAGGATAGCCAAAAAGATAGGCAGGGCCAGCACGCCGTTGGCCAGGAACTTGTCGAACTTCTCGGAAGTGGACTGGCCCACGTTCCGCATATCAACAGCAGCATCCATGATCTGGTCAATCAGGGCATAGCGGGCCTCGATGACTTTCTCCTGCTTATCGCTCTCACTCAGGTCGCTGCGCTGGATTTCCTTGATTTTCTCGATATGAACCTTTACCTGGGGGCTGGCCTCATAGTTGCTCATAACGGTGGTAGTGAACACATCCAGCAGCTTCTTGGCGCTCTTGGAGCTGCGTCCCACGGTCTGCACCACAGGCATGCCCACCACTTCTTCCAGCTTCCTGACATCGATGCGGACGCCGCGTCGCTCTGCCTCATCCGTCATATTCAGATCGATGAGCAGGGGAATCCCCTGCTCCAAAAGCTGCACCGTCAGGAACAGATTGCGGGAGATGTTGGTGCTGTCCACCACATCCACCACCATGTCCAGGGTGTTGTGCTTCAGGTAGTCAATGACGATTTTCTCCTCCGGGGAGCGGGCGTTGATGCTGTAGGTCCCCGGCAGGTCTACGATGGAAATGGCACGGTCCTTGTGGCGGGTGTAGCCCACCTTCTTGTCCACAGTGACACCGGGCCAGTTGCCGATTTTCTGGCGGGCGCCGGTGAGTTCATTGAAAATTGTGGACTTGCCGGTGTTGGGATTGCCGGTAAGTGCTATTGCTATAGTTGACATTTGCTGCTTTCACTACTCCTTTGCGAATTGATTCCAACTTCCTGTAGGGCACTCAGTTAACCTGCTGTACCTCAATCTGCGCAGCGTCATCACGTCGCAAAGCCAGATTATAATAGCGGACATTGATGGCAATAGGATCTCCCAGGGGAGCCGAACGAAGCACCTTCACCTTCGTGCCCGGTATGAGCCCCATGGTCATCAGCCTTTCCTTCAAAGCTGAATCACCAATCTGCTGGATCTTGAGCGTCATGCCGGTTTTTCCATCCTTCAACGTCAAGAGAAACGCCTCCTTATTACATTGTTACAAATGATAATGAGAATAATAATGAGAATTAAATACAAGAATTATGATAAACTATCTCATTTTCATTGTCAATAGGTCAGATAAGAAAAAGTCAGATAATCAGAATACTGCAATAAAAGAGGGATAACCCTCCGATTTCTCAGAAAGTCATCCCCATAATTACCTTGCTTATTCAGCCTGTTTCAGCATTTTCTTCTTTTCCCGGCGCTCCTTGAAGAAGCGTTTCATGATACCGGCGCACTCCTCCTGCAATACCCCCGCCCGGATTTCCGGCCGATGGTTCAGGGTCTCGTTGCCTGGAATATTGAAGACTGACTCGCAGGCTCCCGCCTTGGCATCGGTGCTGCCATAGACCACCCGGTCCACCCTGCTCATGACAATAGCCCCTGCACACATGGGGCAGGGCTCTATGGTCACATAGAGGGTAAGGCCCGAAAGACGCCAGCGTCCCAGTCTGCGGCAGGCCTCCTGAATGGCGATAAGCTCCGCGTGAGCCGTAGCATCATGCCATATTTCCCGCATATTGTGCCCCGAGGCCACCACCTGGCCCTGCTCGTCCACAAGCACGGCACCGATGGGAACCTCCTCCAGCTCATAGGCTTTTTCCGCCTCCCGGAGGGCCAGCCGCATAAAATCTTCATCTGTTGCCATAAATTAGCTCCCTTGCTTTAGCTATATCCACCTGCATATCGTAATAAAGGGAATGAGTGGGCTTGGAGTTCAGGGTCAGGGCATAAGCCCTGGGCACCCCCGGCCCCCCGTCATTGTCTGGGCGCACTTCCTTCTGCATTTCCTTCTGCAGCATCTTGGAGAACTCCTGCTTCTTGCCCTTCTCCTCCTCATAGCCCTCTTTCCGCTTGAAGGAACGCCCTATATCCAGTTCCGTTCCCTTGACCCGGGTCACCCTTTCTATCCTTTCCAGCATCATCTCCACCTCCGAACCTGCATAGCGGCAAGAGATATCTCATGCAATATATATCGTAGAAAAATGCAGAAAGGTTAAGGAAAGATTGATGAATTTCACCAATTATTTCAAGCTGTTGCCCAACGCAGCGAACATGTCCCTCAAATTCCTCGTCGGATGCCAGCCCAAAGCCTGAAGTTTTGCTCCCGAGAGCCTGAGGCCCGTATCTGCTGCATAGCCATAGAGATTGCCCTCAGGAATATCCACCACGATCCGGCTGCGCCCCCCTGAAAGGACTTCTGCTGAAAGCTCCGCCAGTTCCCTTATGCTCATGGTGTTTTCTTCATTCACCACATTATAGGCTTCCCCATCCTGCCCCTTGGTCAGAATAGTCAGGATGCCTTCCAGCGCATCATCTATATCGCAGTAATTCCCCATGGACTTGCCCTCTGTGTGGAGCACGATATCCTCGCCTTTCATTGCCGAGCGGGCAAACTGGGCAAAGACACGGTTATCCCCCGGCAGTACCCCCCGCCCAAAAGTCTGGGCCAGACGGGCGATCTTCACATGGACACCATATTCAGCAGCATAGGCAGCGCAGATATTCTCCGCCATGCGCTTGCCCAAAGGATAGCAGCTCCGGGCTGCCAGGATATCCACCTGCCCTGCACCAGCCTCCTCCTCACCAGCCCGGTGCCCGTCCGGGCAGTCCAGGCTGCCATAGACCTCCATGGAGGAAACATAGACCATGCTCCTAAGCCCTGCCCTGCGGGCCAGTCCCAGTACATTCTGAGTAGCATTCACAATGCTGGCCGTCACCTCTGCCGGGTGATTGCGCATTTCGGCTGAAGCCGTGACAGCAGCACAATGTATGAGGTAGTCAAAGGAGAGATCCACGTCCTCCATGGCCTTGCTGTCCGTCAGGTCTGCCGGCACAATCTCAGCTTTGGCAGGAAGCATAGACCTGGCCTTCTCCACGCTGCGCACCAGGGCTACGACCTCCCGACCGGACTCTGCCAGCCTGTGCACCAGCATAGAGCCGATGTAGCCAGTGGCCCCCGTAATCAAGTATTTCATCTCACAAAACATCTCCCAACTTAGTCAGAGGGTGGCAAACCTATCTCACAAAATATGGCTTCAATAGCAAAGTCAGGAAGAAGAACCCTGCCGAAATAACCACAATAGCAGCACCTGCCGCCATGTTGAAATAATAGGCCAGGATCAGACCTGTTATACCTGCCGCCCAGGCAATCAGCACCGACAGCAGATGATACTGCTTCACATTGGAAGATACATTCCTGGCCGCCGCCGCAGGCAGTACCAGCATGGCATTGATGATGAGGATGCCCACCCACTGGATGCTGATGGATACAACCACCGCCAGGGTGGCGGCAAACAGGCTTTCCGCCCAAAAGGAATTGACGCCCCGGCTGCGGGCAAAAGAAGGATTGATGGAAAGCACCAGCAGTCTGTTGAAGAGAACGCTCCACACCACCAGCACCAACAGGAAAACCACCAGCAGTGCCCCAAGTTCCTCCGGGGCAATGCTCAGGATATCTCCTACCAGATAGGAGGAGAATTTATTGAAGCTCCCCCCATAGCTCATGATCATAAGGCCCACGGCAATGGCCATGGAGGAAAACACGCCTATGATGGTATCAGTGGAAGCCGAGCTCTTGTTCTTGATATAGGTGATAAACAAGGCGAACAGCACAGAAAAGACTATCAGGGACAGCAAAGGCGACACAGAACCCACTAGCACCCCTATGGCAATGCCCGTGAAGGCTCCATGCCCCAGAGAGTCAGAGAAGAAGGCCATGCGGTTGCTTACCACCATGGTGCTGAGCAGTCCAAAGAGCGGCATCACCAGCAGCACCGCCAGGAAAGCGTGCTTCATGAAAGTATGCCCTGCCCAGGCAAAGGGCAGGCAGGTGTCCATCAGGCTGTATATAGCTTCCATCAGTCCTGCACCTCCCTGCGCGGCCTGCCCGCATCTTCCGGATGAGCCGCCTCCACCTTGTGAAGTTCTGCCAGATTCTGTCCTGCCAGCATGCCGAAAATCTTCTGGGTACGGCTGTCGCCAAAGACCTCCTCCGGGGTGCCGCAGGAAACAACGCCCTTGTCCATGAGCACCACCTGATCGGCATGCCGGGCCACCATGTTGAGGTCATGGGATATCAGGATGATAGCCATATCCTCCTTTTCCCTGAGTTCCGCCACGATTTCATAGAACAGCTCCAGTCCATTCTGGTCAACGCCGGACACAGGCTCATCCAGGAGCAAGAGGTCAGGCATAGGGTCCAGGGCCAGCGCCAGCAGCACACGCTGCAGCTCGCCGCCTGAGAGGGCTCCCAGCCGCCTGTCGATAAGATGGGCCGCCCTCACCCTCTGCAGGCTCTTTTCCACCCGGCTGCGCAGGGATTTGCCCGGCCAGAACCAGACGGGTTTATCGGAGAGGCAGGCCATGAAAATATCCATGACACTGGTAGGGGCACTTACATCAAATCTCAGATATTGCGGCACATAGCCGATGAGAGGATGGCCTGTACGCTTCCCCTTGGCATCGACGTATTTCAGGCTCCCCGTATGGGGCACTTCCCCCAGGATAGCCTTCAGCAGGGTGCTCTTGCCTGCCCCATTGGGACCGATCAGGGCCGTGAGCTGGCCGCAGTGCACATGGATATTCACATGGTCGAAGATGTTGAGCCGTCCCACCTTCACCCCGAAATCTTCGATTCGCGTACAGCACAGTTTGGCACAGTCCTCACTGGAAGAGGCCCTGTGGTGCATGATATTCTTGAACAATTCTCTTTCCTTTCCACATCAAAGGGTAAGCTGCCTGAAAGCCCTGCGCCCCAGCCAAAAGCACAGGAGAGCATAGGCCGCCAGCACAGAAAGCGACAGCCAGGGCATGGCCTCCCCTGCCGACAGCGCCCGCAAGAGGGTACTGGTATGGGTCAGGGGCAGAAGCTCGATAAAATGCCGGATTCCCTCCGGCAAAGCCGCGGTCTTGAAGAAAGTGCCGCAGAGAAAGGACATAGGCAGCAGGATATATGTATTCACCTGGGCCATAGCCTCATAGGTACTGAGCTTCATGGCCGCCAGAAATCCGATTTCTGCAAAGACCACGCAGTTCAGTACCAGCACCAGGAGGAACAGCGGGGAAAAGCTCAAGTGCGCGCCAAACACGCCAGCCAACAGCAGAATGATGGCAGAAGAAATCAGCCCCCGCAGGACAGAAGCCAGCACCTTGCCAATGACAAAGGCATCAGGGCAGATGGGAGCAATGATATACTCTTCCAGGCTCTTGTGATAAACCCGCTCCGCATGGACAGGAGTGATGCTGTTGAAGCTGATGTTCATGGAGTTCAGCGCCAGTATGCCCGGCACCAGGAAGTCCAGATAACTGCCGCTCTCCACCTGAATGCTCCTGCCCAGACCCCAGCCAAAGGCCACCAGATAGAGGAGCGGAGCCACCATGCGGGAGAGGATGAACTTCACCATGCGGCGCTTCAGCACTATCCAATCACGCCAGAAGACAGTAATGACATCAGAGAAAAATCTTCCCATCAGGCTCCTCCCTTCCCTGTTTTCTCCTCGGTGAGTTTCAGGAACACTTCCTCAAGATTTGCTTCCTGGAAATTATCCCGCAAATGAGCAGGGCTGTCAACCGCTGCCAGTCTGCCCTTATTGAGGATAGCCACCCTGTCGCAAAGGGCCTCTGCCTCTTCAATATAATGAGTGGTGAGAAAAACCGTCACGCCCTCCTTCGCCATCTGACGCACCAGTTCCCAGATTTTCCTTCGCACCTGGGGATCGAGAGCCACTGTAGGCTCATCCATGAAAAGTATGCGGGGGCGGTGGATAAGCGCCCTTGCTATCAGCAGCCGCCGCTTCATGCCCCCTGAAAGGCGCCGCACTCCGTCATTTATCACCTCGGATAACTCCACATACTCCAACAGCTCTGCTATGCGCCGCTTTCTTTCAGCAGCAGCCAGATGGTGAAGCCTGGCATGGAGCTCCAGATTCTCCCCCACCGTCAGATCCTGATCAAAGTTCACGTGCTGGGGCACTACGCCAATCAGGCTTTTCAGCTCCAACTCATGACCCTCCAGTTCCACACCGTCGTAAAGTATGCTTCCGGACGTAGGCCTGGCCTGCATGGTAAGCATGCGGATGGTGGTGGTCTTCCCCGCCCCATTAGGGCCCAAAAGCCCAAAAACCTCACCACTACCTATGGACAGGTTAAGGTTGTCCACCGCCGTCTTAAAAGTTTCTTTCCCCGTCTTATCTTTATGGGGGAACTGCTTGACCAAAGATTTTATTTCTATCATTGCTGCCTCATGTGAAAAATCATTTTGCGCTCAGGAAGTAGTAATAAGCATCTATCACATCCAAGAAAGCGCCGTCAAAGCCTGCTGCCATGATCTTATCCAGATAGGAATCCCCGGAACCGTACAGCAGCTCCTTCCATTCCCTCCGCCAGTACTTGACCTTGAAATTGTTCTGCCAGTCCGGATTGGCTTCGTCCAGCCAGTCAGGCAGCTGCCTCTGCCACTCCTGCCGCCAATAATAACGGTATGTCTCTGCCTCACCTACACTCATATAGGCGTAGACCAGACGAGCTCCGCCGCCGTTCTTCTGCTTGAGCGAAGCGACCTCCTCTGCTGTCAGGGAGTCTTCCCCATAGAAAAGGTCAACGATCAGCAAATCGTAATCTGTTCCCCGCAGGGCTTCAAGATACGCCTCCCGGGAAGCAAAATTGCCCGGATTCAGGAGCACCAGATAATTCTTCACCTGATTGAGGCTTCTGATATCCTCATTATTTGCCCTGTGAGGAGCCTCCTCTGGCAGTTCATCCAAATCCCTGCGGAAAGAGGCCCAGGGGATATACCCCTTTTCTTCATTCAGTTGATAAGACTTCGCCGCCATATCTTCGGAATCCACATAGTCAAGACTCAAGACAGGCATTCCTGCCTGCAAAGCAGGGGCTAGTGCCTGATGAAAATACTTTGTGTCTTCTTTGGAAGTCTTTTCTGCCCTGCCCTTATCCACATCCCAGCGGAAATAAATGGACTCCGTCATGATGCCGTCCAAAGCCTGCAGGAGGCGCCCCACATTCTCACCAGTGTTGCCGTCCATCTCCAGGAAAAGCCCCGCCCCGCCATTGCCCAGGAGGCCAAAGCCAGGCTTCTTTTCCGCAGAATATGACTTCAGATCACAAATCAGATCCACCATGGCTGCAGGATAATCCACCGCCGGCTCCGCCTTGGAAGCAGCTGCCGCCCCCAGCAGGAGAGCCATGCCTGCTGCCACTATTTTCCATGCCTTCATGAAGGCCCTCCTTTATATTTCAGAATGAACGGTTATACATAAGCGCCAGACCCCAGCCGTTGTAACCGCGATGATGTTTTTCACTGATGACATATCGCTCCAGCCTTATTTCCAGATTATCCCTGTCACTTAATTTCTGCCCATAGGAAAGGGTAGCAGACAGCCTGCGGGGCGAGAACAGATAATTCTCCTCCGACTCCAGTCCCCGCGTGCTGTAGCGATAGAGATTGCCCTGTGCCTTCTGGTAATTCAGCATCAGCTGCACATATTGCCCCTTCTCCCACTTATGCCGCCACCCCAGGCCGAACTCATGCCAGCTGAGGGCATCATTATAGGGATGCTCCCCGCCATCAAAGTAAAAGGCACTGCCCTCCCTGCTGTAAGCCGCATAAGCCTGCCAGGAATCTGCAGGCGTCATGTCGTGATTGTAGAACCATCTGGCCCCAAAGCCATCTCCATCACGATATTTAGAAACTACATCGCCATACTGGGTGGTTTTGCCACTGTGAGTATAACCTGCCTTGATGGTGTACTGGTCCTTTTCCCCGGCATAAAGATAGCTGATCTCCGGCACCAGCTGATTGCCAGGAGAGATTTTCTCCCAGGCCTCAAGGCCCTCACCATTTGTGTACTTTACCTGGTATTCTCCCCGGAAAGAATAGCTCAGCCTGGCGGCCACACTTTCCTTTTCGCTGAAGCGATGACGCACTTCCACAGCAGGAGTGAAAATAAAGCCGTTGTTGAAGGAGGTATACTTTGCCAACCCCTCTGTCAGCTGGGAGTTGACATGGGCCTCCTTGCCCGTGGGCACGTTGATGCCAAGTTCATAATGCACTTCATTTACAGGGTGGTCATTTTTTAGAGTGACCGTCAGCTGGGTATCCGTCATGCCAGTCACCTTGTCATGACCCTCCTGGTGTCCGGAACTGGATACCACATAACCAAAGTTCACGCCAAAGTCGTACTTCCTGGTACTATTGTAAAACTCCTGCCCCAGCACCAGCTGATGTCCATGCTCCGGGCCATGCCAGCTGTAGTATTCCAACCGGCTCTGGAAGGAACGGCCCTCGCCAAAGTGCTCCAGCTCATATTGAGCTTTTCGCACATCCTCTCCTGCGTCCGCATGGTATTTTTCGGCCTCCAACAGTCCCTTCTCTGCCTCTTCCTGCCATTTCTCCGCCTCTGCCGCATCCTGTTCGCTCTGAACAAGATCTGCTTCCACATCAGCCTGCTGCTCAGTGAGGTCCTTCACCAAATCACGTGCTTCTTCCTCCGCTGCTTCCGCCTGATCCCGGGCAGCCTCCAGTTCGTCAAGGTAAGCATTCATTTCATCCAGGAAGGCGTTCTCCTGCTCAAGAGCATTACTGATTTCTTCCAGACGGCTTTCATAGGCAGAGGCATTGTTATCCGAAACGGGATCTTCCACATTCACGCCAGCCACCATGGCCTGGACTTCTGCAATGCGGTTCTGCTGCCAGTCCACACTTTCCCAGGCCTGCTCGATGCGGGCTGCCAGCTCGTCCACCTGTCCTGCAACGACCTCATAACGGGCAGCATATTCACCAGCAATGCGGTTCTCCTCAGCAGACAGCTGCTGTACAGAAGCCTCCTGAGCAGAAATATCAGGCAGGTAGTCTGCTACTGCCTGCTGGCATGCCAACGCCAATTGAGTGCGCTGCTCACTTTCCAACCTGGCATCTTCCAAGGCAGACTTGATTTCCTCGAGATGCACCTTGGCGGCTTCCAGGTTCAATCTGGCCCGCATCAGCCCTTCATTTGCTTCCTCTCTGTTATTTTTGGCTTCAGCCAGGGCGCGCTCTGCCTCCAGCAGATTGTTCTGGGCGTTTCTCAGGCTCCGCTCTGCCTCCCGATAATTGATAATCTCCTCTCTGGCATTGCGCAAAGCCTGGAACTCTGCAGGAACGTCATGCATGGTGGAAAGTGAGGAAGCCTCCCCCAGGCCAGATGCAGCAAAGAGCAGGCTCAGGGAGAATGCACCAGCAGCCGATGGCCTTTGGGCCTCCCGCTTCAGTCTGAGGCGCTTCCTGGTCATGCGGAAGTTCTCCAGCGGATCTGGTACAACCGCCCGCCTCCTTTCCTCCCGCAGTTTCCGCAGCCGCTTTCTCGACATACGGAAAGAGACAGGCGGTTCCAGGACTATGGCGGCCCTTTGGCTTTCCCGCCTTTTTCTGAGCCTCTTCCTGCTCATGCGGAAAGAGGGTTCAGAGGGTTCTGCCGGCTCCCTGTCCTCTGCCAGCCTCCTGCGCTTTTTCCTGCTCATCCTCATTTCCGCTCACCTCCCAAAAGCTCCAACTCCACATACTTCTCACCGTACAGCCACAGGGCCAGTTTCGTAAGCGGCCCCTGCACCGGCTGGTAGAACATAGGCTGGGAGCAGAAGACAAAATAATTTATCCGCTGGCTGAAATGGCTCAGCCGCCAGAAGCCAAAAGCAAAGCTGAGAAGGCCTGCCAGGAAGAAAGTGAAACCATAGCTGTCCGGCCCCAGGAACCACAAGCCCAAGAGGCCCAGCACAAGATTGCTCAGGCAGAAGCAGGCAGAAATCCTCAGCACATCTTTCTGATAATCAAAATAAACCATAAGAATATAAATCAGCTGCAACAGCCCCGTAAAGAAGGCTCCGAAAAGTATCACGTTGTACATATTCACCTGGGCATAAGTGATGCCCGCATTGCTCAGTATATAATTTCCCAGCACCAGGAACACCAAAGTAGACACCAGCTGGAACTCCACGATATGGCGTATTTCGAACCACAGGGTATGCAGAAGGTCTTTCCTGGCATCGTCAATCTCCCGGAAATTGCCCCGCTTGGTGATATGAGTGAAATACACATTGTACCGCTCATAGAAAGCCGTTTCCACAGATACCACGAACAGCATCATCAGGGGCAGCACGGAAATAAAGGCGAAGAAGGTCACCACATCATACACCGGCGCAAAGCGGAAAGTCCCGCCAGCCACGGTGCTCCATGGCCCCTGCCAGATGATGATATTGGGCAGGAAGATGCCCAGCATATAGCCAAAGGAAATGAGGAACAGACGCCAATGCCTCTCCAGATAAGGCAGGAAGGCGAAGTTCTGCCCCTCTGGGGACAGGCCGAAGTAGTCCACAATATGCAGCAGGAACAGCAGCACCACTAAAGTCATGCCCACATCCACCGCCAGCAGGCCGCACTGTTCAGCCGGCAGCAGCTGCCAATGAAGGAAGGCCCAAGCGAGGAAAATGGCCAGCATCACACCAGTCAGATAGCTCAGCAGCAAGCCCTTGAACTTTTTCACAGCCGACAGATAGACACTCTCTGCCCAGGCCAGCAGCAACAGGGCAAAAAACAGATAAGACAGGAATTTGGTCACGAAATCCAAAGGCTTGTCCCAGAAAAAGGCCAGCGATACTGCCGCCCCCAGCACCGTCAGGATGGAGCCCAGACCAAAGAAGGAGGCGGTCACATCCTCATAATGATGCACTGACAGGCAGTCAGCCAGATATCTCGTAAGCACCATGGTAAAGCCGCTGGACAGTACCTGGGAAAAGACAAAGGCATACACCACCGCCCCCACGAAAATCTGACCGGCTTCCTCCCCTATTTCGTAATAAGAGAACAGCATCTGCACAGCCAGCACCATGCCCGTCATCAGGGCAAAAGGTCCGGCAGTGATGATGGCAGAATACGAATAAGCCTTTACATGGCCCGTCATGGTTCTCGCCTGGAAAAGTTTCCTGAGTTCAAAACCTACCCCTGCCATCTTGCTCCTGCCTCCCCGGCTTCCTTGTAAATCTGCTTGTAACTCTCTATGAATATGTCATAAGTATACATCCTGCATACCCGCTCGTAGCCAATGCGGGCCATTTCCCTGCGCAGCGGGTAATTCCTGGCCAGCCGCAGTATTTCCCGGGACATGGCTTCAAAATCCATGGGCGCCACCACGGCTCCCGCAGTGCCCAGCTTGTCATCGGAAGCACCGTAGATAAGCTCCCGGCAGCAGCCCACATCCGTAGTGACGAAAGGCCTATGGGCCGCCTGCCCCTCCAGCACCGCCAGGGGCTGCCCCTCGCTGATGCTGGACAGCACCATCAGGTCCATCCTGGGAAGATACTCTGTCACCTGCACGGAGCCGGTGAAATGGACATCTTCCATCTGCAGCATTTCCACCGTCTGCATACACAGGTCATAGTACTCCGGGGATTCTTCCACATTGCCCATGACATAGAGTTCCGCATCCGTCATTTCCTGCTTGACCAGGAAGAAAGCCCTCAGCAGCGTCACCACATCCTTGATGGGCACCACCCGCACTACTGCCCCAATACGGAAAGGCCCATCATGGTCCTCCACTTCTGGTATGTCCTTGAAGCGCTCCAGTCGTATGCCATTAGGCACTACTCCAATCTTGGCCGGGTCGCAGCCCAGATCCATTTCCACCTCCGCATTATGCTCAAAGAGGGTGTAGACCCTGTGAGCAGAGGTGTAGGACAGCTTGGCCAGATTGTAGAAATACTGGATCCAGACAGACTTGAAATCGCCCTTGGCCCAGTCGCTCTTGATGATTTCTGCCTCCCGCTCCCGGGAATAGATGCCATGCTCCGTGATCAGAAATGGCTTGTGGTAGACTTCCGAAGCCAGCGCCCCAATGACGCCGCAATAACCCGTAGCCACGCTGTGGTACACATCCGCCTCGGGCAGTTCCTGCTGCAGCAAATAGAAAAGGGGCAGCAGCATGGAGCGAAGTGTCCAGAAAAACTCCGTAAAGGGCAGATAGCTGTACTTTTCCTCGTACACTCTCTGAATCACATCGAAGAAATCGCTGGTCATGAAAATCCCCAGCATGCCCTTGAAGCGCCTGCCCCCGCGGAAGATGGAGGCCAATTCCTTGATGTCGATGGGCTTCTGTCCCACCACCAGATCATATAGCACCCGGCATTCCTCAGGCGTGAGCACATTTTCTTCCATGCCGTGGGATTTGAGCCCCAGGATTTCGTCCAGGAATTCCTCCTGTATGCCCACCACATTCGGGGGGAACTTGTACTTGAAGCAGCCCCTGTCTTTCTCCTCTGCACCAATGGAGTAGAGGAAGAACTCATGCTCCGGCATGCCCGCCATGAGCATTTGCACCCAGGAAGAAACGCCCCCCACCACATATGGGTAAGAACCTTCCACCAGCAGGCAGATTCTCATCAAGGCTCCTCCTTCCAATAAATCACGGACTTGGGCTCTGAAGCCTCCACAAGATAAGCTTCGTCGCCAATCTTCGTGACCTCCGCCCCCTCAGCATGATCCAGCACCTTGCCGCTGCGCAGTATGAAGCGCAGAGGCTGACGGAAATTCCAGCAGGTGAGAACCAGCTTCTCCTTTGACCGCTCCACCCGGTAGTCCATATCCAGATAATCATCAAAGGCCAGAGCCGCCTCGGAAGCTGTCATGGGCTTCAACCAGCTGTAGCGGGTGGTGATTTCGCCCATGTACTTCTTGAACCCCTCAGCCATATCCGCCCAAGTAAGATGGGCGCTTTCCTCGTAATAAAGCTCATCCGGGTGGACAAAATGGGAAAAGCAGCCCATGTAGTTCATCATGCTGATATCCTCGTAGAGGGCCTGGCCGTTTGGGGAGTACCCCGCCGTGGTGCGGGGCATCTCATAGAGGCCGTTCTTTCGCTCGTAGTCCTGGATATAGGCCCTGGAAGCGTAGGGACCATCAAAGAGTGAGGAAAAGATATCCACCTCCGGGAAGGCCTCCCGGATGGCCTCCTTGCCCTCGGGGCTGAGGATATCCGAAGGGGGCACATAACAGCGGAAATGGTACTGTGGATAGGCTTCCGTGATATAGCGGCGCAGTTCCTTCATCGCCTCCAGCATATCTGCCTGACTTTCCCAGGGCACATAGTCCAGATCATCCAGCTGATAGCTCTCTGGCGCCAAAGATTGGTGGTTGTAGCCGTGTATGCCCAGTTCCCCCCCCATATCCAAAAGCTCCCTGCCGTAGATGATGAGGTTGTCCCGGGCAGTGCGCCCCGTCAGAGGCTTGAAGGGTCCCTTCACCTGGTCGCCATAAGACTCGATGATCAGCCCCGTGTACTTCAGGCCGAACTCTTCAGCGCATTCCCGCATGTAGGGCCACCAGACATTGCGGTAGAACTCCGGCGTGCTGACCCCCAGTTCCTCATAAATGCGGTCAAAGTTTCCCTCCGGCACAGGCGCAGGGAAATCGTCGATATAAAAGACCTTGTAGCCTAACACAGGATAGATAGTGTCCTCCCCGCAGTGGTTGATCAGGGAAATCAACAGGCCGATATTGGTCTTGTCATCCCGGACAATGCCGTCAAAGACATAGTATTTCCCCTGCCCCAGCTTTTTCTCCCACAACAGCGGCTCCCCTTCATAAGAAGCTATATGCACAGCGGCCTCCGGCTCCAGCTCCACCAGTGTGGTATTGCTGCTGTAGGCCGTATCCCCAAAGGCATAGCCCTTGCCCCCCACCAGGAAATCCGTGGGCAGGCTGATCCCCTTCACATCCCCCTCCCCCCGCAGAGCTTTGATGCCTATGGGGGCCAGATAGGCAGGAGTCAGGCCGCCGTCATTAATGCTCTCAGGCCGCATCATGCACACAGCTGTGCCGCCCTTTTCCACATAGGACCTGATTTTGTCCCAGGATGCTACCTTATCAAGATACCCGGTGGCAATCAGCACACCGCGGTAGGAGGAGAAATCCTCCAAACTGCTGTCCCCAGCCAGAGCGTAATAATGATCCTTCTTCTCCTGATCCAGCAGCCACTCCAGACGGTGACGGGCAAAGACGCTGGACACATCGTGATTGTCGTAGATGATGAGATACCTGTCCCTGCTGCTCTCCTGCTCCCCATCATTCTCCAGCTGGGGCAGCCGGGGCAGGATGTTGGTCTCACCGCCGAACTTCAGGAAGCCGTCCATCCTGATGAACTGAAAGAAGGCCGCCAGCAGGGACACCAGCACACATAGCAGTACAATATACCGCTTATCCAACTCTTGCCGCCCCCTTATCCCAGAATCGAATCACCCTCAGAGCCTCCGGAGAAAGCTCTATGGGCAGCGCCTTGAGTTTTTTCAGGCACTCCTGCAATTTGTCCGGCTTCTTCCAGGCCACGTAAAGAGAAATAAAGCTAAGATACGGTTCCTCTGCCCGAGGATGCCTGTCCAGGAAATCCTCACAGACCTGCTCAGCCCCGGGGTAGTCCGGCAGCTGCAGCAGCTGCTCCACTTCCTCCTGATAGTATTCCTTATTATCCGCCGCCAGCCTGGTAAGCCTGTCCAGAATGCCCACATATAGCTCCTGCTTCTTCCGCCAGGTCACATGATCTATGAAATTCTTGTTGCCCATGTATTCCTTCAGCAGCCCAGCATACTCCTGCAGCAGAGGCAGATCCTCCTGCTGCTCACCCTTCAGCACCTTGGTCTCACGGTCAAAAAGCTCTCCTTCCAGATTCTCCATGCGGGAAGTGAGCATAGACACGGCATAGTAGGCAATCTCCCTGTCCTTATCGTGCATGGCCATGCGCAGGATCTGCTGGTTCTCCACCAGGGACTGCTTGATGCTCTCCGTGAAGAAATGGCGCTTCTGCAGCTTGTCCTCCACCAGGAAGGCATCATTCAAGGGCACCACATCCTTTTGCACCGGCACCCCAATGAAGAAAGCTTCCCCCATTTCCTCCTCCTCAGCCTCGTGCAGATCCCAAAGCTTCAAGACACTGCCTGTCAGCTTGAACAGGCAGAGGATGACCAGCCCCGCCACAGGCACGCATAGGACAATAGCCGCCTCAGCCACAGCTCTCAGCCTGGTCTTGCCCCTGAGGTTCAGGAAAAGAAAGAGTCCTGTTGCCAGCAAATGCGCCAGCAAAAGTATCGTCCAGTCCAGCCCAGCCATCAAAGCATCTTCTCCTCCCGCACTGCCGTGACACCTTCCCTGGCCAAACGTTCCATCACCATAATGCAGACCTTATCATCCGCATCAGGCAGCAGGATGTATATCCCCCCCTGATGCTCGCCTAAGAAATCCTCGTTCCTGGTCACCTTGCCGCAAATGCTGTCCAATTCTTCGTAGCTGCGGCCTTCCCGGGAAACTTTCAAGATGCCAAGGGGCATTTCCCCCTGCAGCCTGCGGCGTTCCATAAGCTCCTGCAATATTTCCCTGAAAGCTTCCTCCCGCAGGATCCTGGTGCCACTGTAGTAGCGCTTATCCTGGGCCTCGGCTTCATACTGATAAGCTCTGCCCATGGAGGCAGAAATCAGCCGCATAGTGATGGAGAACAGGTTCTGATGATAGAGGCTCCACTTGTTGAAGTCCAGTCCAAAGAGCTCCACCACCCCGATAGCCTCCCCCTGATAGAGGATAGGGGCCGCCAGATCTGGCGTATCCTTCACCAGTTCCCGATTGACGTAGACATTTTTCTCCGCAATCAGGTTCTTCAGATAATCATGCTCTTCCACTCTCAGCGACCTCGGCTGCTGAAAGGCAAGGCGCCCCTTCCTCACCTTCTGCCTCAGGTAGTATCCATCTTTGCTGAGGACATAGACGGCAATATCTTCAACCCCCATGACCTGGGTGGTAACTCCGGCGGCCTGGGTGAAAAGATTCTCTGTTGCTACACTGTCCAGAGAACGGATGATCCTGTACAAGCGGCCTATGCTGTCATCGGAATTCACAATCTGGCGATAAAGCCTGTCCTTCACCACTACGCACTCATCGTAAAGAGAGCGCAGGAAATCATAGCGCTCCCGGGCCTGCTCCGCATGCCACTCATTGCTCTGCCTCTCAAAAGCCCTGGCATCGGCAAAGTAGCCGGTAACGACCGCCACGAAAAGATAGGCCACAAAGTGCAGCAGATGCTCAGGCATATACATGAGCGCCACTGCATTTGCTCCTGCCCTGAGGAGCACGCCCAAAAGTATGACAGAAGAAAACACCATGGCAATCAGGGACTGGCCTTTGCCGTAGAGTATGCCCATAGCTCCGATATAGGCAAAATTCAGATCGAAATAAATAGCAGGATTGACAGTAGTGCCGCCTTGGAAATGAGCAGCTATTGCCATCAGCAGGGCGCCGGCAAGATTTTCCGCATAGGGAACTAATTTTTCCTTCCATCCCCGCAGCTGATTGATGCGCCTGTCCCGACGGGCTGACCTTTGCCACGACTCGCCCTCATCCTGCAGTGCCTCATAGGCCATGGCCAGTCCGTCCTTCAGGCTGTACCTGGGACTCCAGCCGATTTCTGCCCGCACCAGGCTGCTGTCTGGCAGCCTGCCTCCGAAGGAAGCCTCACTTACAGACAAGCTTAAGGGCTTTCCCGTCACCTCTCCGATGGTTCTGGCCAGTTCTTTGGCGCTGACGGGCTGGCCGGTGACGATATCCAGCGACTCCCCTGCAAAATCACGGGCGATGGTCCTGAAGATGGCATAAGCCCCATCATCCGCATAGAGGAACTCCCTCTTCTCCTCTGTTTCCATGAAGCCCGTACGGCTCTCTCCCCGCCGGGATGCTTCCAGCCAGTCAGCTGCCAGCCCGTCCTCCGGCGCAGCTCCCGGACCATAGACTTCCGGCAGGCGCAGGAAGGAAACCGTCATCTCGCCCCCCCGCCAGGCGGAAGCGATCTTCTCTGACAGCTCCAACCGTGCCTCAGGCATTTCCAGGGATTCAAGCAGGTAAAACCGCCTCACACCATGCTCACGGCACATGGCCAGTATTTCATTCAATTCAGGCGCCCAGGACTTTGGCTCCGCCTGACTGTCCAGCACATAAAGCACCACAGGCACATTATGGATGCGGAAGACTTCCTCCGGAGCTGGGAAATCCTTTGTCAGGACGTAAAAATCCCAGCCCTCCTTGGCAAAGAGCCGCTGCAGGGTATCCTGCCAGAAAACCTGCCTGCCCGTCAGCAGCACCTTTTCATTCAGCTTGCCTGCCACAAAAATTCAACCCCATTCTGCTTTCAAGACCTCTGCCTTTGGCAGAGGAGAATAATGGCGTGTTCCAAAACTTCCTCTCCGGCCTGCCCCGTCTTGAGCTTGTAATCCGCATCAATAAGCTCCAGCATGGCAGCCTTCAATACCTTTTCCGGGAACTTCTCTGCCGCCTGCCCCAGCTTTTCAGCAATATAGGGGTTCAGCTCCAGAGGACCAGCCAGAGCCTTGCCCCTTATTCCCTGTGCCATCAGCTCCCTGGCCTGCCACAGCTGCCTCACATGGCGGGTGAGCAGAGCCAATATGACCGTGAAATATGTGCCCTCCAGCAGCTGCCGCTTCAAGAGTGACAACGCCTTGCCTGCCTGACGGCTGCTCACTGCATCCAGCAGGGCGAAATTGGAAATCTCCGGCAGGGAGGCAAAGACCTGCTTCAAATCAGCCAGGGCAATGCGCCGCTCCTGAGTATACATGGAAAGTTTGTCAAACTCCTGATCCAGGAATTCCAGGGAGATAGGCTGCATGAGGCTCACTGCCCCGTGGAAGTAAGCGGCAGCCTCCGGAGCAAGCTCCTTCTTTATCTCATGGAGCTTGCCCCGCAGCCATTCGTCAATATTCCAGGCCCGCACAGGCTCTGCCTCCAGCACCAGCCCATATTTTTCTGCCAGCTTGCAGATTTTCTTCCGCTTGTCTGCCTTTTCCCGGGAAGTAAAAATCACATAGCTATAGGGAGGCATATCCGCAAAGAGAGCCATCAGCTTTTCCAGCTGCTTTTCTCTTTCCTTGCTACCCTCTGCCTTGACGGCCCTGAAAAGGGCTGTATCCTGCACCCAGATGACGTTCTTATCCGCAAAAAAAGGCGCTGTCTCAATATTGCCCATAAGCACATCAAGGCCTGTATCTCCGGATAATTTCTGCACCGCTTCGGCAGAATCCTCCTTGTCCACCCCCAGCCGCCGCAAAATGGCCCGGCAGGCTCTGTCCACATAGTACCTTTCTTCACCTGCCAGCAGAAAAATATGAGGCAGCTCTGCCCCCTGCAGCCTGCCCATGAAGTCCACATATTTCATCGGGAAGTCCTCTCCATTCCCAACAGATCCCGCACCACTTCACCTGCTATGATCAGTCCTGCCACAGAAGGCACAAAAGAAATGCTGCCGGGAACAGCACGGCGGGGAGTGCCATCCGGATTTTCCCCGGGCGCACTCACAGGGAGGGGCTGCTCCCGGGAGTATACCACTTTCAGCCCTTTGACACCCTTTTCCTTCAGCTTTTTCCTCAGGACCCGGGCCAAAGGATCCACACTGGTGTCGTAAATGTCTGCCACTTCGAAGCGGGTAGGGTCCAGTTTATTTCCCGTGCCCATGCTGGCTATCAAGGGAATGCCACGTCGCTCACACTGGCAGGCCAGGTCAATCTTCGCTGTGATGGTATCGATGGCATCCACCACATAGGAAATCTCTCCCGCCTCTGCAAAAAACTCCTCAGCCTTCTCCGGCAGGTAGAACATTTCCCTGGTTTCCACCCTGGCTGCAGGATTGATATCCCTCAGGCGCTCTGCCACCACTTCAGTCTTCAGACGTCCCACCGTAGAGGCCAGAGCAGGCAGCTGGCGGTTGCGGTTGGAAATACTCACTGTATCATTGTCCACCAGAAGGAAGCTGCCAATACCTGCACGTGCCAATCCCTCTGCCACATAAGAACCTACGCCTCCCAGGCCAAAGAGCAGGACCCTGGCTTCGCTGAGTTTCCGCAAGCCATCCCTTCCCACCAACAGTTCCAAACGTGAAAATTCATGTACTTCTTCGCTCATAAAGGCCTCCTGAAACCCTCAACTAGAAAAGACGGCAGCCGGGCGGCCGCCGCCAAAGATGCAACAGACAAGCATCAACTTCATCACTTTTTTTCCAAATCATCAGGAGCCAGCTTGAATGCCGGGATGGCAAAAGCCCCCTGGCTCTTGAACTCCGGTGCTGCTGGAGGCTTGACCATAAAGGAAGGCGTCTCCAAAGAGAAGGCTGCCTCCTTGGGCGGTGCCTGGACCTTGCTTTCCGGCACCTTCACTGTAGGAGCCTTCAAAGGCATGCTGTCTGCAAAATCTGTAGCGATGATAGTAGCTTGGACAGTGCCATCCATTGCCTCATCTATAACCGTTCCCAGAATGATATTGACATCAGGATCCGTATGCTCGTAAATGTAACGGGTAGCATCGTCCACATCGTAAAGGCTGAGACTTTCGTCGCCCGTAAGATTGATGATAACCCCCCGGGCCCCCTTGAGGCTCTTGTTGATAAGAGGGCTTTCCACGGCCTGCTTCACTGCCTCCACCGCACTGCGGGGACTGCTGCCAATCCCCAGGAGGGCATCACTGCTGGGATTCTGACGGAAAATGGTGGTGACATCCGCAAAATCCACGTTGATGACACCGGTGGTGAGAATCAGCTCTGCCACGCAGTTGATAGCCTGCTTCAGGATGTTGTCCGCGCAGACAAAGGCCTGCACCATGGACATGCGCCGGTTTTCCGGCAGCTTCATGAGATTGTCATTTTCCACGGCAATCAGGGCATCCATCTGGGACTGCATCTTGACTACGCCTTCCATGGCCAGCTTTTTCTTGCGGCTGCCCTCAAAGCTGAAAGGCACCGTCACCACACCTACGGAAAGGATCCCCAATTCGTTGGCCAGCCGCGCCACTACAGGAGCAGCCCCAGTGCCGGTACCGCCGCCCATGCCTGCGGTGATGAAGATGAGGTCAGCTCCGCTCATGGCCTCCCGCAGACGGTTTTCCGCTTCCTTCGCCGCCTGCTCTCCCAACTCCACACTGCCGCCGGTTCCCCGCCCCCGGGTGAGAGCCTCGCCTATCTGCAAAGGCTTCACTCCCTCCTGTGAGACCAGGGAAAGCTGCTTGGCATCCGTGTTCACAGCTATCAGCTCAATATCCAGGTCGTTGTGCTGTCCCATGCGCATGAGGACGCTGTTGCCACCGCCGCCTACGCCGAAAACTTTTATTTTGACTTTTGGTTTTATGATCAAGGTTTCTTCTGCTGCCATATATACAACTCCCCTCTCTGCTGTACATCCTTTTTTATATTCTCCCCGAACACAGCAGATTCCTGCCGGCTCCCCCATCTATCAGCAAATGCTTTCTAAAAAAGAAAAGAAGCAAAGCCGCACCAACGCAGCCCTGCTTCTTTGCCTTCAAAAGATCCATCCACGAATCAGCTGAAGAGAAATACCGCCAAACAGGCCAGAACGATCTTCAGGCTATCCAGCTTCACGCCAAACACTCCTTACCCAACGCATCCAGCATTTAATTTTCCTCTAAAGAAATAACGCCACGGCAGTAAACCGTTAGGATGATTATAACTCAAATATGGGTATTTGTCGATAGACAAATGACTATAGTAAGCGCAATAATATTTTAGGTCTTACCTGCCCCGTGAAACGGGGAAGGGGGACCGGCGTAGCTGGTGGAAGGGGCGAAGAGGTGAAGCGACTTCGAAGAGCATAGTTCGTCCCCGCATTCCCCCTTCCACCACCTTCGGTGGTCCCCCTCCCCCGCAAGCGGTGGAGGTCAACATCTTTTATCGCGTTTACTAAAAAAGCCCCCGGGCAATACACAAACCCGGGGGCTTCAAAGCGTATCTAACGCTCTCCTGCTATCATTCTATCATTTTCAGACTTGTTTGTCCAATATTTGTTCCTGCTCAGAGAATCTGCTTCCTGCCCACAGGTGCGGGGTGCAGTTCCAGCTGGGGGTTGTTGTCCCTGATCCAGCCAAGAGCCCACTCGTTGTTCACCAGCAGCACGGGATTGTTATGCCTGTCGTAGACGAACATGCCCCGGTCGGCGCCTTTGAGGCTTTCGGGAGTGACTTCCCTCTCGTCCTCGAAGGTGAGCCAACGGGCCACTTCGTAGGGCTGCATATTCATGACGATATCCACGTTGTACTCGTTCTTCAGGCGGTACTCCAGCACCTCAAACTGCAGGGTTCCCACGGTGCCTACGATATAGGACTCGGTGCCTGCGCCGGCCTGCTGGAAGAGCTGGATGGCGCCTTCCTGAGTCAGCTGCTCGATGCCCTTCACGAACTGCTTGCGCTTCATGGTGTCCTTGGCAGACACACGGGCAAACTTCTCGGGTGGGAACACGGGGAAGTCCGCAAACTTGAACTTGTGTCCCTCATCGCAGATGGTGTCGCCAATACCGAAGACGCCGGGGTCAAAGAGTCCCACAATGTCGCCGGGATAAGCCGTGTCGATGATCTGGCGGTCCTGGGCCAAGAACTGCTGGGGCTGGGCCAGCTTCAGCATCTTGCCGCTGCGCTCATGCCAGACATTCATATTGCGCTCGAACTTGCCGGAGCAGATGCGGATGAAAGCCAGGCGGTCACGGTGAGCCGGGTTCATATTGGCCTGGATCTTGAAGACAAAGGCGGAGAACTTCTCATCATCCGGGCAAATCTCGCCGTCAGAAGAATTGCGTGGTGCAGGCGTGGGTGCCAGGCGGATATACTCCTCCAGGAAGTTCTGCACGCCGAAGTTGGTCATGGCGGAGCCGAAGAACATGGGGGTCAGCTCCCCTGCCGCAATGCGCTCCAGGTCAAAGTCCTCCCCTGCCTCATTCAGGAGTTCAAGGTCGTCCTGCAGGGCCTGCCAGGCTTCCTCACCAATGCGCTCACGCACCTTGGGGTCATCAGGAGCGAAGGTCTCAGAGAAGCGCTCCTCCTGACCGTGGGAGCTGTCCTCGGCGAAAAGCTCAATCTGCTTCTTCTGCCTGTCATAGACACCCATATACTGGCCGTCCACGCCGATGGGCCAATCCATGGGATAGGAACGGATGCCCAGCACATTCTCCAGTTCGTCCATGATGTCCAGGGGCGCCTTGCCGAAGCGGTCCAGCTTGTTCACGAAGGTGAAGATGGGAATGCCGCGCTGCTTGCAGACCTTGAAGAGCTTCTTGGTCTGGGCCTCGACGCCCTTGGCAATATCCAGCACCATGACGGCGCTGTCCACTGCCATCAAAGTACGGTAGGTATCCTCACTGAAGTCTTGATGGCCCGGGGTGTCCAGGATATTGATGCGGCAGCCCTGATAGTCGAACTGCAGCACAGAGCTGGTAACGGAAATACCGCGCTGCTTCTCAATCTCCATCCAGTCGGACACCGCATGGCGCTGGGTCTTGCGGCTCTTGATGGAGCCTGCCAGATGTATGGCGCCGCCGTAGAGCAGCAGCTTCTCCGTCAGGGTGGTCTTACCGGCATCAGGGTGGGAGATGATGGCAAAGGTACGGCGCTTGCCTATCTCGCGGTCAAGTTCTTCTTGCAATGCTGACAAAATCTAACCTCCAAATTAAATGTCCAGCTCCAGCCCCACGGGGCAGTGGTCGCTGCCGAAAATCTCATTGTGAATGGTGGCGTCCTTGATGGAATCCTTCAGACGCTCCGAAGCGACGAAGTAATCTATGCGCCATCCGGCGTTGGTCTCACGGGCCTTGCGCAGATAGGACCACCAGGTGTAAATGCCTTCCCTCTCGGGATAGAGGGCCCGGAAGGTATCCGTAAAGCCTGCCTCCAGGAGCGCTGTGAACTTCTCCCTCTCCTCATCGGTGAAGCCTGCATTGCGGTGGTTGGTCTTGGGATTCTTCAGGTCGATTTCCTTGTGGGCCACATTCAGGTCGCCGCAGACGATGACGGGCTTCTTCTCATCCAGTGCCAGCAGATAGGCCCGGAAGGCGTCTTCCCACTCCATGCGGTAGTCCAGACGCTCAAGCTCCCGCTTGGAATTGGGCGTATAGACTGTCACGAAGTAGTAATCCGCAAATTCAAGGGTGATGACCCTGCCCTCATGGTCGTGCTCCTCAATGCCTATGCCATAGGCAACGGAAAGGGGTTCAAGGCGGGTAAACACCGCCGTACCGGAGTAGCCCTTTTTCTCGGCGCTGTTCCAATACTGGCGGTAGCCCGGCAGCTCCAGGATAGCCTGGTCAGGCTGCATCTTGGTTTCCTGCAGGGCAAAGATATCTGCGTCCAGCTGCCGGAAGGATTCCATAAAGCCCTTCTTCAGGCAGGCCCGCAGGCCGTTCACGTTCCAGGAAATGAATTTCATGGCAGATTCCTCCCCTTTGTCAAGGCAGGGACTTCAGCTCAGCTACGGGCCAGAACACCAGCACAGCCTTGCCCTTGATGAGGGCGCCGGGCACGAAGCCCACATCTGCAAAGCGGCTGTCCTCGGAGTTGTTGCGGTTGTCACCCATGACGAACACTGTGCCCTCAGGCACAGTGGACTTGGGGTAGTCCCCGCGGGTCTTCTCCAGGATATAATCCTCGCTGAGCACCTGGTCGTTCACCAGCACCCTGCCGTCCTTGATTTCCACTGTGTCACCAGGTACGCCAATGACGCGCTTGATGAAGTCACGGCTGGGGTCACGGGGGTACTGGAACACCAAGATCTCACCCTTCTCCGGCGCACGGAAGCGGTAGATGAACTTGTTCACCACCAGCCGCTGCTGAGACTGCAGGGTAGGCCGCATGGAGGGGCCGTCCACAATGTAAAGCTCCACCACGAACTGGCGGATCAGGAAGGCCAGCACTACTGCCACGACAATGGATATCAGCCAATCCTTGACTTCTTCCCCTAAAGAACTCATTTATTTTCCTCCTTAAAAAGCACCAATAACACAAATAGGGACTGCCACAGGAGCAGTCCCTATCCGGCGCCAGATTAGCGCTTCTCTTTGATACGGGCAGCCTTACCCGTAAGGTTGCGCAGATAATAGAGCTTCGCACGACGGACGATACCGTGGCGAACAACCTCGATCTTAGCAATGCGCGGGGAATGAACGGGGAACATACGCTCCACACCGATACCGTAGGAAATACGACGAACAGTGAAGGTCTCACGCACGCCGGTGCCCTGACGGCCGATAACTACGCCCTCGAACACCTGGATACGCTCGCGGTTACCCTCGACGATCTTTGCATGCACGCGCAGAGTGTCGCCAGGACCGAAAGCAGGGATGTCGGAACGGAGCTGTTCTTTCTCAAGAGTTTCGATGATGTTCATTTATTTTTCCTCCTAACACTAGACGTTCATGGCAAGCTCCACTCTCGGCTCACTCAGAGGACCGTCCACATACCCTATGAGTATAGCAAAAAAGAAATGGCCTTTCAAGGAAAAAAATCTGGAAGCAGAAAAAAATTTGTAAGCAATCCTAGGGCGTGTTGATTAATTCACTCAGCCCATCTTCACGGGTCTTGACTGTCCCTGCGTCGTTGACAAATCCTCGACATAGCCCCGCTATGCCTGTGGTTTGTCGCCTAGCAATGGACAGCCAATCCCCATAAATCTGGGCCAAGTTCATTTAATCAACACGCCCTAATCAGCCAGACAGTATGCCATGGCCTCCCTGACGGCACTTTCCGGCACATCGCTCCTGCAAACGGTCTGGCCGATTGCAGAAATGAGCACCCAGGCCACCCTGCCCCCCACGGTCTTCTTGTCGTGGAAGATGTCCTCGTACATGTCATCTACGGTACAGCCCTCAGCCCTGACGGGGAGCTTAAGCGCCCTTAGCAGCCTTTCAGTCCTGGGCAGCACTTCCTCTGCCAGCAGGCCTGAATCAATGGAAAGTTTCAAGGCTCCCACCATGCCCACAGCCACGGCCTCGCCGTGATTGTAGCGGGCATAGCCTGTTTCCTTCTCGATGGCATGGCCAATGGTGTGGCCGAAGTTCAAAATACGGCGCAGGCCGGCTTCCTTCTCGTCCTCGCTGACCACTGCCGCCTTGATTTCACAGGACCGGGCAATGATATGGGACAGGCATTCATGCTCCAAAGCCAGGATTTCCTCAATATGGCTTTCCAGATAAGAGAAGAAATCTGCATCGTAGATAAGGCCGTATTTGACCACCTCGCCCAAACCCGTGGAAATCTCCCTGGGAGGCAAGGTTTCCATCATCTCCAGATCCATAAAGACGGCCTTAGGCTGGTAAAAGGCGCCGATAAGGTTCTTGCCCAGTGCATGATTTACCGCCACCTTGCCTCCCACGCTGGAGTCAACCTGTGCCAGGAGGCTGGTGGGCAGCTGCACGAATGGCACCCCCCGCATATAGGTGGCAGCAATAAAGCCAGCTAGGTCACCGACCACGCCGCCCCCCAGGGCAAAGACGGGAGATTTGCGGTCCAGTCCCGCCTTGATGCACTCCGTATAAACTGTTTCCGCCACCGACAGGGACTTGGAACTTTCTCCTGCAGGCACGGTGACCAGGGTGGCCTCAAGGCCCGCCTCAGCCAGCCAGCTGACTGCTTTCTCCCCATAGACAGGGCCCACATTGCTGTCGGTAAGCAGCAGCGCCTTGCTTGAAAAGCCCGCTCCCCTGACAAATTCCTGCACTTCCTGCCGGAGGTTCCTGCCTATGACTATATCGTAGCTGTCTGGGCCCAGTTCCACCCGGACCTTCCTCTGTATCTCACCCATGCAGTTCCCCCCTGGTCTTCAGCGTGTGGACAATGCGTTCTGCTGCCTGCAAAGGGGAGAGCTCCCCCGTATCTATGAAGTAATCCGCCTGACGATAGAACTGCTCACGTTCTGCCAGCAGTTTCTTGACAGCCGCCAGCCTGTCCCCCTCATCTGCGCCGTCCAGCACGGGGCGCTCTCCCTTGCGCTCGGTGCGCTCCAAAATAACCTCAGGGGAGGCAGTTAGGCAGACAATCAAGCCGCTTTGCTTCAGCAGCTTCACATTTTCCGGGTCCTTGATGGTGCCGCCCCCGGTGGAAACCACCGCATTGGCCCGCTGGGAAATCTTTTTCACAAGTTCTTTTTCCAGCTGGCGGAAATGCGCCTCGCCTTTGGTCTCGAATATCTCAGGGATAGTCGTGCCCTGCTCCTCCTCAATGCGGCTGTCCATGTCGATGAAGGCCTTGCCCAGCCGCTGGGCCAGCACCTTGCCGGTGCTGGTCTTGCCCGTGCCCATGAAGCCTACCAGTACAATGTTCTTCATCCTGCCACCCACTCTTTCCTCAGGCGCTCCTTGTAGGCGGAGAGGGCCGCCTGCACATCTACCAGGGCATCGGAACCAAATTTCTCGCAGACAGCCTGGGCCAGCACAAAGGCGGTCATGGCCTCTCCCACCACGGAAGCTGCGGACACGGCGCAGGTGTCGCTGCGCTCCTTGCAGGCCATGACGGCCTGATGGCTCTCGATATCCACGGACTGCAAAGGCTGCATCAGGGTGGGAATGGGCTTCATGGCAGCCCGGAGGACGATTTCCTCCCCGTTGCTCATGCCCCCTTCCAGGCCGCCGGCCCGGTTGGTCTTGCGGCAGGGCAGCCCCTCGCTGTCCAAAAAGACTTCATCATGTATCAAACTGCCGGGCAGATAAGCACACTTGAAGCCTGCCCCGATTTCCACGCCCTTGATGGCCTGTATGGACATGAGGGCAGCCGCCAGACGGGCATCCAGGCGCCTGTCCCACTGGATATGGCTGCCCAGCCCCACAGGCACCCCCCGCACGATGATTTCAAAGGTTCCACCCAGAGTGTCCCCTTCCTTTTTGGCCTCGTCGATCTTCGCCTTCATGCGCTCCTCGGCCTCACTGTCATAGCAGTTGAGCTCAGAGCCATTGTCCTTGCCCAGGGCCTTGCGGTCGACTTTGGCCTCATCCACGGCCTCGCCGCCAATGTTTGTCACCTGGGACACAATTTCCATGCCCAAAGCGCGCAACAGCTCCTTACACACAGCTCCCACCGCCACCCGCATGGTGGTCTCCCGGGCGCTGGAGCGCTCCAATATATCCCGCACGTCCTCACGGGCATACTTGGCCGCCCCGGTGAGATCTGCATGACCCGGGCGGGCTGCCGTCACCTTTTCTCCTTCAGGTTCCCCAAAAGGCGCCATGCGCCCTCCCCAGTTGCCGTGGTCGGCATTCACCACCCGCAGGGTGATGGGACCGCCCAAAGTCTCCCCAAAACGAACGCCGCTGGTGACCTCCACCCTGTCCGTCTCGATCTTCATGCGGCCGCCCCGGCCATAGCCCTGCTGGCGCCGCGCCAGATCACGGTTGATATTCTCCTCCGAAAGCTTCAGCCCCGCAGGCAGTCCTTCCAAAATAGCCGTCAGGCAGGGGCCATGTGACTCCCCTGCCGTCATGAAACGCAGTTCGCTCATACCTACACCTCGTTATACTACGAATAATCAGTTGTCTATAGTGTACGATATAGGCTTATATAAATCAAGCATTTTACAAAGTTATAGTTGCAAATTTGTAAACTTAAAACAGCCTTAAATTTCTTCTGCAAACATCACCAGCAGCATTTCGGCCTCCAGTCTGCCCGCCCCTTCTTTGGCATCAACCTTGATCTGCTTCAGCTGATAAAACCGATCTTCCTTCCTGAGCCTCTGCAAAAAGTCCAGCAGCTCAAAGTAATCACCTGCCACCTTGAGCTGCACAGGCAAAGCCACGCAGTGCTCCTCCACGGCCTGCCGCTCCCGTGGCAGGGCTTCCTCCAGCTTCAGCCCTGCGCCAAAGGCATCAGCCTGGAGCCTGTTCAGGAACTCACCCTGGCTCAGGTGGGCGGGCAGGGCCTTATCTGCCCGCGCCAGTCGTTCTGCCAGTTCCTCTTTATAGGCAGCCTGGTCCAGATGGGCGTTCTGGAAATTCTGCACAGCCACTTTTTCCTCCCGGAGCTGCAGCGCCGCCTCCTCATTTTCCCGACATTTTTCCTGCAAGGGAGCATGCACGAGAAAATAAAAAATACACAGGAGCAGCGCCCCTGCCGCCACAATCAGTTTCAGTCTTTCCTCCGCCCTCATATTCCCATCTCCATCTTCAGCCGGAATTCCACCAGGCCTTCCTTCTGCCGGGATTCTTCCAGCACAGGCACAGCAGAGAAAAAATCCCTATCCCGTTCAAAAGCCTCCAGGAACTCCCCCAAAGCGCTGTAATCCACAGCCTCCCCCCTGAGGTGCAAAATCTTTTCCTCCGTGCAATCCACCTCTGTCAGCCAGGCACCTTCCACGGTGACTGTACCTAGGTGGATAAGCAGGCTGTCCAAAGGGCGGGACTTTTCCGTAAGCCGCCCCAGGCACGCTTCCTTCACCTCTGCCGCCGCAATCATCTTCCTGTCAGCTTCCATCGCCTGCCGGGCAGGCTCAAGCTCTGCCAGCTGCCTCCCTGCCTCCTCTGCTGCCCGGGAAGTCAGAAAAAACTCTCCCAGGTCAAGGCTCAGACAGAGGATCAGCAAAACTCCCGTCAAAATTGCCGCTGCCCTGCCTATGCCCTCATAGTTCCAGCCATTGACCTCCCCCTTATCTTCCAAAAGATTCTCCGGCCAGCCCTGACGTCCCAGTCCTGCCAGGGCAGCCGCGGCAAAAAGAGGTCGGCGTTCATGCTCCTCTGCGCCCCCGGCCTCAGCCGCCGGACTTATCTCTGCCTCCCCTATCTGCCAGCCACAGCTTCCAGACTGGCACTCAAGCAAAACAGGCGTCTCCGGGTAAAGACCGGCCAGGTAACAGCCCCTTCTCCCAAAGGCATCCTCCAGCATGCTGATTTTTTCCCTCTCAAGGGCCAGCGCCTCTACCATATCTGTCCTGTCAGGCAAAGGCAGCGATATGCACTTCACCATTTCCGGCGACAGGCCGCAATCCTGCAAAAACCTGTCCATTTCCCAATAGGCAGCAGTGCGCTGCTCAGGAAGGGGAATGGCCGCCGAAATAGGAAACAAATGACAGAGGAAACACTTTTCAGGCAGGCAGAGGGCCAGGGGCAGATCCTGCCAGCCCTCCCTGGTGAGCCGCTGGGCTGTGCGCTCCGCCAGCAGCTCTGCCATCTCTGAAAAATCCTCCGGCCTCTGCCATTTTTCCTCAGCCTGCCTTCCTATGCGCCAGGCACCATCTTCCTGCCGCAATTCCAGGAAAGAGATCTCCTCCTCTCCGCCATAAACACCCAAATATGTGCCGCCCCGGGCATAAACCATGTCTTTCAGCCCTGACAAGGCTCGCCCGGCCTTCTCCTGCCACTCATTCTTCCACTGATCTCCAGCCCCGCCAAACACAGCTCTCCTCCTTTCTGTGCAGCCAGCCGCACACAAGTTTCCCCTTGCTCCACTTCTCCTTTTCCCCGGGCTCTGCCCAGGCCTTGAGGAAAATATCTTCCCCTTCTTCTCCTTGTGTGCAGGCAATATGCCTGAGGCTCACTGTCACCTGAATGCCCTGGTCACTGTACTCTCCTCCATAAGGCTGCCACTTCCCCTTGGGCAGGCCGTCCACGGCAGCAGGGCAGCGCTCTATCTCCCTGGCCAGCATTTCCACCCGGCCCTCTGCTGCCAGACGCAGCCTTGATTCCTGTATGAACTCCTCACTGCCCCTGGTGCCGTACTCCACTGCCGCATGCAGCCCCATAGCCAGCCAGAGCACCGCCGTCATGGCGCAAATAGCCAACAGTGCAGCCGCCCCTCTTTCTCCCTCATTTGCCATGCTCTTTCTCCCCTTTTTCAGGAGGGATATAAACTTCTGTGGTGAGCCTGTACGGCGAAGTGCCTGCCATCGTGCTCTGCCCTTCCAGCCAGATCCTGTACAGCCCAGGCCTGCCGATGCTGTCCACCTCCTCGAAACCGAAGGCGCTGATGTTGACCATGGCCCAGGCATGATTTCCTGTCATGGGCAGCGCAGCCCTGTTTTCCACCAGTTTGCGCACGCCCTTGCTGTCACGGTTCACGAAATACTGCCTGACCACATCTTTTCCGGAATATATTTTGATGGACTCAGGATAACTGCCCTTGCTGATGGAAGTTGCCATCAAGCAGTCATCCACCACTCTCACAAAGGCCAGCTGCACTTCCTGCTGCACTTCCTCCTGTGCTCTCAGCAACAGATAATTTTTCGCAGCCGTAGTCACCCCCAGGGCAGCTCCCGCCAGAATAAGCGCCAAAACCGGCAGGGCCAGCAAAAGCTCCAAAGCTGCTATCCCCGCCTCCCCTGTCCTATTCTCCGGCCCCATGCCTCACCACTTCCCGTTCCAAATCCAGCTGCCCTCTGGCAGCCCTGCCCTGCCACTTGACCTGCACGGAAACCCTGTACGCCGCGGGATTCCCCTCAATGCCGCCTTCACTGCCTATATTTGTCTCCACAGCGTAGTCGATACCGCCCTCCTGCAAATCCTCTGCCCGTCCCTGCCAGGGATAGCTGCCGGGGGCCAGTCCTCTGGCAGCCGCCTCTGCCTGCGCGGCAGCAAACTGGGTGCGGGCCAGGAAAACAGCCCTCACCCGGCAGCCATCTGCCACCCGCAGCTCCATGCTCCTGGCATAGATGGCAAAACAGGAAGCCATGACCAAAAGGGCCAGCCCGGCAACAAGCACCTCCAGAAAGAAGAACCCTCGTTCCCTATCCACCCGCATCAATCCTCTCCAGCCTGAACCTGCCAGCGTTATCCAGCACCAGCTTGCAGCCAATCCCCTCGCCTCCGGAAGAAAAGACCTTGATGGTGACATTTGGATAGACATTGCCGTTGGCATTGAAGAAAATCATCTGGTCCCTGCCATCCCAGCTGTCGTTGAACTTCAGCCGCACAGTGGCAAGGCAGCTGTGGCGCTTGACCTCATACCTGCTCCGATAGACACGATACCCCGTCCCCGTCAAGAGGATATACGGGCGGGTGGAGGCAATGGCCGTGCTGCCGTCCGCAGCCAGATTCTGCGCAGCTGTACGGGCCAGCATCTGCTCATAGCGAAGCTCACTGAGCAGCAGCTCCGCCTCGTACCTGACCGCACTGTACTTATAGATGCGCAAGGCATTGGGCATAGCCCAGCGTGCTGCCAGCCCCAATACTGCCAGCAGGAGCAGCAGTTCCAGCGCTGCCATGCCTCTTTCCCCTGCTCTGTTCATCATAATATCATTTCCCAATAGCACTGCCAGATAATATCACCAAAAAGGTAGGCAGCATAAGCCCCCAGGGAAAGAAAGGGACCAAAGGGCAAAGCCTCCCCGCTTTTCCAGCCCCGCAGAAGCAGGAAAACCGCCAGGCACCCTCCCATCAGCACAGCCAGGGCCATTGCCACCGCCACGCCCCGAAGGCCCAGCCAGAGCCCCAGCACCGCTGCAAACTTCACATCCCCAAGGCCAAGGCCGCCCCGGCTCAGCCAGCGCAGCCCCCAGAAAAGCCCGCCTGCCGCCGCTGCTGCCGCCAAGGCCTCAGTCACGCCATGGGGCAGCACCCCGAAAACTTCCAATCCAAAACCCGCTGCCCCCAAGGGCAGCAAAAGCCGGTCATACAAAAAGCCATAGCAGCTGTCCAGTACAGCCAGCAGAACCAAAAGCACAGCAAAAAGACTCCCTGCTGCTCTCATCTTCCCCTCTGGCAAAAACAGCAGCCAGGGCAGACACAGACAAGATAAAAGGAGAATTGCCGGGCAGTGCCTCCTCAACAACCGCACATCAAGGGGCTGATAAAAACCTATCCTCAGGCCTTTCATCAGCTTCACTTCCCGTTGCCGAAATCATAAACCGTATTCTCCCCCAGATGCGCCTGCATCCTCTCACTTTTCTCCTTGGAAATGCTGTACGCCGTTCCGGGAACATCCGTCACTGCTCCTTTGACATTGCATTTTCCCGTGGGAGGCTTTATATTTTGATAATCCTCAAGATAATCTTTGAGATTGTCCATGGTGTCAGGCTCTTTGCCCTTGTCAATGCTGTAAAGGGCAATGGCAGTATCTATGGCAGACAGGTCGGCCTTGATCTTGGTCGTGTTGGCAGTGGCCAGAGCCGCATTGAAGCGGGGAACTGCCACCGTGGCCATGGTACCTACAATAAGGACGGCAATCAGCACTGCCAGCATACTGAAGCCCTGCTGCCGTTCTCCCCCACCAGCCTCCTTCCTTGCTGTGCTCCGGCGCATGATGCCGCAATCTCTCTTCAGTCTTCGATAAGCATCTCTTAGCTTTGCCTTTGTTGTCTCCATCTTTGCCCTGCACACTCCTTCCTCCACCTATCACGTAAAAAAATGCACCGAAAAGGCAGGTTCAACATCTGTCCTCTCGGCGCACATATTCTAGATTAAATGTCCATTTCCTCCTGAAAAAAGGAAATTGTTTCTTGTACGACAAAAAAGCCTCCCTTACGGGAGGCTTTGCACTCACTTGGAGGCGACACCCAGAATCGAACTGGGGATAAAGGTTTTGCAGACCTCGGCCTTACCACTTGGCTATGTCGCCGGTATGGAGCGGAAAACGAGGCTCGAACTCGCGACCCCCACCTTGGCAAGGTGGTGCTCTACCACTGAGCTATTTCCGCAATATGGAGCGGAAAACGAGGCTCGAACTCGCGACCCCCACCTTGGCAAGGTGGTGCTCTACCACTGAGCTATTTCCGCAATAGTGGCGACCCCAAGGAGACTTGAACTCCTGACCTCCGCCGTGACAGGGCGGCGTTCTAACCAACTAAACTATGGGGCCGTTCCAACTTTCTTGTCGCTTTCGTTCAGCGACATGTATTATTATACGCAGATGGTTATCTGCTGTCAACACCTTTTTTTACTTTTTTTGAAAAAATTTCAGAAGCAGCCAAACCTCAAGCCTTGGCCCCCTCATTCAGGTGGAACTGCACCCGGTTCATGACCATTTCCAGGGCCACCTTGTTCTCCCCGCCCTCGGGGATGATGATGTCAGCATAACGCTTGGAAGGCTCCACAAAAGCCTCGTGCATGGGCTTCACAGTCTCAAGATACTGCCGGATAATGCCGTCCAGCTGACGGCCCCGCTCCCGCACGTCGCGCATGATGCGGCGCAGGATCCTTACATCGGCGTCAGCATCCACGAAGAGCTTGATGTCCATAAGCTGCCGCAGGCACTTTTCATGGAAGGTCATGATGCCCTCCACCACGATGACCCGGGAAGGCTTCACGATGATGGTCTTGTCGCTGCGGTCGTTGATGGAATAGTCATAGACGGGACACTCGACAGCCTCCCCATTCTTGAGGGCGGTCAGATGCTCCAGCATGAGCTCCGTATCAAAGGCGTCCGGATGGTCGAAGTTCAGCCTGGCCCGTTCGGCGGGAGGCATATCGTGATGAGCCCGGTAGTAATTGTCGTGGTAAATCACCGTCACCTGGTCACCAAAATTCTCCACCAGCTTCCTGGTGATGGTAGTCTTCCCGCTGCCTGTGCCGCCTGCAATGCCAATGACGATTATCTTTCCCATGGAACTCACATACCTCCAAATTATTGAAACGCAAAAACTATTTCTATATGATATAAAGAAACCGCCCTCTTGTAAAGGGCGGTACAGAAAACAGTTATATTATCATAACACCATTGTTCAAATTTTGCCGTAGGCAAAATCTTCCAATCAGTGTTTCAACGAGGAAGAACAAGTTCTTACTCGTTATTTTTTATACTCCTCTGCCAGCTTCTTGAAGAGCGGCAGGGAGCGGCGGATGGTGTCGGTCTTGATGCAGTAGGCGGCGCGGAAGTAGCCGGGGCAGCCGAAGTCCGTGCCCGGCACCAGCAGCAGACCGTACTTCCTGGCCCTTTCGCAGAAGGCGTAATCGTCCTCCTCCAGCGCTTTGGGGAAGAGGTAGAAAGCACCCTGGGGCTTGACGCAGGTAAAGCCTGCCTCGATGAGGCCCTGGTAGAGCATCTGCCCGTTCTCGCGGTAGGTGCTGATATCAGAGGGACGTCCGGCACAGCGGGCAATGACCAGCTGCCAGAGGGAGGGCGCATTCACATGGGTCAGGACGCGGGCCGCACCTGCAATAGCACCATAGACCTGCTGGAAGTCTGCCACCGTGTCCGGCACCATGATATAGCCTATGCGCTCACCAGGCAGGGAGAAGGACTTGCTGTAGGAGTAGCAGACCAGAGTATTGTCGTAGAACTTTGGGATATAAGGCACCGTGAAGCCCTCATAGGCAATCTCCCTGTACGGCTCGTCAGCGATCAGGAAGATGGGATGTCCGTATTCTTTTTCCTTGCCCCTGAGCACCTCAGACAGCTTCTTGATGGTTTCTTCGGAATACACCGCTCCACTGGGGTTGTTGGGAGAGTTCACGATGACAGCCTTGGTGTGGGGCGTGAGGCATTTTTCCATGGCCTCGAAATCAATCTGAAAATCCTCCGTCTTGGCGGGCACCACAACCAGCCTGCCACCCACGGACTCCACGAAGCAGCGGTACTCCGGGAAGAAGGGGGCAAAGGTCAGGAACTCATCCTCCGCCTCACAGAGTGCCTTGAAGCAGATGGTGCAGGCAGCAGCGGCACCAGCGGTCATGAAGAGATTCTGCTCGCTGATTTCCATGCCGAAGCGCTCATTGATGCTTTTGGCAATGGCCCTGCGGGCAGCAGGTGCACCGGGAGCTATAGTATATCCATGTACGGCGCTGGGCTCCATGGTCTGGAGGATATCCACCGCCGCCTCTTTGATATATTCCGGCGTGGGCACATTGGGGTTGCCCAGACTGAAGTCAAAGACTTTGTCCTCCCCCTCTGCCGCCGCCAGCTTGCGGCCATATTCAAAGACATCCCTGATGGTGGATTTCCTGGTGCCTAGCTCATACATCTTCTGGTCTACCATAAGTACATCTCCCTACAATATAAACAAATATCTTTATCCGATACAACACGCTTTACATTTTAACATATACCCTTGCAAAATAAAAGACCCTCCATATCGGAGAGTCCTTCTTCTCACTCGCAAAAGTATTTCATGCTGGTCTTTTTCCACTCGTGCTTGCTGTAGAGCATGATGCTCTCCGTGACACCTGCAGCCTCTCCCAGCTCACTGGCAATGGCCTCGCACTCTTCCCGGCTGTGACCGTGGATCATGGTGTAGAGATTATAGGGCCAGCCAGGAGCCGTCGTGCGGTCATAGCAGTGAGTCACCGCCGGATGACGGGCCATTTCCTGAGCTATGGTGTCAAGTTCCTCCTGGGGCACCACCCAGGCTGCCAGCACATTGGCCTTGAAACCCACTTCACGGTGGCGGAGCACCGCCCCCATCTTGCGGATTTTCTTGTCTTCCTCCAGAGCCTTTACCCGCTCCAGGAAAAGGTCCTCGGAAATGCCTATGCCTTCTGCCAGCACCTTGTAGGGTTCCGCCACCAGAGGGAACTCCCCCTGCAGCGCCCGGATCACCTTTTTGTCAAGCTCGCTTACCCCTGCTGCTTCCACCTGATGTCACCGCTTTCTGCTGCTTTATCCTTACTGTAATTTGAACTGCACATTTATCTTGTATTTCTTATGAGCCTTGAGGTTCAGCACATCCTCCACGCCAGGCAGGGTCCTGACCTGGGCAATGATGCTCTTTTCCTGCTGCTCATTGGGCGTGAGCAGGGTAAACCAGAGATTGTACCTGCCCTCCCGCTCATAGTTGTGGGTGGCACCGGGGTAGCCGTTGATGGCATCTGCCACCTCCGGGATATGCTCCGGCTCTACCCTGAGGGCCACCAAAGTCCCATGATAGCCCAGCTTATTAGAATCAAAGAATGTGCCTATGCGGCGCAGATACCCCTCCCGCTTCAGCTCCTGCACCCGCTGGAGCACCACGCTTTCCTCCGTGCCCAGCTCCTCTGCCAGTCTGGCAAAGGGACGGCTGCAAACGGGCAGGTGTCCCTGCAAGAGATTCAACAGCTCCTTGTCAAAGGCCGTCAGCTCCATTATCTTCTCCCCTCCCCGATACACAATCCCCTGTTGAAACTATGAATCCGATTCATTTTTCTTTATTCTTATTCTACCAAAATCGAACCGATTACGTCAAGCAAATCTGAACGCCCTTCATTTTTCAAAGAGGAATAGGGCAGCACGGAAAGTTCCGCCACTCCCAGGCTGCGCTTGATGAGGGCAATCTGCTTCTGCCTGACATTCTTGCCAATCTTATCAGCCTTGGTGGCCACAATCAGCACTGGGATGTTGTTTTCCACCAGCCACTTGAACATGTCCACATCAGAGGCCATGGGCTCGTGGCGGATATCGATGAGCTGGCACACGAACTGCAGATTCTCAGAGGTCAGCAGGTATTCTTCGATGAACTTCGACCAAAGCTTCCTCTTTTCCTTCCCGGTCTTGGCATAACCGTAGCCGGGCAGGTCCACCAGATAGAAGGACTTCCTCTCCTCAGCCCCCTCCACCTTGGCCCCCAGCTCATAGAAATTGATGGTCTGGGTCTTGCCAGGCTGGGAAGAAACCCTCGCCAGTCCCTTGACCCTGGTGAGGGAGTTGATGAGAGAAGACTTTCCTACGTTGGAGCGGCCGATGAAGACCACCTCCGGCAAATTGCCCTCCGGATACTGTTCCCGCTTCACCGCCGAAGCAATGTACCTGCCCTGGGTGATAACCACGCTCTCCTTCTCTGCCATGATATCGCTCCTTTCAAAAAGCCTCCCTCTGAGAGGGAGGCTTTATTTCGCCAATCCTGATTTATTTCCCGCACAGCGCCGTAGCCAGCACCTCGTCCATGTGCTCCACAGGGACGAATTCCAGCTTCTCCCTTACCGTCTCGGGAATATCTTCGATATCCCGCTCGTTTTCCTTGGGCAGGATAATGGTCTTCATGCCCTCGCGGTAAGCTGCCAGGACTTTTTCCTTGAGGCCGCCGATGGGCAGCACATTGCCCCGCAGGGTGATCTCGCCGGTCATAGCCACATCGCTCCGGACCTTCCGGCCTGTCAAAGCGGAAATCATAGCCGTGGCCATGGTGATGCCCGCCGAAGGCCCGTCCTTGGGGATGGCGCCTTCCGGCAGGTGGATGTGGATATCGTCCTTCTCGTAGAAGTCCTCCTCCAGCTTGAACTTCTGGGCACGGCTGCGGATGTAGCTGAGGCCTGCCTGGGCAGATTCCTGCATCACATCCCCCAACTGCCCCGTGAGGATCAGCTTGCCCTTGCCCTTGAGTATGGTGACCTCCGTGGGCAGGATGTCTCCCCCCACTTCCGTCCAGGCCATGCCCGTAGCCAGGCCCACCTGGGGCTTCTTCTCAGCCTTGGTCTCCAGGAACTTGGCCCGTCCCAGGAAGTCCTTGAGGTTAGTCTTGGTGACCTTGATGGGAGCTTCCTCTCCCTCCACAATCTTGCGGGCGGCCTTGCGGCACACCTGGCCTATGACCCGCTCCAGCTCACGGACACCGGCCTCACGGGTGTACTCCTGGATAATCTTCTGGAGCACCGTGGTACTGAGGGAAATATCCTTGCTCTTGAGGCCGTTCTGGGTGCGCTGACGTGCCACCAGATAGCGCTTGGCAATTTCCAGCTTCTCCAGCTCAGTATAGCTGGAGAGGGTGATGACCTCCATGCGGTCACGCAGAGCCCTGGGGATATTGCTGAGATTGTTGGCCGTGATGATCCACATGACCTTGGACAGGTCAAAGGGCAGCTCGATATAGTGGTCACTGAAGGTGTTGTTCTGGGCAGGGTCCAGCACCTCCAGGAGAGCTGCCGCCGGGTCTCCCCGGTAGTCATTGCCCAGTTTATCTACCTCATCCAGCAGGAAGAGGGGATTTTTCGTGCCCGCATGCCTGAGGCTCTCAATGATGCGGCCGGGCATAGCTCCCACATAAGTGCGGCGATGACCCCGGATTTCCGCTTCGTCACGGATGCCCCCCAAAGAGGCCCGGACAAATTCGCGGCCCGTAGCCCGGGCCACAGAAGCTGCCAACGAGGTCTTGCCCACGCCGGGGGGCCCCACCAGACAGAGGATAGGCGCCCGCTTGTCCTCGGCCAGCTGCTGCACAGCCAGATAGTCAAGGATCCTGTCCTTGACCTTGGTCAGTCCGTAGTGGTCGTGGTCAAGGACCCGCTTGGCTTCATTTATATCCACCTGCATCTCGGATTCCTTGCACCAGGGCAGGTCAAGGAGCCAGTCCAGATAGGTCCTGATGACGCTGGTCTCGGAGTTCATGTTGCTCATGCCGTCCAGCCGCTTGAGCTCCTTTTCCACGGTCTCCCTGACCTTGTCGGGGTATTCCCCCTCCTCCAGGCGCTTCTTGTACTCCTCTATCTCGCTGGTGCGATCGTCCTTGTCCCCCAGCTCCTTGTGGATGGCCTTGATCTGCTCGCGCAGGTAGTAGTCCTTCTGGATTTTCTCCATCTGCTTGCGCACCTGGACGCCTATCTTCTGCTCCATCTTCATGAGCTCTATTTCATGTGCCAATACAGCGTAGAGCTTTTCCAGACGGGCCTTGATATCTATGCAGGACAGGAGTTCCTGCTTGGTCTCCACCTTGAGATTCAGATGGCTGGCAATGAGGTCAGCCAGCCTGCCTGCATCGTCAATGATGGCCACGGACACCAGCGTCTCGGCAGGAATCTTCTTGGAGAGCTTCACCCATTCCTCGAACTCATGGCTCACGCCACGGGAGAGAGCCTCCATCTCAAGGGAATTGGGCTGCTCGTCCTCATAAGCAGTCACTGCTGCTTCATCGTAGTTCTCCAGTGCCTGGAAGCTCTCGATGACCCCGCGCACCAGTCCCTCCACCAGCACACGCATGGTGCCGCCGGGCATCTTGATGAGCTGGCGCACCTCGGCAATGGTGCCAGTCTCGTAGAGGTCCTTGCCCTCCGGGGCATCAACCTCTGCGTCCTGCTGGGTGACCAGGAGTATTCTCCTGTCCCCCACCATGGCCTGCTCCAGAGCGGCCATGGAGCGCTCCCGGGCCACATCCAGATGTATGATCATATACGGAAAGACCGTCATGCCCCGCAAAGGGAGCACCGGCAGCGTTCTGGTCTCTGCCATTGTCATTCCTCCTAAAATCCAATGTATATTAAGATAAGGCGCTGCTCAGGCAGCGCCTTATCCATAAGTCTGCAACTCAGGCAGATTCTTCTTTTTTGTTCTGGCCGGCTTTCGCGATGGTGAGAACCGGATCCTTGCGCGCCGTGATGGCCTCCTTGGTAACCTTGCAGGCAGAGACACCTTCCACGGAAGGAATCTCGTACATGACGTTGCGCATGACGCCCTCCAGGATAGAGCGCAGGCCGCGGGCCCCGGTCTTTCTCTTCAGGGCTTCCTTGGCTATCTGGCGCAGGGCTTCTTCCTCGAAAGAAAGCTTAACCCCGTCCATTTCCAGCAGGCGCTGGTACTGTTTCACCAGAGCATTCTTGGGCTTGGTGAGGATGCTCACCAGCGCGTCCTCATCCAGGGAATCAAGCGTCACCACGATGGGCAGACGGCCGATAAACTCCGGAATGAGGCCGTTCTTCAGGAGATCCTCTGGCAGGACCTTGCTGAGGGTCTCGCCGATGTTCCTCTGCTTCTTGGACTTGATGGAAGCCCCGAAGCCCATCTGCTTCTGGCCCAAACGAGCCTCGATGACCTTCTCGATGCCGTCAAAGGCACCGCCGCAGATGAAGAGTATGTTGGTGGTGTCAATCTGGATAAGCTCCTGATGAGGGTGCTTGCGCCCGCCCTGGGGCGGCACGGAAGCAGTGGTTCCCTCCAAGATTTTCAGCAGAGCCTGCTGCACGCCTTCACCTGATACATCACGGGTGATGGAAGGATTCTCGGACTTGCGGGCAATCTTATCGATTTCGTCGATGTAGATGATGCCCCGCTCTGCCTTTTCCACGTCGTAGTCAGCAGCCTGGATGAGCTTCAGGAGGATGTTCTCCACATCCTCGCCCACATAGCCTGCCTCCGTAAGAGCCGTGGCATCAGCAATGGCAAAGGGCACCTTCAGGATCCTGGCAAGAGTCTGTGCCAGCAAAGTCTTGCCGCTGCCCGTAGGCCCCAGCATGAGGATGTTGGACTTTTGCAGTTCCACATCATCGCTCTTGCCCTGACCGGAATTGACACGCTTGTAGTGATTGTACACAGCCACGGAGAGGGATTTCTTCGCCTCTTCCTGGCCGATGACATACTGATCCAGAATAGCACGGATGTCCTTCGGTTTCGGGACGTCCTTGAGCTCCACTTCTACATCTTCGCTGAATTCTTCCTCGATGATTTCGTTGCAAAGCTCGATGCATTCATCACAGATATAAACCCCGGGCCCAGCCACGAGTTTCCTGACCTGCTCCTGGGTCTTGCCACAGAAAGAACACTTCAGCTGACCCTTGTCATCCCCAAACTTCAGCATGACATCACCTCCTATTCCTTGGCGGTTTTCTTGGCAGTCGTCTTCTTGGGACGGGTGATGACCTCATCAATGAGACCGTAAGCCTTGGCTTCCTCGGCGCTCATGAAGTTATCACGCTCAGTGTCCTGATTGATCTTGTCCCTGTCCTGACCGGTATGATTGGCCAGAATATCATTGCCCACTTCACGCAGGCGCAGGATTTCCTTGGCCTGGATCTGAATGTCCGTGGACTGGCCCTGAGCACCGCCCAAAGGCTGATGGATCATGATGCGGGCCAGAGGCAGGGCATAGCGCTTGCCCTTGGCACCGGCTGCCAGCAGCAGGGAACCCATGCTGGCTGCCTGCCCGATGCAGATAGTGGACACATCAGGCTTGATATACTGCATGGTGTCGTAGATGGCAAGACCTGCGGTCACCACGCCGCCCGGGCTGTTGATGTAGAGATGGATATCCTTGTCAGGATCCTCCGACTCCAGGAAAAGCAGCTGGGCTACTACTGAATTGGCAACGTTGTCGTCAATGGGGCCGCCCAAGAAGATGATGCGGTCTTTCAGAAGGCGGGAATAAATATCATAAGCCCGCTCCCCACGACTGGAACGCTCCACTACCATAGGTACATAGTTCATTTGTCTACCCCCATTAGGGAAACGAAAGAAGAAACCGAGGGATTAGGCAATGCTGTCGATGATGAACTGTGCAGTCTTCTTGCGGAGCACAGTAGCAGCCAGATCGCCCAGACGTCCCTGCTCCTTGATGATCTTCTGGATCTGCTTCGGAGTAGCACCATACTGCATGGCCATCATGGCAACTTCCTGGTCAAGATCCTTGCCCTCAACCTTGATGTCCTCAGCCTTTGCTACCTCTTCAAGCATGAGATCCGTACGTACATTCTTCTCCGCGGTCTCCCGATAATCCTCCCTGATCTTGGCAATATCTGTATTTGCGAACTGGAGATACTGCTCCATCTTCATGCCCTGCTGCTCGAGGCGCATGGACATCTCCTGGATCATGGCAGTCACGCGGTTGTCGATCATCACAGCGGGAATGTCCACAGTGATGTTCTCGCTGGCCTTCTCGATGGCAGCGGTGCGCTGATCGTTCTCAGCCTTGCGCTCAGCGTTCTCCTCCAGGTTCTTGCGGATATCAGCGCAGAGCTCCTCAAGAGTCTCGAACTTGCTGACCTTCTTGGCAAGCTCATCGTCCAGAGCAGGCAGCTCCTTGCGCTTGATGCTGTGCACCTTGCACTTGAAGACAGCAGCCTTGCCAGCCAGATCCTTGGCATGGTACTCCTCGGGGAAGGTCACGTTCACATCGCGCTCCTCCTCGACCTTGGCGCCGATGAGCTGATCCTCGAAGCCGGGGATGAAGCTGCCGGAACCAATCTGGAGAGGATAATCCTGGCCCTTGCCGCCCTCGAAAGCCACGCCGTCAACGGAGCCGTCGAAATCAAGGGTGATGAAATCGCCGTCCTGCACATCGCTGCCCTCGGGAGCATCCACCATGTTGCCCTGGCGCTCCTGCATGTTCTTCAGCTGCTTCTCAACGTCCTCGTCCTTGACCTCGTCCACAACCTTCTCGATGTGGAGGCCCTTGTACTCGCCGAGAGTCACTGCCGGACGCGGGGTGACAGTAGCCTTGAACACCAGGTCCTTGCCCTCTTCCAGAGTCACGATCTCAACCTCGGGACGGGTCACAGGAACGATATCCTGCTCCTTGAAAGCCTCATCCAGGGACTGGGGGCCGAGGAAGCTGTCAAATGCTTCCTGGAGCACATACTCCTTGCCCAGGTGGTTCTCCACAATCCTCTTGGGAGCCTTGCCCTTGCGGAAACCAGGGATATTCACACGGCCCGCGAGGCGCTTGCAGGCGCGCTCCTCTGCCTTTGCTACCTCTGCTGCTTCAACTTCAATAGTAAGAGTGACCTGCTGGTTCTCTCCGTTTGCTGCCGTAACTTTCATTGTCTAAAATGACCTCCTGTTTTATCCATTTCAATTGGCTTATACATAGCCATACTTTAGAAATCATAACACAAAGCGCACAGAATTACAAGCAATTCTGTGCGCTTAAAGACTATAAAGTCAAAAAATCAATGTGTGAATCAGAGCAAATCCTTCATGCGCTCCAGAGGAGTGCTGAGGTCCATGTGGCCGGCAATGGTCTCCACGGGACTGCCCTCAATGAGAATCTGCACCTGCTTCACTTCCGGGAACTCCGTCAGGGTATTCACAATGGAGCCCACCAGCATCTCCTCGCCAGTGGAGCCGCCCACGAAGTGCTTAACCAGATCCTGGGAGAAGTCCACCCTGGCCACGCCCCCCTCCAGCTTCACGCCGCGGAGCTTGGCCTGCTTGGGGATGATGACGCTCTGGTTCTTTTCCTTGGTGCCCTGCATGAGAGACTTCACGGCCTCGGCATACTTGTCCTTGTCAGCACTCACCGTGAACTTGCGCTTCACAGCGATGAGCTTGGTACCATCGGCATTGGGATAGTAGACCTTGGTGCTTATCTCCTGGGGCTTTTCCTCCTTCTTCTCCTGCTTCTCTGCCTTGGGTGCCTGCTTTTCCTGTACCGTGGTGATGGAGCCGGAAGAACCGGAGGAACTGCTGGTGCCCTGGCCCTCCTGACAGCCTGCTGTCACCAAAAGCGTCAGCACCATCAGGCAGGCAGCCAGCCATCTCTTGCTTGCAAAAATCTTCATCTATTTCCCCTCCCTGCTCTTACTCGCCGAAATAACGGCTGATGCCGCGCGCAATGGCCTTGGCCAGAGTGGTCTGGTACTTGTCATCTCCCAGCAGGGCTTCTTCCCTGGGATTGGTGATGAAAGCCAGCTCCAGCAAGGTGGCGGGCATGGAAGAATGCTTGATGACGTAGAAGTTGGCCGTCCTGACACCACGGCCAGCCAGGCCGCCATCCTTCAGAAGCTCATTGTAAATGGAAGTTGCCAGCTGCTCTCCCCTGACAGAACCGGGGAAATAATATGTTTCCATTCCCTTGGCCTCAGGATTGGAAAATGCATTGCAATGGATGGAAACAAAGATGTTGGCCCCGGGAGTGAACTCACCCACGTTGACCCGGGCCTGCAGCTCCTGCCTGTCGGTGGCATTGCGGCCATAGACATCAACATCGCGGTCACGGGTCATGACCACCCGCGCCCCGGAAGCCTCCAGCAGGGTCTTGACCTTCTTTGATACAGCCAGGGTCGCGGTCTTTTCCGCCAGGCCCGTGGGACCCACAGCTCCAGAATCGCTGCCGCCATGACCGGGGTCAATGACGATAGTGCGTCCCTTGACGCCCTTGAAATTCTCATCGGCGCCGCCCTGGGGCTCTGCAAAGATGTCCACTACCAGCCGATATGGTTTCCCTGCCTTATGGTCGGCCTTTTCCACATGGACACTGTACATATCCTCAGTGACATTCTTGCCCAGTTCTATGACCACCTGGGTATGGCGCCTTTCCAATTCGCTGATGGTCAGGCGCTTGACCAGGGAATTATTGAGCTTGATATTCTTCTTCAGCTTCCCGGGCTTGGTGCTCTTCATATCCAGCACCAGCTGCTTATGAAGAAAGGTCTTGGGAATGACCTGGTAATCAAGGTTATCCTTGTCCATGCCAATCTCAATCCGGAAAGCCTTGGCTCCCTGGATCTCAGTCTCATAGCTCTTGAAATAATTCAGCTCATGTACGGGTGACTTCTCCGCTGCCTCTACGCTGCCCTGCCCCATGACCAGCATGGAAAGGCACATCACCAGAAGCGCTGCCGCCGAAACTGCACGGCAGAAAAACTTGCACATCAAAAGGACTCCTCCCTAGTAAACAACCAACGAACAAACTTCCGTATATTTTAGTCTCCCTTTCTGGGAAATTTCTGCAAAGCCAGCCTTATTCCTGCAATAACCGCAAAGCTTCTGCCTCAGCTTCTGCAGTTTTTTCTTCATCCCGGCTGATTTCTATTTTCAGGTAGTCACCTTCCTCAGCCTCCTCAGGCAGGAAAGACTTGGGAAAGTTTACCTTTTTTTCCTCCTCACCTAAGAGCAATACTGCCAGACTGCCCTCAAAGCGGTCAAGATATGCCGAAATCACTGGACATCCCCCTTTTCCACAGCTATCTCATAAGTCTTGCCGTCACTGGTCAAAGTGATGGTGCCGTTCTTGTCAGTCTCATAGACCTTCATCTTCAGGGCTTGATACTTCTTCAGGGTTTCTTTATGGGGGTGGCCGTAGTCATTGCCCGCGCCGCAGGAGATAAGCCCCACTTCCGGATTCACGGCCCTCAGCCACTCCTTGGAAGATGAGGTCTTGCTGCCGTGATGGCCGGCTTTCAGCACCTGGCTGTGAATATCTGCGCCCCCCAGAGCAGCCAGTATATCCTTTTCCTCAGGGCCTTCGCCGTCGCCGGTGAACATCATCTTGAAGTCACCGTAGATAAGCTGTCCCATGACCGATTCATTGTTCGGGTCATGCTTGTAGCCTGACTGGGTGCCCTTGGCTGCCAGTTCCTCCGAGGGAGCCAGCACCTTGAACATCACGCCGCCCCCCAGTTCCAGCACTTCACCAGCCTTGAGGCCATGGCGCTTGATGTCTTTGGCCTTCAGTTCCTTCATATAACGAAGGTAGATTTTGGAAGTGGACGGCATGCCGTTGTCATAGACCTCTCCCACTTCAAAATCAGAGAGAATCACGTCCATGCCACCGATGTGGTCGGCATGGGGATGGGTGAGGATGACCTTGTCCAGCCGCTTCACTCCGGCTTCTTTGAGCTCTGCCTTGAGCTTTTCCCGCTCGTCAACATCGCTGGTGTCCACCAGGACTGTCTGCTCCCCGGTTTCAATGAGGATTGCATCCCCCTGGCCCACATCCAGCATCTTCACTGTCAGTTTCGCCTTTTCCTGCTGCACCTGTGCTGCACTGCTCTCTGCCGAAGAAGTGCCGCCCCCATTTCCTCCCGGGGCACAGCCCGTCAGCAGCGCCGACAGCATCAGGAGCACTCCCAAAAGCACTCCCACTTTTTCACGCATTGTCTTCGCCTCCCAGGATGTAATGCTTTATGCCATAGGCCACACCGTCTTCTGCCACCGTGGGCATGATGAAATCGGCCTTTTCCTTCAGCTCCGGCTGGCCGTTGCCCATGACCAGAGCCGTGCCCACCGTATCCATCATTTCCAGATCGTTGAGGCCATCCCCGAAAGCGTAGCTCTGCTCCTGGGGCAGCCCCAGCTTCTCAAGGGCATGCTCAATGCCCGTGCCCTTGGTCACTTCTGTAGCATAAAGCTCCATGTTCTTCAGGTGGGCAGGGTCCATGAGCCCCGTAAGCCCCGGCCAGTTCAGCAGCTTCTCAAAGAGACCGTTGCCGCCGGGATTGTCACAGACAAATTCCATCTTGTAGACCTCAATGTCCCCCAGCTCAAATTCCTCCACGAAATTCTTCAGGGAAACATCTATGCCCACATAGAAGCGCCGCACCTGGTCAAACTCCGGCCGCAAGTAAATCTTCTCCCTGCCCTCCAGCACATACTGCACCTGATGCTCCTCACAGAGCCTGACGATTTCCTGCACCGTCTCTTTCGGCAAAGGCTGGTCATTCAAAACCTGCCCGTCCGCCAGCACAAAAGCTCCGTTCATGAGCACAAAGCCGTTGAACAGCCCCGGCTGCATGAGCTCTTCATCCAGGTAGGCCAGAGGCCTGCCACTGGCAATGAAGGCATAATGCCCCGCCTGCCGAAGCTCCTTGATAGCCTCTTTCACCTTTGGCGTCAGCTTGGTGTGCCCCTTCCTTATATCGATCAGGGTGCCATCAATATCGAAAAAAACAGCTTTCTTCATGGAATCCCACCTTTTAAGACTTAACTAACCCCTATAGTACTAGATTTGTCATGGTTATTCAAGAAAAAAAGCACCCAGCCTGAAGGCCAGGTGCCCATACAAAACTACTCATTCAGTTTCTTGTCTGCATACTGCAGCAGGATATGACCGCTTTTCCTGTTGGTAGCCAGGGGGATATCATCACATTTCGGGGGATTTTTTTACTTGTTCTTCAAGGCAAACTGCCTACCCGTCTGCAAGGATTTGCCCTGCTTTTTCCCAATCCAGCTTTTCTATTGCTGTCCGGATGCTCTGATAGCGTTTTTCCTCATCTTCCGGCAAGCGATAGTCCTCCAATGATTCCAGAACAAACATCGCATTGTCATAGTCAAAGGAGGCGACAAATTCCTTCAAGGTATCGTATGCTTCTCTCAGCGCCGCCTCATCAATGGGCATTTTTTCCTCGTCCCGCTGCTTCGGCGGGCAAAGAGGCGCGAGTTTTTCTGCGAAACCGCGGTAAATGGACAATAGCGCCGGCGTTTCCACCTTGATTTTCTCTATCTCGCCGGCATTTCCCGCATACTCCATGCGTTTCGCCATTTCTGAAAGCAGTTTCGCACCGATGATGCGCGCCGTGCTCTTGAGGGCATGGACTTTGGTCGTATAATTTGGCCAGTCCTCACTCTGGAAATAGCCTTCGATATCCGCAATCCCTGACCAGGCCGACTCGGCAAACACCTTCACTGTGTCCAGATAGGCAGCTTCCGAACCGCAATGCCCTATGCCCTCCTGCGTGTCGATTCCCTCCAGCTCCTGAAGCCAGGAGGGCAGAATATTTTCTTCAGCAGGTGCATCTTCCGTTCCCTCCTCCCGCACGCGCACTTTTTCCTGAGGCAGATATTGGATCAGCACGCTTTCCAATTTAGCGCTGTCTACGGGCTTGGTCAGATAGTCCTGGAACCCGGCAGCCAGGTATTCCTCCCTAGCCCCCGAAATAGCGTTGGCCGTCAGAGAAATCACAGGCGTCTCGCGGTTCGGATTGTCCGGCATTTCCTTCATGCACTTCAGCGTTTCGATGCCATCCTTCCCTGGCATCATATGATCCAGGAAAATGAGGTCATACTTCTTTTCCCGGGACAGGGAGATTCCCTCGTCCCCATCGCTGGCCGTATCGATCTGAATCTGCGTCTGCTTCAGAAGCCCCTTGAACACTACCAGATTCAGCGGGGTATCATCCACCACCAGGACACAGGCATCGGGGGCTACAAACTTTTCCTGGTATTTTTTATGCTCGGAAAGATGCGCCTGACGGGCTTCCTGGTAGTCTCCCAAAGATTCCCAGCTGACAACTTTCTGCCGCAGGGAAAAGTAAAACTCGGAGCCGCTGCCATAGACACTGTCTACCTGCAGCTCTGTACCCATCATGCGAAGCAGTTTTCCTGTGATGGCCATGCCCAGGCCAGTGCCTTCGATCTTGCGGTTGCGCTTTTCCTCGATGCGTTCAAACTCGGAAAAAAGCTTTTTGAGATCCTCATGCTTGATGCCTATGCCCGTATCCTTCACAGAGACATGAAGCAGCACCTCATCCGGCGCCTCCTCGCTCCGGTCAAAACCAACGGAAAATGTCACACTTCCCTTTTCCGTATATTTCACCGCATTGGTCAGGATATTCGTGATAACCTGCTTGATGTGGATCTCGTCCCCATAGAGCCGTTTGGGCAGCTGGGGATCAAATTCCAGCACCAGGGAGAGATTCTTGCTTTCCGCCCGCACCTGAATCATCGTCACAAGGTCGTTGAGGCTGCCCAAGAGGTCGTATTCCGCGGAAATGATCTCTATTTTGCCTGCCTCGATCTTGGAGAAATCCAGAATGTCATTGATGATCCCCAGCAAAGTGTTGCCGGCAGCCTTCACATCTTCGGCATAAGCCAGGATGTTCCTGTCCTCACATTCCCGCAGGATCATCTCATTCATGCCGAGAACAGCATTGATGGGTGTACGGATCTCGTGGGACATATTGGCAAGGAAATTGCTCTTGGCGCGGGAAGCTTCCTCGGCCATGGCCTTTGCCTTTTTGAGTTCCTCACTCTCGTAGATATCATCCCGGATCTGGACCAGATACATGGCACCAACCGCAACCAGCAGCATCAGCAAGCCGAATACCCAAACCACCAAAAGCGTAAGGCTTCCGATTCCCTCGGAGGCTTTTTCCTTCGGCACGAACCCCGCAATCAGATAGTTCGTTCCCGGGATTTCCGCCTCAAGCAGCAGCATATCTCCCCGGGTCGTATTGAAGGTGCGAGCCGCCGCCATGGAGGTTTCCATATCCCGATGCATGGAATGGAAGAACTCCCTTAGCTCTCCACTCTGCATGAAATCCATATCTTCCTCGTCAAGCTGTGCAAAGGGAATGATAATATCACCTTTACGTGTGACGACACACATCCTGCCGATATCATCATAGCAGCTGATAGAAAACCTCTCCCTGATGGTTTCGGGGGGGTAGAGCCGATAGAGAACATATTTGATATTCTTGCCATGGAACACCGGACAGGTGAACAGAATTCCCCGATCCTGCACAAAGGTGATTGCCCTTTCCCCTCGCACAGAGGTCTGTATGCCATCGTAGGTGTAAAGGGACAGACTGTCCCCCAAAATTGCCTGGCCGTCAATAGCCAGCAGCCCCTGCTTCAAGCCTGCCTCATTGAAGACCAAGGGCATGAGCCTCTCCATTTCTTCCGGATTAGCTTCAATCTTGGAAGCGATATAGTTGAGAATGTCCAGCTCCGCTCCCAGCTTTTCCGCAGCTTGTATTGCCAGTGTCTCCGCCTGCCGCTTCGTCTGATTCTCTGTATAATGAATCAAGAGCTCGCTCATCCGCTGCTGAAACAGCGCCCCCACAACCAGCAATATCGCAGCAAAAAAGAGGGTGGCCAGGAGATTGCTTCCCTTCCCTTTAAAAGAGAATCTGCTATTCATATATCTCTACTCCCTCAACAAACCAATCCATACCGGTAAACAGCTCATGGTCACTGATTCTTTCGCCCTCCCTGCAACGAATGTTTCCCTTGTTGTCGCGTATCAAGCCGGAAAACACATCCCAGTTCGTCATGATACGCTTCTCTTCCCGCTTCATCAGCGCGCTGGTCCAGGGCTGCACCAGCGGAGACAGGGGATACAGCTTGACACCGCCTTCTGCTATATCCAGCCAGTAATTGCGGGACGTGTTCGTCCTCCCGCTCAGATAGTCCCCCAGCACTCTCCTGTATACCATAGTCCAGTCATACAGCGCCGCCGTCAGGAACCGCTCGGAGTACTGTTCATACACACTGTCATAGCCAGTGCTTAAAAGCCCCAGTTCCTCCGCTTCCCGCACAGCATGGGGCATATCCTCATGATAGGTGATGACATCTGCGCCCCTGCTGGCCAGAAGGGCGACACTTGCCCGCTCCTCTTCTTCATTATCCCAGCTATTGACGAAACGGACAATGAGCCGCGCCTTCGGGTTGGCAACGCGCATTCCTAAAGCATAAGCATTGATGCTGCGATTGGCCTGAGCATTCGGCGTCGCAGTCACATAGCCCAGCACCCCTGTCCGGCTCTCGCTGCCTGCTACAATACCCGCCAGGTACCGCGCCTGATAGAGACGGGAAAAATAGGTAGTGCAGTTTTTCTCCTTGCCCTTGCCGGAAATGGAAAAAAAGGCAACATGCGGGTGCTGCTTGGCAATCCTGTCCACATACTGACCGTAGCCGAAGCTGGTCAGATAGATGGCATTGACGCCTTCGCTGATCAGTTCCTCGACAGCATGGTTCAGTGCCCTCTCATCCTCCGGCACATGTTCCCTCACCCGGAGGACGCACCCGTATACGTCACAGGCGCTCGACAGGCCATCGTAGTGGCTCTCATTCCAGCCCCGATCCGCTTTCGCTCCAATCAGGACTAGACCAACCACAGGCTGCTTTTCTGTTTCGGGAAGTTTGAAACTCCTTATCACGACCACAATCGCCAAAATGCAAAACAATACAAGCAGCAGCGGTAGTTTGCGTCTCAGCCATTCCTTACTCTTCAACCGTCACACCCTCCACACACCAATCAAATCCGTTGAGCATTTCGCTGTCCGACATAGATTCCCCTGCCTCCACGCGGACATTGCCCATGTTGTCTGTAATCGGTCCATAAAAAACATCGAATTTCCGGCTCCGCATCTTTATGTTGGCCGCCAGCACTTCCTGCTTTGTTTCCGGCTTCACATTTCTGGTGAAATCCGAAAGCGAAACAATGCCGTCCTCCAGGTTCATCCACTCATGGCTTCCATGGAATTTTCCCTGCAGGCAGCTCAGGATTTCTTTGCGGTAGCATACATTCCATTTCCAGATGCAGGCAGTCAGATAGGTCTTGGGAAATTCATCGCTATTGTCCAGATTGTAGCCTATGGACCACACGCCCCGCTTCTCCGCCTCCCTATGGGGATGAATGGAGTCCGTATGCAGGGCCATGGTGTCTATGTCGGGATGGCTGTCCATCAGATTGTTGAATGCTTCTCCGGCCGCACTGTCCTCCGTCCAGGAATTACAGTAGCGTACATAGACCTGCGCGTCCGGGCGTATGCTTCGCACTCCTAGCGCAAAGGCATTGATGCCCCGGATTACCTCCGGGATGGGGAAGGCCGCCACATAGCCGATGGCTCCCGTATCCGTCCGCATCCCTGCCACAATGCCCGAAAGATACCGTGCCTGATACATCCTGCCGAAGAAGGAAGACAGATTGCTGCTGTGTCCTGTGCCCGTAGCATGAAGGAAATACACATCCGGGTACTTCTCCGCAGCCTTTTGCATGGATTCACCGAAGCCAAAGGATACTCCCACGATGATTTTGCAGCCCTTGTCCCGAATGAGGCTTTCGATATCCTTGTAACAGTCGGCGGACACATTCTCCTGACAGACGATTTCCAGATTCAGCTCGTCCTGCAGGGATTCCAGTGCCTCATAGTGTGTTTGGCTAAAGCTGCGGTCTGAGCGTGAACCGTTCAGAAGCAGTCCCACTTTGGTTGTCTTATTGGCCAAATCCACGCTCTGCCAATCATCTCTGATCAGCAGGATTCCCGCGATGACCGCCATGAGAACCAGAATTGTCAAAATGAGGATTCTCCGCACAAAGCTCCTCCTTTCCCAAAGTCGACAGATATCGCAGGAAAATTTCCGCCACCTGTCAGCTTCATTGCTACATGGTCCAGCACAAACAAAAATGTTCAAACCTTGGTTACTTATAATTTTAGCAAAAGAATCTCTTTTTGTGTACGATATTTTGCTCGCCCAAGAGGCAGGATTGTACCACCTCCATGCTATGTGATGTTTTCAAGCTTCAGCAGCCATTCCTTCCGCCAAAGCCCTCCCCCATAGCCTGTGAGGCTGCCATCCTTTCCTACCACCCGGTGGCAGGGAACGATGATGTCTACAGGGTTATGTCCTACAGCCCCGCCCACTGCCTGGGCAGACATTTTTCCCAGCTGCCGTCCCCTGGCAATCATGTCGGCTATCTCCCCGTATGAAATTGTCTGACCATAGGGAATAGTGAGCAGTATTTCCCACACTGCCCGCCGAAAATCTGACCCTTGCAATGAAAGCTGCGGCGTAAAATCCGGCACTTTACCGGAAAAATATAAGTCAAGCCAGCGGCAGGCATCCGCAAAAACAGGCAGGGCCTGCGTCACCTGCAATGCCGAGGGCTCATCCACAAAGGACAGCCCGGTGAGAGCTTCCCCATCGCTGGTCATAAGCAGGGAGCCTAGGGGAGATTCATAACAACCAGCATAATACTTCAAGATAGACCACTCCTTATTCCTTCAGCTTCAGTCCGTCATGCAGGAAACGGCGGCAGGTATGCACATAATCTTTCATTTAGTTTCCATAGTCAACCATCATATTTCCATTTACATCTGATATACTTCATCTTGTTTACAGGACTTGAAATAACAAGACTGGAGGGAACAAGATGAAGAAGATCAAACAGCTCGGCCAAACCATATCCAATAATGGTGGACGCCGCCAGCATGTTCGAGCCCATCCACGGCAGCGCCCCAGATATCGCTGGCCAAGGTCTGGCGAACCCCCTGGCTGCCATCTGGAGCGTCGGCCAGCGAACCCCTGTCCAACATGGCCCACGAACAGCAGCAGGCCCTGCGGCAGTTCAAGTTCTAAAAACACCGCCTCCATTGAAATTCAGATTGCAAAAGCGCCCAACCGCAAAACAGGATTGCGGTTGGGCGCTTTGCTTAGGAACTGGAACGAAATAAATTATGCAGATTGCGTAGGATAAATTTTTGCTGTCAAGGCGGAGGAGCGAGGCGTAGCCGGCTACGCCGAACGACGACAACGCAGACAGCAGAAATTTAGACAAGCAAGATGTTTGATTTATTTCGTGATAGTTCCTTACTTTATGAAACTGTCTATAGCCTTGCTGAGTTCTTCCAGGGCCTCACGGTCCTCATGCTGCACCGCATCCACGATGCAGTGCTCCATGTGGTCCTTGATGATGACCCGGCTGACTCCCTTGAGAGCGCTGTCCACCGCTGCCAGCTGGGTGAGCACTTCCGTGCAGTCCCTGCCGTCCTCCACCATCTTCTTGACGGATTGGAGATGGCCGATGATGCGGGCCAGGCGGTTCACCACGCTTTTGGTATGCGTATGGCTATGGGTATGTGGGTGGCGGTGGACGATCTTGCCATCCACCAGCACATGGTCATGGTCAAGTTCCACCATCAGGTCCTTGTCCACGGCCAGACGCTTCGCATCACTCAACGGACAACACCACCGTCTCGCCGTTGATGTTCCACTCCTTGGCATGGGTCACGTCACTGCCGTAGACCACCTCATCTGCCAGGGTCACGGAACGCAGCATCTCCTCGTTCTCTGCCTTCTTCACGATGGCCAGGAGCTTGTCATTGCCGGAGAGCCCAACCTTGATGTGGTCGGTGACTTCGTAGCCGTTCTCCTTGCGCATGGTCTGCACCTTGCTGATGATCTCCCGCAGGAAGCCTTCCTCAAGAAGTTCTTCGCTGAGGGTGGTTTCCAGGGCAATAGCCACCTCGCCGTAGCTCTGGCAGTTGTAGCCCTCGGCCTGGCTCATGGAAATCTCCACGTCCTCAGAGGTGAGGCTGTACTCCGTGCCATCGGCCAGGGTGACCTTGAGGCTGCCAGTGCTGTCCAGGGACTCCTTGGCCTGACGGCCATTCATGGCCCCAAGAGCATTCTTCACTGCCCCCATGTTCTTGCCCACCTTGGGGCCGAGAGCGCGGAAGTTGGGCTTGAAGGTATAGATGGTGAAGTCCTCCATGTCTTCCTTGAAGACAACTTCCTTCACATTCAGCTCGTCCTCCACGATCTCCTTGAAGAAATCATCCAGAGTGCCGGCAGCCTTCACGAACATGTGGCCGATGGGCTGGCGGTTCTTGATGTTGGCCTCGTTGCGGGCAGCGCGACCCAGCACCACGATGGAGAGCACCAGTTCCATGTTCTGCTCCAGCTCGGTATCGATGAGGGCCTCGTCTGCCACTGGGAAGTCTGCCAGATGCACGGACACGGGAGCAGCCTTGTCAATGCTGCAGACCAGATTCCTGTAGATGCTTTCAGTCATGAAAGGAATCATGGGAGCAGCAGCCTTGGCAGTAGTCACCAGAGCCGTATAGAGAGTCATGTAGGCATTGATCTTGTCCTGCTCCATGCCCTTAGCCCAGAAACGGCTGCGGCTACGGCGCACGTACCAGTTGGAAAGCTCGTCCACAAAGGACTGGAGAGCCTTGGCAGCCTCAGTCACGCGGTAGTTAGAGAGGCAGCTGTCCACTTCCTTCACCATGGTGTTCAGGCGGGACAGGCACCACTTGTCCATGACGCTGAGCTTATCGTACTCCAGGCTGTACTTAGTCGCATCGAACTCGTCGATATTGGCATAGAGCACGAAGAAGGCGTAGGTGTTCCACAGGGTGCCCATGAACTTGCGCTGTCCTTCCTGCACAGCCCCGTCATGGAAGCGGTTGGGCAGCCAGGGCGCGCTGTTCTCGTAGAAGTACCAGCGGATGGCATCGGCGCCATGCTTGCGGAGGGCGTCCATGGGGTCAACGGCATTGCCCTTGGACTTGGACATCTTCTGGCCGTTCTCATCCTGCACATGGCCCAGCACAATGACGTTCTTGTAAGGTGCCTGGTCAAAGAGCAAAGTGGAAATGGCAATCAGGGAGTAGAACCAGCCGCGGGTCTGGTCCACTGCCTCGGAGATGAAGTCAGCCGGGAAGCGCTTCTCGAAGATATCCTTGTTCTCGAACGGATAATGCCACTGGGCAAAGGGCATGGCGCCGGAGTCGAACCAGCAGTCGATGACCTCCTGCACGCGGTGCATTTCCTTGCCGCACTCAGGGCACTTGATGGTCACTGCATCGATGTAGGGGCGGTGCAGCTCGATTTCCTCCGGGCAGTTGTCGGACATTTCCTTCAGCTCGGCAATGGAGCCAATGGCATGCTGATGACCGCACTCACACTCCCACACCGGCAGCGGCGTGCCCCAATAACGGTTGCGGGACAGGCCCCAATCCTGCACGTGCTCCAGCCAGTCGCCGAAGCGGCCCTCGCCGATGGATTTCGGAATCCAGTTGACGGTGTTATTGTTGGCAATGAGCTTGTCCTTCACATCCGTCATCTTGATAAACCAAGTTTCCCTAGCGTAATAGATGAGCGGAGTGTCGCAGCGCCAGCAATGAGGATAGCTGTGCTCGAACTTGGGCGCCTTGAAGAGCTTGCCGCTCTTCTTCAGGTCATCGATGATCAGGGGATCGGCATCCTTCACGAAGACGCCGGGCCAGTCGGTCTCTTCCGTCATCTCGCCCTTGTTGTTGACGAACTGCACGAAAGGCATATCGTACTTGCGGCAGACACGGTTATCGTCCTCACCGAAAGCCGGAGCGATATGGACAATGCCGGTACCGTCAGAGGTAGTTACATAGTCATCGCAGACCACATAGAAAGCCTTTTTCTTCAGCTTGCCCTCTGCATAGGGGTAAAGGGGCTCGTACTCGCGATGCTCAAGATCCTTGCCCTTGTAACGCTCCAGCACCTCACGCTCGCCTTCCACGCCCTCGAAGACGGTATCCACCAGAGCCTCAGCCAGGTAGTAGACCACGCCTGCCACCTTGACCTTCACATAGTCAACCTCAGGATTCACGCAGAGACCCAGGTTGGAAGGCAGGGTCCAGGGAGTGGTGGTCCAGGCCAGGAAGTATGCATCTTCGTCCTTGACCTTGAACTTCACCATGGCAGAACGCTCTTTCACGTCCTTGTAGCCCTGTGCCACCTCATGGGAGGAAAGAGGGGTGCCGCAGCGGGGGCAGTAAGGCACAACCTTGTGGCCCTTGTAGAGGAGGCCCTTCTTCCAGATCTCCTTCAGTGCCCACCACTCGGACTCGATGAAGTCATTCTCATAGGTGATGTAGGGGTGGTCCATGTCAGCCCAGAAGCCGACCACGTCAGAGAACTCCTCCCACATGCCCTTGTACTTCCAGACGGACTCCCGGCACTTCTTGATGAAAGGCTCGATGCCGTATTCCTCAATCTGCTCCTTGCCGTTGATGCCCACCAGCTTCTCAACTTCCAGCTCCACCGGCAGGCCGTGGGTATCCCAGCCAGCCTTGCGCAGGACTTTCTTGCCCTTCATGGACTGATAGCGGGGCAGCATGTCCTTGATGACGCGGGTCAGCACATGGCCGATATGGGGCTTGCCGTTAGCCGTCGGCGGACCATCGTAGAAAGTGAAGGTATCGCAGCCCTCACGCTGGTCAATGGCCTTCTGAGCAATGCCCTCTTTTTTCCAGAATTCTTCTACTTCCTTCTCACGGGTGACGAAATCAAGGTTGGTGTCTACTTTGCTATACAACTCTATTCCCCCTAAAAAATATAAAAGCCTGCATCCCAAACAGGATGCAGGCCTTGCCTACACTTATACCACCTATTTGCCACGTACCATCATACGCTGCTTCGTAACGGGAAGAACCGGCGGGGCTTACGTGTCCCAAGGGACTCTCAGCCTGCTGCTCCGAAGTGATGTTCAGCCCGCCCTACTAGCCCCCGGCTCTCACCAGCCCCGGTTCGCTTTGACGTTCCTGCGTGCCTACTGTCTCCATCAACGCATTTACATATTAACACAAAAAATATTCTACCATAAGATAAAGTATTTTTCAATCAAATGCAGACAAATTTTAGGAAACACTGATTAAATGAAGTCATACAGATTGGCGCAGATTGTTTGTCCTTCCCAAGGCGACAAACCGGAGGCATAGCGGGCTATGTCGAGGATTTGTCAACGCAGGGAGGGCAGACAAGATACGTCAAGATGGGTGGCTGAATTAATCAGTGTTTCCTTTACATAAGAAAAACCCGGAAGGCATGACTGATATGCTCCCCCTATGAGAGACAGTAAAAAATAAAACTGTCATCATAGGGGGATTTTTCATGCCATGTAAGCAAAAAGCAACAGCAGAAGAGAAAACCAGAGTTGCCCAAGAATGCCTTTCGGGTAGAATGACACGTAGTGAAGCCGCATCATTATTACAAGTAAATAGGACAACCATTGACGAATGGATATATCAGTACGAATCGGAGGGCTCCTCAGCTTTTTCGCCGCGTAAACGCAATCGTGTTTACACAGCAGAACTCAAGACCCGGGCCGTTATCAGTTATTTGAATGGTGAGGGCAGCTTGATGGATATATGTCGCAAATATGCTATTCACGACACACATCAGCTAAGAAATTG
>NZ_FNWN01000041.1:0-18645 GCF_900108415.1 Selenomonas sp. KH1T6
AGGTGACGAAATCCAAGTCCGTATTTCCGACAGATGACAGCTTGCTGAAAATGCTCTACCTTGCCATGATGGACATAACGAAGAAATGGACAGGCCGCCGCCAGGATTGGAGCATTATCCATGCCCAGCTGGCCGTCTATTATGAAGACAGGCTTCCGGAATAAAAAATCTGCACGTTCAAGGATTTCTTGACGTGCAGAGAGAAATATGGTTGGTATTAGTGACAAGGGCTTAAACCTCTTGTTTTAATAACAATTTTACATCACGATATGGAGTTTACACAGAATTTGGGACAGCCTCGTTAAGGCTGATGTCTTTATTGCTATGCGTGGGTTCAATATTTACCAGCATCCTTCTCAGGGTGAGTGTTATGGCTATTGGACAATGAAAAAGAATGCACCATCAAATACTATACAATATATCCATAAATATCTCAGTGTATCACACACTTGGGAGAAGGATGCAAGTGATGGCCGTGTTCGTATCGTGCCTCATTTACGATTCTGGCGGGAATATGAAAAGAATGAACCCCTGTCTAAAAATAATGAATTGGCTAAAAAATGCTCTGAGGAAAAAATCCCACCACCTGTTACTATAGAAGATATACAAGAAAATAACCAGATTGATTATGCCTATACTAAAAATGATTATCAAATCTATGAAAAAAGGATAAACAGCTATAATTTCCGTTTGATTTCTTCCCGTGAAACCTTTAAAAATATCACCAATTCTATGCCAACTGGCAATTTCGTAGAAAATGAAAATCCTTTTGACGGAGCCACAGCCTTAGTAGCAGTAGAGCATCAGGGGCGTTACCTGCTTACACTGATATTATCTGGTGCAAAAGTAAAAAAAGAATATGGTGCATATTTTATTCCCAGTCTACTGAAAGCGGTAAAACTGTATGTTGTAACAGATTGTTGGGCAAAGTTAGTAGGTATTGATAAAAGCTACCTTTCGAGCAAGGAATACGAAAGCATAAAAGACTACCTTGTTGTAAATAAACCATCTTTAAATAAACGGCCTGCCCTTAAAGACCTGTTGATGCTCCCTGAAAAAGATGTAAAGCCAGGGTATTATCTTGACTTGCATTTGAGCCTGTCAGCAGCTAGAATACCAAAGAGACACACTGCATCATATGGTGAAATCCATGATGATAAGCACCGTTTGACGAAAGCGCTTCCTTTTGCCAAACGTCTCTTTGCCGCTGCCTGGGGTGGAAATTCAGAAGCACAATATGTTATGTATTTGCTTTACGATACAAATTCCTGTTTCACCAATACAAATTCTCGCAAGTCTCAATACTGGCTTAGAGAAGCTATTAAGAATGGCTGGAAGCCATTTGAAAAAATACGATTAGACAATTCAAGACTTTTTAATTAAAACAAGCGAGCCGGTTGTAATTTGCAATTTTGCAAATTACAGATTGGCTCGCTTATTATAGTTTAGAATTCAGACATCTTTTTCCACAATGAACCCGCTCCAGCTATCGGCATATTGAAGAAGCAGAGTGAGCTTTTCCTCCTTGTTGGCTACGCTGCGATTATCCTCAACATACTGACCATCGTGGTAGACAATGGCCTGTGCTTCCGTCTCTGTCAAAGGAAAACGACTGGCAACCAAATACAAGCTTCTGATGGGGACACTTAGATACAGCAATTCCTTATTGAAGCGGTACGGGGTAGTGGCAGGGAACCCTGCAGCTTTCTGCTTGGCAGTCGGCTCATTCTTAATGTACTGGGGCTGTCCCGGCATCCCAGCCTTGCCCAGGTCATGCAGCAAGGCCACAATCACACAGCTTTCATCGCTTATCTCCGGGGCCAAGACCGCCTTGAGTTTCAACAGGTGTTCTGCCACATTGACACAATGCTCCAGCAGTCCTTGTTCCCGACAAAGATGAAATTTTGTAGATGCCGGTGCCGTAAGATATGAGGTCTCATCTTCAATGTACTTCATAAGGTCAGCAAATTCCTCTTTTCGGACACTTACCTTGTCCTTCAAAGCTTGATAACGCTCCATCAATTCCATATGTGATTCCTCTCAGTTCAAAAGGTCAAAATTCTTGCTGTACAACTTCCTGCAGTTTCTGCCATATTTTCACCATGGCTAAGGTATCAAGTTTGCAGTATTGTAGAAGCTGCTTCCGATGTATCTCGCGCTCGCTTTCAGACATGATGGCCATGCGTAGGAAGGTCTGCGAGGCATCTTCTCCATTTTGCACACCTTCCAAATTCTTATAATCAAAATCTGGGTCATTGGGGAAAAGCGCTGGCAGGACGTATTTGATGGAATATGAGCCGTGCATGGCAGCGGTGTAATATTCCCTGTTCTTGAAAATAGTCATCAAGTCTTGGATATTGTCATGTATTTCCATCAACCTAGACCGAAGGTCTGGATATAGCTCCGCAAGATTTTTGATGCACCCCTGTTCGAAAACCATATTATATGCCAGAACACAGGAATCAGATGGTATATCTTCGCACAGTCGTTCTGCCGCTTTGCGCCTTGGGTCTTCATCTGGAGAGGCCAGAAATTCTTTATGGCGGAGTTCTCCCCCTTTTGTCTGTATGTAATGGAGCGAATACTGAAATACAAGTCTGTCATAAGGCCTGGAATTATCATAAATAGGTACGGCTGGACTAAATGTCTCAAAATCAAGGAAGTATAACGGATAATTTAGCCCTTCTAAGAAGTGAAGAATCGCTGTTTTATCTATGTAGGGAGGCAAAGATTTCACTTCATGCTCTATTGGCATCTTATGCTTATCATCCAATTCTTTAGCAGTCAAAATGTCTTCAAATGAAATCAATCCTTTGTAATAAAGTTTGAATTTAGTCTTTTCCTGAACCCTATGTATATCAAAACAGTTAGGCCTTGGGAGATTTCTCGTACAATAAGCCCAGAACCCACATTTATAGGGTGTGCTGCATTGGTATCCTATATCGTCAATAGGTTCATTTTCCTGCTTCATATATTCGTCAAACCGATGGATATTTTTTTCTACATAATTAAGTGAATTCATCACACTATCGGTCATATCATTGAAATTGAAGAGTTTTTGCAAATCAAGTTCACCATGTCTGACATAACTGCTATCAAGGTTTACCAAACAAGCACGGCGCACATGATACCCCAGTCTATCCAGAATATAGCATTGGAATGAAATATCGTGAAAATATATGTCGTTTAGTTTTGTAGAACTTTTCACCTCATAGATTTCGACATTTTTATCACCGAGGTTCCTGAGTATATCCACTCTACAGAACAAGCCTTCAAAAGAAAAGGAAGCTTCACATATATTGGGAACTTCATCTGCCATCATTTTATCCGTGGTCGCAATCATTTCCGGATAATTACCGTAAGGTACTTCTTCATATTCTCCAAAAAGAGATTTTGCGTAGTTTCCTACTTCATTTCCTGTATCATATACGGACTGTTTGACAGTGGATTGGTCAAAGGCGTCGGGGTTATTCTTGTGCAGCCAGAGCATCTTTGGACACTGGACACCACAACAATACTTGGTTTTTGACAAATTCATATACTTCGCTCCCTTCATCGTTACTGCTCATCATTTCTATCCTTGCTTTGCCAAATCCTACCACTTAGAACATCAACACAAGAAATATGTCCCTTAACAAGGTAGGAACCAGTATCTACCAAAATCATATTTCTGCGGTATATGGGTCTTGTGGCACCTGGAATAATATGACTGACAGGTGTATGTCCAGAAACAATGATGTCCTTGCCTTGATAAAACTCATAGTATTCCTCTCTAGCCCAGAGCAGTGTATCTTCATCCTGTTCATCCAATGGCTGGTTAGGGTTGATGCCAGCGTGGCAGAAAAAGAAACTCTTCCCCCCTGCCGAGATTTGGAAGTGCAGGGGGAGGCTTTTGACAAAGGTGAGGCACTTATCCTGTACTTCACTGCTTTGTTTCATCAAAGCACGGCGGGTGGCATCTCCCCCATTCCACAGCCATATATCCCGTTTTCCCTCGGATTCGTAATAGTTTATCATCATCTGCTCATGGTTGCCCCGCAGCATGATGATATTTTCCTCAGTCCTATGCTCGTACATCCAATCAAGCACATAAAGGGATTTGCGTCCTCGGTCAATATAATCGCCCAGGAAGATAAGCAAGTCCCTTTCTGGCTGAAAATCTATCTGCCCGTAAAGGGACTTGAATCTGTCCCATTGCCCATGTATATCGCCTATGACCAGTATTCGTTCGTACATTTAAGCCTCCTTACATCCCATAGGAATCATCACAGGCATATAGGGTTTGGAAGCCCATAAGTGTTTTTGGCTTCTCTGTAGAAATGCTGACCTTCTGAAAATCGTCCATAGTAAGGCAGTATGCCTTCTGTCGGGTGACCTTCTGCCCTGTGCTCATAAGTCTCTCTGCCTGACGCAGGATAGCAGCATCCAGTAAATTCCGCACATAGCGGCCATTGCCGAAGTTCATTTCCCGCACCACATCTTGGAAAAAAACGCGACATTTCCTACGGATGCCTTTATTCAAGCGATATCCTCGCTCTTTGGCCATCACGCACAGAATTTCATCCAGCTCATTGACATCATAATCAGGAAAATCTACATAGAAGGCAATGCGGCTGCGAAGGCCAGAGTTGCTGTCGATGAAATCCCTCATCATGTCGGGATAGCCCGCGAATATGACCAGCACATCATCACGGTGGTTTTCCATTTCTTGCACTATGGTGTTGATGGCCTCAGTTCCAAAGGTGTTGGAGCTATCCAGCAGAGAGTATGCTTCATCAATAAAGAGGATGCCGCCGGAAGCTTCTTTGAATTTTTCTTTCACATTCTTGGCCGTCCAACCTACATATTTGCCCACCAAATCGCTTCTGCCACACTCTATAAAGGCCCCGGTTGAAGAAATCTTTTCCTCCTTCATGATTCCGGCAAGCAGGCGAGCCACTGTAGTCTTGGCGCTACCAGGATTGCCAGCGAAGACCATGTGGAGCGGTATATGATTTCCCTTCATGTTGAGCTCCAGACGGAGCTGCTTCATCTTGTGGGCTGCCAGGATACGCTCCAGTAGTGATTTGATATTATCAAGTCCCACCATCTGCCGAAGCTGCCGAGAAGCCATCTTCTCCTCTTCCGTGGACTTATCTTCGGCCAGCTCCACTTCGTTCTTCAGAGAGCTGTATGATGGGAAATAATCCCTGTGCAGACGTTTCCTGCATAGGTGCTCAAATATCTTTTCAGCCCTGCTAGGAGTGTAATTCCTTTCCTCCAAAGCTTCCTCCATATCTTCATCAGCAAAGTCTGGCATTTTCTTTTCTACTGTCATGTGATGCAGGTAAGCACGCACATCTGCTTCGTTCCCTTCCCCTTCCTGCAAGACAACGATATCAAGAGCCTCAGACACTTCACGCAGGAATTTCTGTACCAGCTTATCTCTCTGCTCGGAAATCTCCACAAAGATAAAGAGCGTATCACGATTGTTCCTTATGGCCTCATCCAATAGAAATTTGTTGAATTCCAGTTCCTCATTGGCCTGATGTAAGGTGCGGCTTCCCGTGGATGGGTCTTTGCAGGAAAGTTCTATGGCCACGGTGGAATATCCTGCCGGAGCCAGCATCCCTTTCATGTATCTAGCCCTGTTGCAGTTTGTCTCAAAGTCACAGAAGTATGCCATACGCTTGCTAAGCAGTCTGCCGTTAGCGTAAAGACCACCTACCAGAACATCAATAATTTCCTGAGCTACACGCCTGCTGGAGGCTCGAACGAAGTAATGAACAGGATGCTCTACGAAACAGCGATGGTTTCCGCTGTGGTAGATACGTTCCATTTCTTTTTTCAGAGTGCTATGCCCCATGATTTCCTTTACATGCTTTAATGCAGCCTTTTTAGAGGGGAAAAATGCTTTGACTAGGGACTCATCCATGCGGCACTCATCCCTGCGGCGGGTAGGCTCAACCTGTTCTTTTACGGCTATAAGCCCCAAAATGGAGAAGACACGATAGGCATTCCTTAGCATGTTGTTGTTCTCTCCTGCCAGTAGAGCATTGCAACACTCTGACAGCGTTATCTCCTGAAAATCCGTCACCCTGCATGCAGTGATGGACACTTCCATCGCATTCAGACAATTTTCGATGTCCTTTTCCACTTCTCCGGCCGTCAGCATACGTTTTTTGCTTACAGCTACCAGCATCATCTCCTGGTCTTTGCCCTGACAGGCAAAAACAGCCACCGGCGCAGTATCACAGTCACGTCCCATGCGCTGATTGAAGTCAGTCCAATCCAAGGCAGCAACATATTTTTCACGCTCCACCCTGCCCAATTTCGTGCCCCTGCCCAACCTTGACGGCACTTCCGCCAGTTCTTCGCGCACAACAGTGAGAAACAGATTCAATTTATATGTCAGCATCACCCAGCACCTCCTGTCTTTTGCCCAGCTAAATCTTAGCATGAAAAAATGGTGCACTGAGAAGGAATTTTTCCTGTACTGTCAAATATGATAGTACAGGAAAATTCATGGCATTATTTGTGCACCATTGTGCTAATATGTAGCTATAGGAAGATTTGAAAAGTTTCCTGAAATGCTGGTAAGGTAAAACAAAAGGAAGAAATTTCAATTGTTACAACTCTTTTTCCTGTGAGAAATTCTAAGAAAGGAGCATTATTGTTGTGCTGAGAGATATAGAAAAAGACAAATTAGAAAATGGAATGTATATTCGTTTTTGTTTATGTACCGAAGACGATTTCGACACAAAAAAAATTGCCAAAGAACTCCTCACCATCGAAAATGTTAAGTATTCAGAGGCTATTAACTCAAAAGTAATAATATTTATTATTTATGTAGAAGACCCTTACGCTCCACCAAAAACATTCGAAAAAGTAAGAAATAAGAGAGCTATGCAAAATAGATATGCACAAGAACTTATATGTAGTGATAAAGTTAAGCAACTTAAATTGTTTATGGAAAAACATCCTATTGATAAATATTATATTTACTACACTACTACTAATTGGGGTTCCTATCTTGTAGGCTTTTCTGGGCGTATAGAGTATAAAAAGAATTCCAGTCCTCAAGAATTTAAATCAGAAATCAATATCTTATACAAAAAAGATTATTGTGACATAAGAACCCTCAGAAAGATTAATGAGTGGGATTTAAGAGAAATAAAAGAAACTGAGCCATTTAAGTATTCTTTCTTGTCACATTTGTGGCGATATGTTGCTCTAAATGCAGATGAACTAAAATCGATATAGCGATAGATGAGAGTAGTAAACGGTAATAGGGGTAGCAAATCTAAGTTGTTATAGTAAACGTCTAAACTAATAACAACCTATAAATCACACAGATTGTTAGTTCTCCATATGACCAATCAACAATCTGTTATCTGTTCTGACGTTTACTATAGGAGACTGTGAAGCTTTTCTGTAAATAAGGTCTTCTACGGTAGTTAATGGTTAGCTAGTACCATGAGAGCCTTACTGGCCGTAAAAGTAAAACCCCCGGCTATGCCGGGGGATATTTATTAATGCACATCCTCTATCTCTACTTCCCTAACATCCGCCAAAGATATATGTTGCAATTCATCCTTTGTGGCAGCATCACCTAGTTCCTCCAGTCTGTTTACCTGGCATGCCAATACCTTCTCATAGAAATTCCTGACAAAACGGCCATTTCCGAAATATTTGTCACGATTATTGTACTGTTGTGTAAATAGATTAATGATGTACTCTGTAGTAGACTTATCAATATGATAGTCCTCTTGGTGGCATTGGTATAGGAATATCTCTGTCAATTCTTTAGGCGTGTAGTCTACAAAATGGATGATTTTGTTAAAACGAGAAGGCAGACCGGGATTTGACTCTAAGAAAGTGTTCATTTCCTGAGGATACCCGGCCACAATTACCACCAAATCATCACGGTGGTCCTCCATTTCCTTCAATAGCGTATCAATAGCTTCCGTGCCATAATCATTATCACCTTTACCAGCTAAAGAGTATGCTTCATCTATAAACAATATCCCACCAAGAGCATTCGCTATGACTTCTTGGACTTTTATTGCAGTCTGACCAACATAGCCGCCTATTAATCCTGACCGCTGAGTTTCTACAAAATGTCCTTTGGACAGAATTCCTAAATGGTGATATATCTTGCCTAGAAGCCTTGCTACGGTTGTCTTACCCGTTCCAGGATTACCCGTGAATACCAAATGCATCGACATGGGCTTAGATTTTAATCCCATTTTTTCGCGCCGCTTTTTGTTGTTTATTAAGTTGATAAGTGTCTTCACTTCTTCTTTTACACCGGATAAACCAATAAGACTATTTAATTGTTTTACAAGTTCATCTAACTCTTCCTCTCCTTCATTTACAATGTGATTAACATCTTTTTTAATATTAATTTTCTTTTCTTCTATTTTAAGATTGTAACTGGATATAGAATCATTCTTTCTCTCTTTTTCAATATATGTTTTTATCATTTGTATATATTTACTATGTATTATAAACTCTTTCCTACTTATATCACCATCAACTTTTGTAAGTAAATATCCCATGTCATTATATAAGTTATAAATAAGCTCCGTAAATTTTGGAGACATATTTAATCCCATCTCGTCCAACACGTTATCAAGTGCTATAGCGAAAGGTATTACATCTGGAATTTTGCTAAAATATTCTTCTGGGCTAGAAAGTTTATTTAAATGTCCTTTCACCGATTCTGGCGAAGCGCTAGAAACATCTATGCATTTGCCAAGTATATAGCATTCATCCCAACTAATCTCACCATCTGCATCAGCTAAAAACATTAAATACTCTGTGATGTTCAATCCAAGGAGATTACGAAAGTGGAAATTAACCTTAAAACGTTCATCCGCTCTAATTTTCTCCTCAACAGCATCCAGTAAGTTTTTAACCTCTTTGAATAATTCAATATGACTATTAATCTCCGAATCATTAACTGACACTTTTCTTTCTCCTTGGTAAAATAGTTTTGATATTTTTCTATCACCCTGCATAGAATTAGGTTCCAATTCATCAATTCTATTTTTTAGTCTTTCCCAACTTTCTAAATCCAAAGTTTCGTCTTTATTCATATATAGTATTCTAGTTTCATTTAAAAACTTTTTGGCATCGTCAATTCTCTTAATATCATTATCTTTATCAACATAAGCTAATCCTAATTTTAATTTAGCATTAGGGGGTACTTCATCGCTATTTACGACTTTTTCTAACCAATAGATGGCTTTTTCTACATCTTTCTCACATTTATCTATCCCATTTAAATAACGATTTCCTATGTTAAAACATGCATTTATTGCACCAAGATTCGCAGCCTTTTCAACATAGTTCCACCCTTTCTCTTTTTGATTAGCAATCAAATATTGGATACCTAATAATTGGCATGCTTCTCCGTTGTTATTGTCTGCAGCATTTTTCAATAATTGCATACCTTTTTCATAATCACATTCATCACCCATTCCATATAAGTAACCTTCTCCTACATAAAAAGCTACATCATCATTGCCACCTTCAAATGATTGCTTAAACCATTTGAATGCTTTATTTTTTTCGCCTATAGAATAATATAACTCTCCTATTCGTGCTTGTACCTTAACATTTGGTTTTACAGAATTATATCCTATAAGCAGTCCTACAGCTTTTTCGATATTTTTTTCAATGCCTTTTCCACTAGCGTAGCATTCACCAAGTAAGCGATAGGCTACGATGCATTTTTTATCAACAGCCATACTAGCGTACTGAAAAGCACTATTATAATTGCCTTTTTTCCAAAAATAAATTGCAAGGTCATGCATTGCTTTCCAATATCCTGACTCTGCTGCCCTAACGTTCCATAAATAGGAATCGTCATTTTTGGATACTATAGCCATTTCATTCATTGCAAAAATATTTCCATTATCTGCAAGAGATTTTACTGAACTAATTATCGAATCTATATTGAACTGTATATTTTCACCTAGGGCATATAAATGTGCTAAGCATAGTATATCTCCTAAATCCGCCCCATTATGAAAATATTTTTTCGCTTCTGTGATATCGCGTTTTATAGTGCCATATCCTTTTTCATATATGATTCCCAAAAAATATGCAGAACGCTTATCTCCTTTTTTGTATTTCTGCTGAAACTTACTTACAGCATTTGTTATTCTTCCTTCTAAAAATTCTTCTTCTCCAGTTCTATCAAATTTATTGTTATTTGAAGGATTTGAATTAAATGTGTTTTCTAGGAATCCAGCAAATTTGTCTAAATATCCCATTTTTGCTTCCTCCGAATATAATTATAAACCACATAAATGTAGCACACCTATGTATTATACGTTTAATTATATATATATATTAACATATAAATCATTAGAACATGTTCTTATTTTTCTTCCTCTATCATATTTGACATAGGAAGGTTTTTTCCTGCTAAATAAAGAAATATTTATGATATGCTTAGGAAAACAAGAAATTTGAAATGACGAAAGGAGGCTAAGAAATGCAAAGACGTGCATTTTTCTATGACCTGACCAGCGAAAGCTGGAAGGAGTGTATGAACCCAGAATATGTGACGAGCGATATGAATCTGGTGCCGGTGCATCAGATTGTACTCAGGAAGAAATCAGTTTCATCGCCATCTCAGCAGGAGGTGTGGTGTACAGAGCACCATACATATGAAGTAGTAAACAGTATAAACGACATGGAGCTTACCACCAAAGAGGGCTGCAAAATGCAAGGTCTTTTGCAGGGGGGCTTTCATTGGAAAGGTGATGAACTCGCAAAAATACAGGTTTCTCCTATACGCTGGCGGGTTATCTACCATGAGAATATTGGAGCTGTTGCCCTTATTCAAGACATCCCGGAGGTTTGGTGGGGCAGAGTTATAGACAAACGTACAAATGGAGTGGTATGGATTCCTGACCTCAGAGGTTTTCGCACTGAGGAAGTTACCTTTAACTTCCGTGAAGAAAGGATTTATCGGGAAAAGCATTGCCGAAATATTCCAGACTGCGTGGCGGATGCCGCCCTTGCTTATATGATGGAGGCCGCCGAGGCAGAATTTGACCAGCGTCCCAGCTTGCCAGCTAATTTGCGAAATCCCCCCTTTCTGGACGACGGGCGCTTGAAGCTGGAGGCTTTCCTACACAATCCCTTTGACATGAATCTCTATCTTCTCAAACAAGTTTTTGGCTATGGTAATAATGCATCCGTCATATTCTCCAGACAGTCAAATAACGGCTTTACCATGTTATGCAATGAACTCAATCTTGAATCGTCTACTTTTTTGAAAGATAGTTACGCTACAAATCCATATGCCCCGATAATGATTGCTATCCTGCAATCTCTTGGGATAAAACAGCCGCAGCTTATCCAGCCCTTCCTTGCTGAGCCTCAGTTTTTCGGCAATTCTTTCCCCACAGTCTGTAAGAAAGATTTAGAAATCTATGCCGCCAATCATATACAGCAAGAAACTTTCTCCAGAGAATTCTTTGAGGACGATGAGGCAGTAAGGACCATGCTGTTGGCCAGAAGAGGTTATCGGAGCAATGCCAACAAAATACATCTTTCCTTCTATTGCCAGTGGTATCTCTACAAAACCAATGAAGAAGCTCTGGCACATCATCTTTTGAGCTTGCAGAAAACATGGGAGCCGTATTATTGGCACTTTCTTAAAAGCTTTTACAACTATTATCCGGATATTCCAGCAGATATTCGTCAGAGGATACTTACCGAGGGATGCAGCCTTGAGATGGAAAACGCCATGATTGATGCCATCAATAAGCGTAAGCTCAACTGGCCTGACTTCTTCTATACTGAAATTGAAAAAAATTATGCCTGCAGAATTGGCGATTTTAAATTCAAACTGATAAACACCAGCGAAGAATTCCATTCTATCATGCGGATAATCTTAACCTGCCAACCTCGTATGTTTCCCTCTATCAAGAATGATGGCGTGCTCCGGGTAGCTGTGTTGAAAGAAGGAAGGAACGTTGCCTGTCTGCTGGTACATAAGATTGTCAAAACCATTATCTACAATAGCGGTGGTGGCATATATGACAGTTCCCTGTACAACGCTGACATCAGGACGGCTGTCCTGCGCTGGCTGAAGTGGACAGGACTGTATAAGAAATATGGCCCTTACTACGAATCCGACTACGAAATCCTCGACCAGGAGGTCAAAGCAGAACCAATCAAAGAAACTGGAAAGAATATCCTTTATGAGCTTCTGCATCTGCCTGAGGAAGATATCAGGCCCGGCTACTATCTGCAGCTCAAAGATGCTCTTACCGAAAACAAGATTCTGTATCGCTCGGTGCCCGAAGATAAGGTATTCTTTTCTGAGTATGAATACCTGATGGCCACCTACCCTTATGCTGAGAGAATCTACAAGGCAGCTATAGCAGGAAATGCAGAAGCCCAAAAGGCTCTGGCTATGTGCTACGGCTCATCTGAATACTACTCACTGATAAAGTACAACAAGGAACGCTATGAATACTGGAACAAAAAGTCTTTGGAATCCTGAAAGGAGACAGTTACCATGAAAGACAATATCCTCTGCATCGCTGCAGGTCTGGCACTTCTGGCTGCAGGCACCTTCGGCATCTACTGTTACGAAAGCCACTGGTATCCCGCAATACTGTTTGTTGGTAGCATCCTGCTTTGCCTCCCCTCCGGGGTAGTGAGCCGCTGCTGGCGTGATGAAATAAATGATGACGCTCCCGCAACCCATAAGCTCATTCCCCATGAACCCCTGTTTGTAGCCAGGCTTTTCGTCGGCCTTTCTTACATAGCAAGGAATCAGGGCATCCTGGCTCTGGAGGCGGCGTGTAATGACAAGACGTATAACAACACCATATACAGAGTGGGGAAAAATATGATTATTGATGGCTATGACCCGGAATATACCCGCGACTGTCTTAATAATATGGTAACCCGCCTGAATGAATGTGTCCTTAACCGCATACGCTATATTAAGCAGCTCGCCCTCTCCTTTGTTTTTATCGGCATTGCTTCCGGGCTGGTCGGCACAGTTCCCTTAACCATGCGATATTTTGCCGGAGCAGATATTCCTGCCACCAGCGTACTTGTTCTCCTGTTTGGTACAGTCTGCTCGCTGATACTGGGGATGCTGTTCTACATCCTGATTCCCAACAAAATATATCGGGATGGAAAAAAAATCCAAAAGGTGCAGCGTCAGGTCATCAAAGGATTGATTTCCCTGCAGGAGGGTGATTCCTATAATGCTATCATGCGGAATCAGTACACCTTCCTGTCAGCAGAAGAAGTGGAAATGTTCAAGCAGTCTCCTGTTCCCCTGGAATTCAAGGAGGAAAAATCAACGGTGAATTATGATGAGGCTCTGAGAACAGTACGCAAGGGCATGAGGGACTTTGGCATCTGATACGGAGGAAAATGGCCATGCAGGATGTATTTTTTAAACGTGACCTGGAACATGATACCTGGGTGGAAAGCCATGACACAGAACTGGTCGACAGCAGCTTTTCTCAGGCCCCCATTGTCATAGTGGCAACCCATTATTGCGAGCGCACAGGTGAAGAATGGTGCAAGGCGTGGTGCGATAAGCATCAGGCCTATGAAGATATTGATAAGTATGAAGCCTCTGGGCTTACTACTGTCGAAGGCTGCAAGCTCATCGGCCTGCTTGCTCCCGTACGCATTTCTTCATACCAGAGTGATTACAGTTATGATTCCCCCCATGATTCTCCCTACGTATGCTACCAGATATCCCCCCGCCCCAAAACTGGTGCAGTGCATATCACCTCCAGCAAGGTGACAATCAATTTTGTTTGGCTGAAAAATGAAAAAGAGGATTTCATCGCTATACCCAAGGGATTCTCCAGAGAATCCTTTACTCACACCCTGCGATTGGATGACCCTGAGCAGCCAACATATGCCCCAAACTTTCCGGCTCCGATTATGAAGGCAGTTGTCGAGGCTGTTTACACTGAGGCTACAAGGCTTTACGGAGCTGGTGTCCGGATGGTGCCCCTGCCCCAGGCTACAATGGGCTATGGCCATCTCTGGCGCGATGACCGTTACGAATTGTGGCTGCTGGCACTGCTCCACCGGCCCCTGGATATGAATATCTTCTTTTTCCGCAAGTATTTTGGCCAGGAGAAATTTGACTTGCTTTTCCCCAAGGAACAGCAGGATAATTTTGACATTCTGGCGAAAGAACTTTCCATACCCGCAACAGATGAGATGAGCAGCCTCTATCAGACAAATCCCGCCAGCCTCATTCTCTATCTCCTGCTGCCTGAGCTCGGTATCACTAATGCCAGCCTCATCCAGAATTTTTATCACCTCAGTGCCTTCTGCGGTCAGACCATGGACAAGCACTACTCTGACAACCTTTTCTTTGACCCGCTTCACATCAGACAGGACAAAGAAGATTCCCTTCAGATTGAGTATGAAGACCTGAAATTCTACTGCCTGTGGAGGCTGGAAAATAGCACCCAGGAAGAGCTGGCTGGCTATCTCTTGGAAAAGCAAAAAAATTGGAGGAGCTGGAAATATACCGGCCTTCACTATTTCCGCCAGCACTTTGACAAACTCCCCCCAGACTTGATGCAGGATATCCTGCACCAAGGAATGACCGAAGATATACATGACAGACTCTCAATTCTGCATCAAAATCTGGCGCATCTGGATGAGAATATTCCGTTCACCTCTGCCGACCTTGAGCGAGAGTGCAAGATTAATGATTATACCTTTCGTCTGGTACGTTCCTCCGAACGCTATAAAAGTATTACCCGTGGATATGGATTCCACGGCAGCAGAGGGGATAAAACACATCCCGTATACGTCATCGAGAGAAATGGCAGGTACCTTGCCACGATAGAATTCGAGGATGGCTTTGTCCGATGTTGCAATGTCAGGGATTATAAAGACAGCCTATTGCAGGCAAAATGCCATATAGCTTATATGAAATGGCTCCATCACTTCGATATTGAAGAGAAATATCCTCCGCATATAAATTCATATCATGCCCTGGAGCAGGACTTCACCATCGGTCCAGTAGATGCAGATGCTGAATGGGAACAGATGAGCCTTATTGATTTGTTGGCAGTGCCTAAAGAAAAGATTCGCTCTGGCTACTACCTGTATTTCTACAAGAACCTTATCGAAGCTTCTCTCCTGCGTCCCCGCGGCCCCAAACTGGAAGATGATGAATACGCATATTGGGTTGAGAATTACGCCGTAGCCAAGCCTCTCTTTGAGGCAGCCTTCTCAAACAACCCGGAAGCCCAATATGTCATGAGCCTGCTTTATCGTGACCAGTACTGCAGCTATATCAACCGCCGCCTGGCAGATAAATGGTATAATCTGGCCAGAGAAAACGGTTGGGCGAAAATTGCCCCAGCCCAAAAAGATATTCGTGCCACGGGATTTTCCTTGAACGGCGAATATATCAGATAGTCAAATAGATAGGAGGACGCAAGCACACTATCATAAGGCTTGCGTCCCCAAGTAACACAAAGGAGGCAGTTCCTATGGCAGCAGACAAATCCATTCTGTTCCTGCTCCTGATTGATGCACTTAAAGATACCAATCGCGAACACCCCAAGACCACCAAAGAACTTATTCAGGATGTGGCCGCTGCCTGGCAGGAACTATACCCTGACGAACCTCCCGCCACCATCAGCCCCTCCACTGTGGGACGGCATATCAAGGCCATGAACAAAAGCGGCCTCTACCATATCGCTACCTGTAAAAATGCCAAGGATGGATACTACTGTAACAAATTCACCTTTGAAGCTGCCGAGTTCTCCATCATCGCCCAGGCCCTTTATCGCTCCGTGGCTATCTCCACAGCAGAGACACGCTCCCTTCTACAGAAGTTCCTCAATAACACAGATGACCTGGGTGAAGAGTATCTGGATATCATGATGAAACAAATGCAGCGTACATCCCCACGCCGCAAGCCCACTCGAGCCACCCTGCCTATCATCAATACCATACTTGATGCCATCTGGAAGCAGAAAAAGCTTAGGTTCACCTACTACGAGCACCATGACCGCAACCCGGACAATATGAAGAAACGCTCGGATAAGGAAACAGGAAAGACAATCCAGTATGTGGTTTCTCCCTACTATCTAGTGTGGAACATGGATGAATGCTATCTTATTGCCCACTGTGAGCGCCATGACAGCGCCAGTGGCAAGCATTTAAGCCATTTTAAGGTTTCCCTGATTGCAGAACCGGCAAAACTTGATTATGAACCTGCCTGCTCCATAAGAGATATGAAGGAATACCGTCGCTATACAATCCAACGTACAATCCCTGAGTATAAAGCAGTAGTGGAATATGCCAAAAAGGCATCAACCGAAGATGACAAACATCGCATAAGCAATAGAAAAGCCTTGGTAAAATTTTCGCTAGACCGTTATATGCGGGAAAATCTATTCATGTTCCACGATGATTCCCCTTTAGTAGATATACGCCTTTACTTCCGCAAAAACTTTTTGGGTACTCTTATGGCACAATTTAATCTGGACCGCTATACCATCAAAGCCTACCCTACTGACCGCACCTTCCCTGATGGAGAAAAAGTTATCAGCGCTATCATTACCGTACAGCCTAACGAAGGTCTGTATATGTGGCTGTCACTTCAATGCACCAATGTAATGGTAGTCGAACCGGATAGCATTCGCACTGAACTAAAAAAACGTCTGGAAAGTTCATTGAATGCTATCAAGGCATACGAAAATGGCCCACACGACCCAATTGACCAAGAGCAATTGGAAGAAGACCAGAAGAAGATTGCCTTTGCCGATATGTGGAGAGAGATGATGGATATCCCCTCTGACAAATATCAAGTTAATCCCAAACAAAAGGAAAAATCTGATATGATGCTAAACACCATTTTAGGCATACCACCTGAAAACAAACTATAACATACTCTTGCCTCTATCTCTAAGGATGAAAGAAAGATTTCTAGGAATTGCAGGAATCTCCTAGTGTCTGTCGAAACAAGTACTATAGCATGGTAAGGTTCATAGGAGATGCATATTATGACAAATAATAAAGATAATAAAAAAGACATTTATATTCAGTTACTTGAAGATTTGATACTTGAAGATTTGATAGCAGAAGATATTAGGGATGGAATCGACCCTTATACACCTATCTTACAGAATGCAGAGGAATTAGCTAATGCTGAAGATAAGCCAAAGAAAATAGATACTGCCTTAAAAAATATATGTGCTGCAACAAAAGAACAACTAAAATGCAAGGAAGAAATGTTAGTAGGATGCCCCGATGAAGATGATTTTGGATATATTGAACCATGTCCAATTCAATATACAGGAAATCTCAAGAAGGGCGATAAGTTTGAAAATGTTTTTATGGGATTAAATCCTTTTTTAGAGGATTGGAGAAAGGAACCTAGATTCTTTCCTAAAAACACATCATTTGCTGATTTGGCAAACTATCATCATCCCGATGACATACGCAATATACGCAATGGACGCTCGGCTGATTATTATAGTGGATTTAATAACAACGATGATATATTACATAATAATTACTGGCGTGTTTTAGGACATAAAGAAGGAAAATCGACGAGCCCGTATTACCAAGATATTATTACTCTACACTTGGCTTTATTGAGAGGTACTTCTTCTAAACATATTAAATGGACTGAACTTATAAACCTTATTAAACGCGACAATGAAAAAAACATTACTAAATATTTACTACAGACTCTACAAAAGTACCCTATAGCCAATATTGAAATGATTCCGTTCAAAACCTCACATTATGAATTTGGATGCTTCAGCGACCTACTAACAGGTTCTAATGAACTTTCTAGTAGGTATAGTCGTTATATAAATCATGTCTTCGAATTCATAAATAATCATGCCGCATCAGATGCATACATTTTAATCACCACCAATTTAAAAGGTAGCGACCCATTAACAGATGTATTTAATGTGGTAAGTGAGCAAATAAAAAAAATGGGTGGAAATTGTAACGGAAGATGCTTCCTATATAGTAAGGATAAAAAAACAACAAATTGTTTCACACCAGGGAGTCCTTCTGAAAGAAAGTCTTATCAATTAGCACCTATGTACCTTGCCAACTGGAGTGATAGAACAAGCATATGTCGCAAAATCATAATTACGCCATCAATCTCAAAAGCGTCACCTCACTATACATGGATATTTAACCCCTCATGTAATTGGGTAGACGCTATAAAAAAACACTGGCCAATATAAGTAAGACAATTATGAAGTGAGACAAGCCCCCTAATGGGGGCTTTAATAATGTCACTCCCGTTTCCCGGAGTCTACCCCGGATTTTGTGTAAACCTCCCAAGTGATGTAAAATGGGAACATCACTTGGGAGGTATTTTTATGAGCAGAAAATCACGCACCCCAGAAGAGCAAGCCCGCCGGGAGAAGATTCGGGCACTGCTGCAAGAAAGCAACGTCACCAGCATGGAGGACATTCAGAACTTATTTAAGGAAACTATAGCAGAGTTCATGGAGAATGGCCTTGAAGCAGAGCTGGATGACTCCCTGGGCTATGGTAAGTATGACTACAAGAACAAGGATACGGACAACAGCCGTAACGGCCACAGCCGCAAGAATCTCCGCACCAGCTTTGGCGATGTGGAGATTTCAGTCCCCC
>NZ_FNWN01000070.1:0-2200 GCF_900108415.1 Selenomonas sp. KH1T6
ATTTTTAGTGGATTTTACAACGAATAGGAACTTCTTATACATCAACAAGGAAAAGGGGCTGTGCATAAGTGGAATTACACTCATGCAACAGCCCCTTGCTGAATTAATACTTATTTTATCTCTTTTCTTCAAAATGCGTATACACGCCATCCAGATTGTCCAGGGTGATGCCCATGCTCTTGAAGGCTGCCAGGAGAGCCTGGGATTCCACTTCCACATTCTTAGCCCCATCGCCAGCTTTCAGGAGTGCCTTGGCAGCTTTGTCTATTGGATAGATATCCAACGTAGAGCCGTTGTAAGTGAGACGGAACATGCCGCTGCCGTCAGCAGTGGTGAGTTCCTTGTCGTACTCACGATACTGGTTCTTGGGCTGATCAGGCTCCGGGAGCACCTTGGCGGTGGGCTCCATCTTTACGCTGTCCGGGTCCACAGTGACATCATAGGTGCCGTAAAGCTTCACCTGACCAAGCTTCTCATTGAAGAAGGGAAGCTCGGCGCTCTGCAAACCCAAGACCCTGTCAACGCCGGGGCCCTGCGCATTCTGTCCCTGAGTGATAGAAGCAGTACCAGCCAGGTTGGAGGTGGTAAGCGCATCAAGCTGCGGCTTCTCACCGGGGTTCAAGGGGTTATTTGCCTGCGGATTCTCAGGCGTAGTTGTCGGCACTGAGGTAGTAATCGTGGGGACTACAGGCCCAGTGGGGTTCCCCGGAGTAACACTCGTGCCAGGAGTCGGCGGATTCGGACCAGGAGTTGGACCAGGAGTCGGCGCAACCACGGTCAACGTCCCAGGCAGCAGCACAAGATTAAAGCCTGACGGTGCTGCATCTCCCGTATTGGTGAGCGTTATATCGCCCTCATACACTCCTACTTTATAAGAATTAGGCTTGAAGCCGTTGGAATAGGTGCCTACCTGCTTATAGCCAACCCTGCTTGCCAGCTTCTCATCATCACCATCCAGGAAGGCAGTCATGAACTGGCCAGTGAGGCTATTGGTCATAGTATAGCCGGTATTCTTGCCAGTCCAGTCTTCATTAGCTGCTTTCGTTGCATCATTGGCTTTGATGGTCAGGGTAGGGCGAGGATTCTTGAAAATATAGCGGTTGCCTACCTCACTGGTAGTGCTGGTTCCATCCCAGCCCCATACAGCATAGTTGCCGCTGTCCAGGTCTTTTTCGCTCCTGTTCAGGCCGTTTTCATTGACACCGCCGCCAAAATCATCGGCATAGGGAGAATTCGAGTAAACCTTCCAATGACTTTCCTCACCAACTTTGATAGCTGCGCTGCTGTCCTTGCCTGCTGCATCCAGCTTATTCAGGAAGCGCTCCTGCGCACGGATATCCACAGCATCTTCTGCATTTTGGGCCAGGCCAGAGATATAGCCATTGATGGTTACATCATTACCTGCATCCATCCTGACTTTCTGGTTTGCCGTGACATCTGCAGTGGAGATATCATGGCCGGCATTCAGTTTCACATTGTTGACAGCCTCGACCAAGTCAGCAGCCGTTATATCATTAGTAGCATCCATCGTGACATCATGGTTAGCCGTGACAGCTACTGTAGAGATATCATTCTTAGCCTGCAGATTCACATCATTGCCAGCCTCGACCTTGCCAGTAGCCTTTATATCATGGGTGGCATCCATCGTGACATCATTGTTAGCCGTGACAGCTGCGGTAGAGATATCATTCCCGGCCTTCATCTTCACATCATTGCCAGCCTCAACCTTGCCAGTAGCCTTTACATCGTTGCCTGCATCAGCAATGACATCCTTATCAGCCGTTACTCCTTCAGTGGTCACATTGTGGCCAGCTTTCAGGTTGGCTACACCACTGTTGTCAACAGGAACACCAGTGCGCAACATGGCACTAGCCGCAAATAGGGGCATCTCCTCCTTGTGAACCGTAACTGTTTTGGTAGTCACATCATTACTTGCTTCCAGTGTCACAGCCTTGGCAGCCTTGATTTCCCCTTCAGCTGTCACATCGCCTGCCGTTGCCTCCATGGAAACTTCGCCATTTTTGGCAATGACAGCACCGGTAGTCTTTACGTCAGCACCGGTAGCAGTTACATCTTTACCAGCGGTGAGCGCATTAGCCTTTACCTGGTTTCCTGCTCCCAAAACAACGTCTGTTCCGGCAGTCACATCTTTGGCTACCAGATCATTTCCGGCAGTCAGGTTTGCTGCACCCTGCTTAGC
>NZ_FNWN01000026.1:0-38208 GCF_900108415.1 Selenomonas sp. KH1T6
TCACCGAGAGCAAATTCCCTGTGCTGACCCTGAAGCCCGCCGCCTATCCCGTGCTCAAGGGACAGGAAAAAGTCTTTCAGGCCGTGCCCAAGCCAGAGCCTGAAAAAACTCCCGCCGACTCCGGCCTCTTCGACAAGCTGCGCCGCCTGCGCAAAGAAATCGCCACCCGGGAGCACGTTCCTCCCTACGTGGTCTTTTCCGATGCCACCCTCAAAGATATGTGCGCAGTGCAGCCCAAGACACTTGACGAAATGCTGGAGGTCAAGGGCATCGGCGAGATGAAGCTGGAAAGGTACGGAGAAGAATTCCTCAAGTGCCTGCTGGAAGGATAATGCTATTGAAGTTATGTTGAAGTGTATTTGAATCAGTTCAATAAAATCATGAACAAAAGGGTCTGTTGCATAAGCGTAATTTCGCTTATACAACAGACCCTTTACTTTACCCTACTACAACCTCATTCATACAATAAACGGCTTAGGGCGTGTTGATTAATTCACTAAGTCCATCTTCACGTATCTTGACTGTCCCTGCTGCGTTGACAAATCCTCGACATAGCATCGCTATGCCTTCGGTTTGTCGCCTTGCAATGGACAGCCAATCTACGCAAATCTGGGCCAAGTTCATTTAATCAACACGCCCTAACACACTCGCTAGTTTGAAGGAAAAAATAAGAATTATGCAAGCTATTAACGAAGGGAAAATTCAATTCTCTTGCCAAGGGAGGCGGCTGCTCTCACCAGAAAATCAAGAGAAGGATTATATGAGCCACTTTCAAAACGGCTGATATTTGACTTCTTCGTTCCCATACGTTCCGCCATCTCAGCCTGTGTTATCTTCTGTTCCTGACGAGCGTTTATAATCTGCGCAATTAAATCATAACGCGGTTTCAAACGGTCATACTCCTGCTTATACTCTGTATCGGCATTCAATAATTTATCAATTTCAGCCGCGCTAACACTTGCTTTACCCATTGTCGCTTCTCCTTTCAAAGTCCTCTTTATAACGCAAAGCCCTTTCCAGTTCACCAGGTGGCGTTTTTTGTGTCTTCTTTTTTATTCCATGCAATAGGACGAATTTGTTGCCTTGAAATGTAAAATAGAATACTCGCGTTATAACGCCATTGTTCAAATTTTGCCGTAGGCAAAATCTTCCAATTGGTGTTTCAACGAGGCGGGAGATATGTGCTCGCCGCCTGTTAGTAGTTTGCCGCCCCCACTTATAGAAGTGGGGGACATCTTGTACTCGTTATATCAGAAGCAAATTTTACTCTTAACTCCCATAATCCCTTGTATTTATCGCCTTTAATTGGCGCTACATACGGCTCTCTCAAATTCGTGCCGCATTGCTCCAAAAGATCAATCATATGCTTTACTTTAGCCCTCATTTTAGGCTCTAGGGAAAGCAAAAATTCTAAAACGGGTATTTCGCCGTTCTCTTTTGCGTAATACTCAATGTTCCAATTCATAACGTTCTCCTTTATAGCATCATGTTATCATATACGATAACATGATGCAAGGATAATATAACGAGGCGGGAGATATGCGCTCCCGCCTGTCGCTTATATGATATTCGCTACCCCCACCTATAGAGGTGGGGGACATCTTCTTCCGAGTTATATGATTAAAAGACAGGCACCATGCGCGGTGCCTGCCTTTTTTGAATTGGAGCTTGATATATGTAAAACTTGTGGAGAAAAGTTTTACGCGAAGGGATTCTCCGTGGGATACGGGAGATTTGCGGGCTGGTTGTAGCTGATGTCTGCCACGCCCAGGAAATTCAGCACATCATAGATGGCCTTGCCGAAATGTCCGAAGGCCACGGCGCCGTGATGGGGGAAGCGCTTCTCAATGAGCACATGGCGGTAGAAGCGGCCCATTTCGGGAATGGCGAAGATGCCGATGCCTCCGAAGGAATTGGTGGCAGCAGGCAGGATCTCTCCCTGGGCGATATAAGCCCGCAAGGTGCCTTCACTGGTGCTCTGGAGGCGGAAGAAGGTGATGTCACCGTCAGCGATGTCACCTTCCAAAGTGCCACGGGTGAAGTCGGGGGTGCCGCCGTTTTCCAGCAGGCGGTTCTGTATGAGCTGGTACTTCACGCCGCCCTTCTTCAGCTTGCAAAGGGGAGTGTTGCCGCAGTGGAAGCCCATGAAGGTGTCAGTGAGCTTGTACTTGCCAGCGGGGGCAATGCTTTCCTCATAAAGGTCTTTAGGCACGGAATTGTTGATATCCAGCAGAGTCACCGCATCGCCGCTGACGCAGAGGCCGATGTACTCGCTGAGGGCGCCGTAGATATCCACCTCGCAGGATACGGGAATGCCCCGGCTTACCATGCGGCTGTTCACGTAGCAGGGCTCAAAGCCGAATTCTTTCGGGAAAGCGGGCCAGCACTTGTCAGCAAATGCCACGTACTTGCGGGAGCCTTTGTGCTCCTCCATCCAGTCCAGTAAGGTCAGCTCAAACTGGGCCATGCGGGGCAGCATTTCGGGATAGGGATTGCCCTCCTTGCCCAGCTCCTTGGCCATATCATCGGCAATTTCCTGGATGCGGGGATCACCCTCATGGCTCTTGTAAGCTACCAGCAAGTCCAGCTCAGAGTTTTCCTCGATTTCCACACCGAGGTCGTAGAGAGGCTGGATGGGTGCATTGCAGGCGAAGAAGTCCTGGGGACGGGGGCCAAAGGTGATGATCTTCAGGTCCTTCAGTCCCAGCAGAGCTCTTGCCACGGGCTGGAAGTCAGCAATCATATCAGCCAGCTCCTCAGCGGTGCCCACCGGGTACTCGGGGATAAAGGCTTTCAGATGCCTGAGGCCCAGGTTATAGGAGCAGTTCAGCATGCCGCAGTAAGCATCGCCGCGGCCATTAATGAGGTTCTTGCCTGTTTCCTCGGCGGCAGCCACGTACATCACCGGGCCGTCAAAGACCTTGGCAATGAGGGTTTCGGGGGTCTCCGGGCCGAAGTTGCCCAGGAACACGGTGAGGGCGTTGCAGCCAGCATCCCTGGCTTCCTGCACGGCCTCCAGCATATCCTTCTCGTTTTCCACGGTTTTCTTCACTTCATAGAGCTCGCCGTACTTTTTGCTGTAGGCTTCTACGATGGACTTGCGGCGGTTCTCGGACAGGGAAATGATGAAGCAGTCACGGCTCACGGAGATGATGCCGCATTTTACAGAGGGGATGTTCTTCAGATTATTCATGGTTAAGCGCTCCTTTGATACACGTTTGCGTGCTCATGCACGCTTGATACATGCAAAGCATAGCACCCCCAGGCCAGCTTGTCAATCGTTTTATTTCGATTTTTATCGCTCTGTAAAATTTTGACTCTTGTTTTATATTATTAGTGGTGTTTAAACGCGATAAATAAAATAAAAAATTGTCCCACAAAAAGTATTGATTCTTGTTTTGTCCTGTGCTATATTGATTACCGTGAGTTGCGTTCATAAGCACGCAACGCCGAGAACGCAATACGACAGATATCGTATTTAGGGAGGAACCTGAAATGAAATATCTTATCGGCGTGGACGTGGGGACTTCCGCCACCAAGACGGTGCTCTTTGATGAAGAATGCCACCAGGTGGCAGAGGCCTCCGCTGAGTATCCCCTCTACCAGCCCCAGAACGGCTGGGCAGAGCAGGATCCCAAGGACTGGGAGGAAGCCGCTGCCAGCACCATCCGGGAAGTCATGGCAAAGAGCAGGGTGGATAAGGAAGATGTAGTTGGCCTGGGTCTTTCCGGCCAGATGCACGGCCTGGTGATGCTGAATGAAGCCAATGAGGTCATCCGCCCCGCCATCATCTGGTGCGACCAGCGCACGGCGGCTGAATGTGAGGAAATCACCGCCAAGGTTGGCAGAGAGCGTCTGATAGAGATCACCGCCAACCCCGCCCTCACGGGCTTCACCGCTTCCAAGATTCTCTGGGTGAGGAACCATGAGCCGGAGAACTACCAGGCATGCCGCCACATTCTCCTGCCCAAGGATTATGTGCGGTTCGCCATGACCGGAGAATACGCCACGGAGGTTTCCGATGCCAGCGGCATGCAGCTCCTGGATGTGCCCCATCGTTGCTGGTCAAAGGAAGTGCTGGAAAAGCTGGAGATAGATGAAGCTCTCCTGCCCAAGGTCTTTGAATCCCCGGAAATCACCGGCACTATCACCCAAGAGTTTGCTCAGCGCACGGGCCTTTCCACCAACTGCGTAGTGGCAGGGGGCGCCGGTGACAATGCGGCGGCTGCCGTGGGCACGGGCATTGTGGAGACAGGCAAAGCCTTCACCACCATCGGCACCAGCGGCGTGGTCTTCGCCCATACCGACAGGCCTCTCATCGACCCCAAAGGCAGGGTACACACCTTCTGCTGTGCCGTGCCGGGTTGCTGGCACGTCATGGGGGTGACCCAGGCGGCAGGACTTTCCCTGAAGTGGTTCAGGGAGAATCTGGCAGAGAATATGGACTATGAGGCCATCAATCAGGCTATTGCCAGCGTGCCAAGAGGCAGCCGCAGACTTATTTACCTTCCTTACCTTATGGGTGAGCGCACTCCCCATCTGAATCCCGACTGCCGGGGCGTGTTCTTCGGCCTTTCCGCCATGCACACCAAGGCCGATATGCTGCGGTCTGTGATGGAGGGCGTCAGTTTCTCCCTGCTGGATTGCTGGGATATCCTCAGGGAAATGAAGATTGAGGTCAAGGATATGATGGCCTGCGGCGGCGGCAGCAAGAGCGCACTGTGGCGGCAGATGCTGGCCAATATGTATGGGTGCCCCGTGAAGGTGGGAGCCGAGGCAGGAGGTGCAGCCCTGGGGGCTGCGATACTTGGAGGCGTGGCAGCCGGGGTGTTTGAGGATGTGCCCAGCGCCTGCAGGAGATTTGTGGGGACTACTTCGGTTTGCCAACCGAAAAGTGATGCGCATGAGTTCTATGGTAAGGAGCATGAAGTTTATAAGAAGCTTTATAAGAGTTTGGAGCCTTGCTATAAGGCGTTGGTATCTTGAAAGTTACTCGTTATGTAAAAACATCTATAGCAGACTAACTTAACTTGAGGCCATACCTCCACCGTTTACGGGGGAGGGGGACCACCGAAGGTGGTGGAAGGGGGAAGGAGCTGTCGAACAAGCATCTTCGAAGTAGAATTGTTCGCCCCCTAGCCCCCCCTTCCGTCAGCCTGCGGCTGCCACCTCCCCCGCAAGCGGTGGAGGCCAGACCTACCCTTTCAGTTACTTTTCTATACATAGGGGTGCATATAAATGAAAACAGTTAACGACAAAGAATTTCTGACCTACGGCAGAGTGCTGGATGTTGATACCTCTGAATTCACTACGGCTATCAGTGGGCACGAGCAAACGGCTCAGGGGGAGGTTGTTTATGAGCCTTCTGTGGCTGAGTTTGAGGCCCTGCCTCTTTTCTCTGAAATGAGCGAGAGGGTTTATGGGGATATGCCGGTGGAGTTTGGGCATTGCTCCGGGTGGAATGAGAAGCTGAATGCTTTGGAGTATCATCGCAGTTCTGAGGTGGATATTGCGGCTACTGATCTGATTCTCATGGTGGGGCGCCAGCAGGATATCGACCAGAAGACCTTCACTTATGATACGGAGAAGGTTGAGTGCTTCCTGGTGCCGCGGGGGACGGCGGTGGAGCTTTATGCCACTACTTTGCACTTTGCACCATGTGGGGTGGATGGCAAGGAGTTCCGCTGCGGAGTGGTGCTGCCGCGGCATACCAATGAGGAATTGAAGGAAAGCACTGCACAGCGCCAAGGGGAAGACAGGCTGCTCTTTGCGGTGAATAAGTGGCTCATTGCCCATGAGGAGAGCGGGCTGGGTGACGAAGGTGCCTGGGTTGGGCTCAAGGGCGAAAACCTCTCTTTGTAGGGTTTCGGCTGTTCATTTTCTTTGACGCAAAGAAAACGAACCAAAAGAAACAGCGGACTGAAATCACATCCTGTGATTTCCGCGTCCGCGGGCCCCATCCCTGGGGCCTAATATATGCCGTTCTTTTGAAAGGAGTTTAATGAAATGGAAGCCTTGAAAAATTACAAATTAAGTATGAGGGAAAAGACGGGGTATGCCATGGGCGATTTGGCTTGCAACCTCATCTATACTACGGTCTGCACCTATCTCCTGTTCTTCTATACCAATGTCTTTGGCCTGCCGGCGGAAGTGGTGGCCACTATGTTCCTCATCGTGCGAGTCATGGATGCCATCGTAGATCCTATCGTGGGTACTTTTGTGGATAAACATACCTTCAAATATGGCAAGTTCCGTCCTTACCTGCTTTATGGAGCCTTCCCCTTTGCCGTGCTGGGCATTCTCTGCTTCAGCACCCCGGAACTCACTGAGGGGGCCAGCATCATCTATGCTTACGCCACCTATATCGGCCTGTCCCTGGTCTACACCACCATCAACATCCCCTACGGCGCTTTGACTGCCGCCATGACCCGTGACAACAAGGAAGTGGTGAGCATGACCTCTATCCGCATGCTCTGCGCCAACCTGGGCGGCCTGATTGTTTCCTTTGGCATACCCGTGCTGGTCACCATGATTTCCGGCAGCTACACCGGTGAGGAATCCCGTTTTGGCTGGCAGGTCACCATGGGCCTCTACAGCGTAATCGGCGCGCTCCTCTTGCTCTACTGCTTCTCCCAGACCAAGGAGCGCATCCAGATTGACCCTTCCAATGATGAAAAACTCCGCTTCACCGATGTGTTCAAGCAGTTCAAGGTCAACCGCCCCCTGGTGGTGCTGAGCCTTTTCTTCATCATCCTCTTCGGCATGATGGCCGTCATGAATTCCATTGGCACCTACTTCATCACTTACAACTGCAACCGTCCTGACCTGATCCAGTGGTACGGCCTCATAGGCACCCTGCCCGCTTTCTTCCTGCTGCCCCTGGTGCCCACCTTCAACAAGCTGGTAGGCAAGATCAATCTCCTGCGCATTTCCCTGGTGCTGGGCATCATCGGCTGCGCCGTCACCTATGCTGTGCCTGCTGAGAACATCACTCTAGTGCTCATTGCCCGCTTCATCGGCTCCTGCGGCATCATCGTGGCTGGCGGCTTTATGTGGGCCCTGATTCCCGAAACTATTGAATATGGCGAGTACAAGACTGGCAAGCGCCTCAGCGGCATGATCTACGCCATCATCGGCTTCTTCTTCAAGTTCGGCCTGGCTCTGGGCGGCATTGTCCCGGGCTTCATGCTGGCCCGCTTCGGCTATGTGGCCAACGCCGTCCAGACTCCGGAAGCTCTGCAGGGCATCCTGCTCACCACCACCATCATTCCCATACTGTTCCTGGCTGTGGCCTTCATCGACATCTGCTTCTACGGCCTTGATGACAAGCGCTACCACGAAGTAGTGACGGAGCTGGAGCGCCGCCACAACGCAGAAAAAGTCCAGGAGGGTGAAGCAACCCTCGCCACCAGCACTCTTTGATATTTCCTAAAGCAAGATTGGAGACTTCATCATGAAAATACAGAACCCCGTACTGAAAGGTTTCAACCCCGACCCCAGCATTGTCCGGGCTGGCGATGATTACTATATCGCCACTTCCACCTTCGAATGGTTCCCCGGTGTGCAGATCCACCATTCCAAAGACCTGGTTCACTGGCATCTGGTGGCTCATCCCCTGGACACCACCGAATTTCTTGACATGAAGGGCAATCCTAATTCCGGCGGCATCTGGGCCCCTGACCTCAGCTACGCCGATGGCAAGTTCTGGCTGATCTACACGGACGTGAAGGTAGTGGACGGCATGTGGAAGGACTGCCACAACTACCTCACCACCGCCGAGGATATCCACGGTCCCTGGTCGAAGCCCGTGCTGCTGAACGGCGCCGGCTTTGACGCCTCCCTGTTCCATGACCCCAGCGGCAGGAAGTACCTGGTGAATATGTACTGGGACCAGCGGGTCTACCATCACAACTTCTACGGCATTGCCCTGCAGGAGTATTCCGTTCAGGAAGAAAAACTCATCGGCAAGCCGGAAATCATCTACAAGGGCACGGATATCGCCTATACCGAAGGGCCCCACCTCTACTACATCAACGATATGTACTACCTCATGACCGCCGAAGGGGGCACCACTTACCAGCACTCCGAGACCATTGCCCGCAGCCAGCGCATCAACGGCCCTTACGAAATCCAGCCAGACTATCCCCTGCTGTCTGCCTGGAAGGAAGTACACAATCCCCTGCAGAAATGCGGCCACGCCTCTCTGGTACAGACCCAGAATGGCGAGTGGTACCTGGCCCACCTGACGGGCCGCCCTCTGCCCACGCCGAAAGGCTTCCCCAGCCGGGAGCGTGAGCAGCACAGCTTCTGCCCCCTGGGCCGTGAGACCGCCATCCAGAAAATCGAGTGGAAGGACGGCTGGCCCATAGTAGTTGGCGGCCAGCAGGGCAGCCTGGAGGTAGAGGCTCCGAACCTGCCCCAGCAGGCATGGGAGCCCACCTGCCCGGAGCATGATGATTTTGACAGCGCGAAGCTGAACATCAACTTCCAGACTTTGCGCATTCCCTTCAGCGAGGAATTAGGCAGCCTCACCGCCCGCCCCGGCTTCCTGCGGCTCTATGGCCGTGAGTCCCTCCAGTCCACCTTCACCCAGGCCCATGTAGCCCGCCGCTGGCAGAGCTTCAACTTCGACGCCCAGACCAGCGTGGAGTTTGCCCCCGAGTCCTTCCAGCAGATGGCTGGCATGACCTGCTATTACAACACTGAGAACTGGAGCAGCGTCCATGTGACCTGGAATGAGGAAAAGGGCCGTTGCATTGATTTGGTAGTGGCGGATAACGGCAGCTTCTCCATGCCCCTGGCAGGCGAGGAGATTGCCATTCCCCAGGAGGTCAAGGCCGTGCATTTCAAGGTTGAGGTGCGGGGCAGGAGTTACCGGTACTTATATTCCTTTGATGGGGAGAGTTTCACGGAGATCCCCGTGATGTTGGATAGTTGGAAGCTTTCTGATGATTATGTGCGGGGAGGAGGGTTCTTTACTGGGGCATTTGTGGGGATAAATGCCATCGACATAACTGGTACGGCTCTGCCTGCTGATTTCGATTACTTCTCTTATAAGGAAATTGACTAATTACTTATAAGTCGAATTTCTTAGCTATGTTTCGGCTGTTCATTTTCTCTGACGCAGAGAAAACGAACCAAAAGGTAAACATGCCGGTGGCATGTTTACGCGGACTGAAATCACATCCTATGATTTCCGCGTCCGCGGGGCCCATCCTTGGGCCCTGGGGTTCGGGAGTTCGGGGAGCGAGGGTTCGATGGTTCGGAGTTCGCAAAGTTCGAGGAACAGATTGCATGCTCTCTTTGATTATGGAGGATTAAATGTTAAGATGTATAGTGAATAGCAGCTTAGGGGGTATGCACAGATGGTCACTATGAAGGAGATTGCGGAAATCTGCGGGGTTTCTCGGGGGACGGTGGACAGGGCCTTGAATGGGCGCGGCCGGGTCAACGCGGAGACGGCGGAGAAAATACGCAAGACCGCCAGGGAGCTGGGCTATGAGCCCAATCCTGCTGGCAAGGCCTTGTCGGCCCGCAAGAAGCGTCCCGTCATCGGCATCGTGCTTTCCTCCGAGGACAATCCCTTCTTCGACGATGTGCTCAAAGGCATGGAGGAAGCAGCCGCCGAATATAAGATTTACGGGGTGCAGATAGAGTACCACACCATGAAGGGCTACGATACAGAAAAGCAGCTGGCCACCCTGAAAGAAATCGCAGGCAAGGTGCAGGCCCTTATCATCAATCCCATTGATGACCCCGCCATCGCCGCCCAGCTGGACAAGATGATTGACTCAGGTGTCTTCGTGGTGACGGTGAACAACGACATCCAGGGCACCAGGCGCCACTGCTATGTGGGCAGCGACTACTACAACGGCGGCATCACTGCCTGCGCCCTCATGGAAGCCCTGCTGGGAAAGGAAGCCAACATCGCCCTGATCCTGGGCAGCCGCAAAGTGCAGGGCCACCGGCTGCGGCTGGAGGGCTTCAAGGCCCGCATGGAAAAAGTCCCGGGCTTTCACCTCTCCGCCACCCTGGAGAACAACGATGACGATATCTTCGCCTTTGAAAAGACCAAGGAGCTTTTGGCAGAGCATCCCGAGATCAACGCCATCAGCATCCTGGCCGCCGGTGTCTACGGCACCTGCCGGGCCATCATGCAGCTTCCCGAAGAAAAACGACCCCTCGTCATCTCCTTCGACACCGTGCCCACCACGGTAGAAATGCTGAAGACAGGCCTTATCAAGGCCACCATCTACCAGCACCCCTACCGCCAGGGCTTCTCCGCCGTAAACAAGGCCTTCGAGTACCTGGTACACGGCCATGTGCCGGAGAAGGAACTGTGCATCATGAAGAATGAAATAAAGCTGTTTGAAAACCTCTAAAACACCAAAAGGCCCGGAGCTCAAGCTCCGGGCCTTTAAAATACTCAGATATTCAGAAGAACAGGATCAGCGTCACTGCGATATTCACTACCGTTGCCACAGCCACGGGAATGAAGGTGCGCTTGGCCAGATCCATGGGTGAAAGACCTGCGGCACCAGCCACCACGATCATGACGGCGGCTATAGGCGACAGGGAACGAGCCAGATTGGACACGAAGTTCATGGGCAGCACCAGGAGCACCGGAGCAATGCCGGAGAGGGCTGCCACTTTCGGGGCCAGGGGCACGAAGGCAAAGAAGGTGGCATTGCCGCTGCCGGTGATGAGGGTGGCAGCGATGATGATGGAAACAAAGACGAACATCATGCCGATACCACCCAGGCCGGCGCTCTGGGCTCCTTCAATCAGGGTGTCGATAGCACCAAGGGAGATAAGGCCTTTGGAGAAAGTCTCCGCAGCCACCACCAGAGTGACCACCGCAGCCATCTGCATGCCCATGCCCTGCCAGAAAGCACCAATATCCTGGCAGGCCTTGAGGCCGTCCCGATGGCGCAGGAACTCGATGAGCATGGTGATGAAAATGCTGACGAGAGTAGCCAGGCTGATGTCCATCTCGATGCCCATGCCTTCATTCAAGCCGAAGAACAGCACCAACAGCAGGGGCAGGGTGGGCAGCAGGGCGTAGAAGGCAGGCACCTGGGGGCTTTCCTGGGCTTTGGCCTGCTCCTCAGTCACCGCAGCAGACACATCCTTGCCCGCCATTTCGTCGGGATGCTTCACATCCAGCCAGCGCTGGACGAAGAAGTGGGCGATGGCCAGAGCAGCCACAGTGCACAGGCCCACGGGCACCTGATACTGCATGAAGTAGGGCACGATCTCCATGCCGATGAGCTCGGCAGCAAAGATATTGTCAGCCCCCGCAGGTCCCCAGCCCGGGGCGGCGGTGGTGGCAATGACGGCGCAGGCCGCGATCCGGCTGACTCCCAGCCTTACCAGCACAGGGTACATGGTGACCATGAGCAAGAGGCCGAAGCCTGAAGCTGAGCTGATGAACATGGCCAAAAAGTTCCCCAGCACAGAGGTCAGGGCCAGCACCAGATAGGGATGCCCCAATTTCTGCAGGGGCCTGACAGCAATGCGCACCAAAGAGGTGCTGGCGCCGATGCAGTCCATATACTTGGAAAAACCGCCAATCAGCATGATAATCATGCCCAGCTTGGCAGCCCGGCTGCTGAAGGCCAGGCTTATGGACTGTATGATATCCAGCCAGGGAGAACCAGTGGTCTGCTTGGCGGGCAGGATCTCTCCCAGACCAAAGACCAGCGTCAGCACCATCATCACGATGCCGGCGGTAAAGAGTACAGGCTGCGCCGGGTACTTTTTCAGTACGAACCGTGCCACCCAGGCCACCACCAGGATGGCAATAAGAAGACCTAACATAAAATGATACCTCCTGAATTTTTCGCACAGGACATGTCACCTTTACAACCGACTGTCATGAAGCGTACACGCCCCGCGCAATTATGTATTATTTATAATTATAATAAAATAAAAATAGATAATACACATCTATGATATAACAGCCAGAGCAGACTAGCAAGAGGCAAATGCGTATAATTAAGGCGGGTGCCACGCGCAAGTGGCCCCCGCCTTGTATCGTTGTCTGGCTTCAACCTTTCACATACTCCCCGACATGATGAGCCGCACGCTCACGCACAGCATGGCCACTGCCAGCAGCAGGAGGATGGTCCTGGACCTGGTCTTGCGGGAGATGCGCGCACCTATCTGGGCGCCGATGGCTGCGCCTATGCTGATGCAGAGGGCAGGCAGCCAGACCACGTGCTCCAGCAGCACGTGAGTCACAGTGCCTCCCAGGGCCGAAACTGCCAGAATGAAGCAGGAGGTGGCCGTGGCGATGTGGACGGGGAAATTCAGCACATAGACCATCATGGGCACATGGATGATGCCGCCTCCCACCCCGAAGATGCTGGACAGGAACCCCACCCCCATGCTGGCCATGATGCCCAGACCCCGGTTATAGGTGAAGCCCTCCGGTATTTCCAGCAGGTTCTCATGCTTCACATGGGTGGCATTCCAGTACATGAGCAGGGCCATGCAGCCTATGAACAGCCCGTAGTAAAGATTCAGCATTTCCACCGAAAAGCCATCCACCAGCCAGGACCCCAGGAACGCCCCGGGCAGAGTGGCCAGGGCAAAGGGAATGGCCGCGTGGAAAAAGACCCTTTTCTGCCGGATGTAGGCCAGCGCTCCGGACAAGGCATTGGCCAGCACGATGAAAAGGGATGTGCCCGTAATCTGCGCCGCCGTGGAAAAATAAGGATAGATGCCTCCCTCTGACATAAAGAAGATAAACACCGGCACGCAGATCAGGCCGCCCCCGATGCCCACCAAAGAGCCGAAGACACCAACACCCATGCCCAGCAGGAGAAATAAAATCAATTCCATGTCATACCACCTCAAAGCTGCCATCACAATAATCCATCAGTCTACTATAACCCCAAAAAGGCCCGGAGCACAAGCTCCGAGCCTTTTGCTGTCAATATGAACCTGTCAGACCTTGAACCTTTCCACTTCCTTGGCCAGCTGCTCTGCCTCCTCTGCCAGCCCACGGGTGGCGGCGGCGATTTCCTGGGCAGAGGCGGATTGCTCCTCCGTGGTGGAGGATACTTCCTCTGTCCGGCGGGCATTGGTATGGCTGATTTCGGCAATAGCCTGCACAGCCTGCTGCATGGAGTTGTTGCCCTCGGACACGGACTGGATGCTCTGGGACACATCCCTGATGCCACCGGCCAACGCGTCAATGGTTATCTTGATGGACTCGAAAATCGCATCTGCCTCCCTGACAGAAGACATGCTTCTTTCCACGCTGTCGGAGCTTTCTTCGCTGGCCGTCACGGCACCGTGCATATTCGACTGAATCTTGGCCACCAGATCCGCAATCTGCTGGGTGGAATTCCCGGACTCCTCTGCCAGCTTGCGAACCTCCTCAGCCACCACGGCAAACCCGCGGCCAGCCTCGCCGGCTCTGGCCGCCTCGATAGCTGCATTCAGCGCCAGCAGATTTGTCTGCTCCGCAATGCCGGAAATCAGCTCCACGATCCTGCCGATTTCCTCGGAGCTCTGCGACAATTCCCTGATAGATGCCTTCACCGTGGCAGTGCTGCCGCTGATGGTTCCCATGGACTGCACCACCCTGTGGATAGCATCCCGGCCTGACTGCACAGTGGCCACCGTCTGCTCGGTGACCATGGCAATGGCATTGGCGCTGTCTGCCACTGCTGAGGTGCGCTGGGCCATCTCCACCGCCGTGCCGTCTGCTGCCGCAGCAGAATCTGACTGCTCGCTGATGCCCTCGGCTATCTCTGCAATCTGGGCGGCAGCCTTGCAGGCCGCATCAGCCGAATGGTGGGAAGCCGCCGTCAACTCCTCTGCTGAAGCCGAAACCTGCAGGGCATTCTGCTGGATATGGCCGATGAGCTCGCGGATAGTGCGGCGCATTGTCTTGAAGCCCCTTGCCAGCTCTCCCAGCTCGTCATTGGAATCCACCGCCAGAGGACGGGAACGCAGGTCACCGGTATTGATGATCTGGCACTCCTCCTGCAGGGCCACTATGGGATCGCACATTTTCTTGCCGATATACCAGATGGCGGCCAAGACAAGGACCACCATCAAAAAGCCCACCAGCCCCATGACCTTCACCAGTTTGTAGGCATCTGCCCGCACCTCTGCCAGGGGCGCCACAGACACGGCAATCCAGGTGCGATTGGCCAGATGAATCGGAGTGAACACCGCCTGAGAAATCACCCCGCTGGAGGTGGTGTACTCAGTGGAAATCTGCTTGTCCTGCTGCACAGCATTCAGGAAGCCGTTCACCAGTGCCATATCCAGTTTCTTGCTGGACTCCTCCTTGGACAAATCCAGCTTGCCCACATCCTCCGGCTGCTGGGCATAGGCAATGCAGAGCCCCTCCTGGTCGGCGATGTAGACACGGCCATTTTCCATGTACTTGATCTCACCCACCAGCTTGGAGATCTCATCAAGTTCGATGGTGCCGTAGACAATGCCTATGAGCTGCCCGTTCTCCAGCACAGGATAGGCCATGATGGTGATGAGCTTGCCGCTGGTGCCGGAGACGGAAGGCCCCGTCATAGTTGGCTTATTGGTCTCCCGCACCTGCTTGACATACCCGCGACTGGTGCGGTCCATGTCCTTGTTCTTGTCCGATACCGCATGGCCTTCCACATCCGAATAAGCCAGCATGGTGAAATTCTGACGCTTGGCCAGGGTTTCAGCCAGCACCCTCACCTTTTCCTCACGGGTGCCATGCTTGATGATGGGATTATCAGCCAGAGCCTCCACTATCAGCTCCCGTTCCTGATAAGACTTCTCAATCTCCTTGGCGGTGCTGTTGCCAATCTCCTGGGCAATGATGTCAGTATTGCGGGTCAAGGCCGAGCTGGACATATAGTAGCTGATGGCAAAGAACAACGCAAAGCTCCCCACGAACAAGGGAATGAAAGTAGCCAGGAACTTAAAACGCAAATTGTTGACTTTCATAGTCGCCTCCTTATCCCCGCACGGTAAACCGTCAGACAGTAATTGATTGACAAGTTTTAAAATTCGTTCTCTTGTAGTATAGCTTAGGATGGGGCTGGTTGCAATCATTTTCTATTTATTCTTATCAATAACAAAAGGGCAGAGGGACAACGCTGCTGTCCTCCTGCCCCGGATATCCTTAGCGGGCTAACCCCAATTCCTCTGCATGCTCCTGCATGCCCTTGATGCAGGCTTCCATCACCACGCCCGCTTCCAGGCCCAGCATGTCGAAGCCACGCTTGATGACATCGCGGTTGCAGCCTGCTGCGAAGCGCTTGTCCTTGAATTTCTTCTTCAGGGACTTCACCTCCATGCCCGCTAAGCGCTCCGGGCGCATGAGGGCGTAGGCATGGACGATGCCTGTGAGCTCATCCACGGTGAAAAGGCTCTTTTCCAAATCGGACTGAGGCTCCTCGCTCACTCCCGTAAGGCCGCAGCCGTGGGAGATGATGGCGCGGATATCTTCCTCCTCTACCCCCTCAGGGGCCAGGAACTCACGCACATGATGGCAGTGCTCGTCCGGGTATTTCTCATAGTCCACATCGTGAAGCCAGCCGATGGCCTCCCAGTGGTCCTTCTCCTCCGCATCCTGGCCGAAATAATCAGCCATGGCCCCCATGGCGGCGCTGACGGCGGCAGCGTGGGTGAAAAGGTGGTCTTCGGTAACGTGCTTGGGCAGAATTTCTTTGGCTCTTGCTAAGGTAAGTTTGCTCATGTTTTTTCCCTCCCATATATTTACATCTTAACACATCATCTTCCTGAGCAAAAGACCTTTGTAAGCAGGAAAATTCCCTTATATCTAGAAGAAGTACTCATCTATCCGTGCATAGCAGACCTGTTCATTTTTAGGAGGGCAGGAATATGAGTAAGCTGTTTCGCATCCTGCAGGGGCTTGTTTTTCTTGCCCTTTTTCTCTATCCTCATCCCCTGGGGGCAGCCCTGCCCCCTCCCCCCCTGCCGAAGCTGCAGACCGTGCCTGTGCTGCGGGTGGGGTATGTGCCTTTGCCAGGAATGTTCTTCAAGGACGAACACGGACTGTACAAGGGCATTGCCTTTGAATACCTTTCCACCGTTGCCAGCTACATGAACTGCTCACTTGATTTTTCTCCGGGCACAGAAGAAGAGAACCTGGAAAAGCTGGCAGCCGGGGAGCTTGACCTGGTGCCAACGGCCATGGCTCACGAGGAGCAGGGGCTTGCCAGCCTGAGCCTTGGCCCCAGCATAGGCTATGTGGCCTTCCAGGCAGAAAATGAGGAGCTGCGCCATAAGCTGCAGGCAGCCATCGGCGAGGTGGACAGCCTCGCCCCCTACTACCGCTTCCACCTGCTGGAGCGTTACCGCCCCATGGAGATTCCCTTGTCGCTGACAGCAGAGGAAAAGGCCTACCTGGCAGAAAAGAAGGTGCTCCACAGCCTGACCTCCGAGGGACAGCCCCCCTACACCTACTTCAAGGACGGGGAGCATCTGGGCATCATTGCGGATATCATGGAAATCATCGCCAAGGATCTGGATATTTCCATCACCTCCGCCCCCCTGCAGAGTTCTGAAGCCCGCCTTCATGCCATGAATACCGGCGAGATTGACTTTATTGCTGACCTTTACGATGACTACAACTGGGCCGCCGAAAACGAAGTCTGGCTCACCAAGCCCTATCTGAAGATCGACTATGTGGCAGTGATGAATCGGGACCACCCCCTGCCGGATGCTCCCGTCATCGCCTGCGCCCGGGGACATTTCTACAACCGCACCTACACAGAATACCACTACCCCAGCTCCCAGGTGCGCTACTATCCCACCATGCAGGACTGCCTGCGGGCGGTGCATGACGGAGAAGCCGACATAGTCTTCACCAAGACCCTCACGGTGCAGAATGACATCTATGCCGGCGGCTACCTGAACCTCTACACCCCGGGCAGTGTGGTTTTTTCTCATTTTGTTTCCATCGGTGTGTCCCGCCACGCCGACCCCCGGCTCTTTTCCATCCTGAACAAGGAAATCAGCCACCTGCACACCCAGCAGATTGCCAGCATACTCACCCGGCACGCCCACAGCATGGGCGAGTCCGGCACCCTCTTCGCCCTCATCTACTACCACCCCATGAAGACCATCGCCCTCATCGGCCTTGGCTTCCTGCTGCTCCTGCTGGCCATGGGCCTCTTCTTCTTCCAGAAGCGCCACTACCATAAAAAGCTCTATCACATGGCCTACACTGACCCCTTGACAGGTCTCCACAATATGGCCTGGCTCACCCAGAACCTGCCGGAGCTCATCAGCCAGCAAAGCCGCCTGCGGGAAGAGGGCAAGCTCTTCGTCATGTCCGTGACCCTTGACCGGCTGGCCTTCATGAAGGAAACCTTTGACCTCAAACTGCTCATGGAGAGCATGCTGGCCACCCTACAAAATTCCCGCACAGAAAACCCCTGGCTGCTGGCAGACGGCATCAACAGCGAGGGCACCTGCCTCTACTTCCTCTGCTGCGAACCTGAGGGCATGAGCATGAGACAGGCCGCGGAGAAATTCATCCGGGACGGCACCGTGATGACCATAGGCAAGCTGCCTACCATCTTCACCCACCGGGTGGGGCTGATGCCGGTGCCTCCAGACGATGATGTGAGCGCTTCCTGGCTGCTGGACTGCGCCTACTCTGCCAAAATGGAAGCCATCGCCACCGACCAGAACCTCTTCATCTACGATGAGCGCCTGGCAGAGCAATACCACCAGCGCCAGGAAATGGAAAGCCTTATGCACAAGGCCCTGGCAGCCCAGGAATTCCAGGTCTGGCTCCAGCCCAAATACGACCTGGCCACCCGCAACACCCTGGGCGCCGAAGCGCTGGTGCGCTGGGAAAGCCCGGAGCTGGGCTTCCTGCCCCCCGGTGCTTTCATGGACCTGTTCGAGCGCAACGGCTTTGCGGTGGAGCTTGACTACTACGTGCTGGAAAGGGTCTGCGAGATCCAGTCAGCCCGCCTCAAGAAAGGCCTGCCAGCCCTGCCCGTCTCCGTGAACCAGTCAGGCCTCCACATCACAGAGCAGGGTTATCTGGGACGCATGAGGGATATCATGGACAGGTGGAAGCTGATTCCCGGACTCATCGAGCTGGAAATCACGGAAACGGCCTTCATCGACTTCACCACCAAAGAACAGCGGGAAGATGCCGCCCAAATCATCGACGACCTGCAAGCCATAGGCTACTCCCTCTCCATGGACGATTTCTGCACCGGCTACTCTTCCCTGTCCATGCTGCAGAACCTGCCCATGAACGTCATGAAGATAGACCGCGACATCCTCTGGTCCGCCGAGAAATCCCCCCGCTCCATGAGCATCCTGCGCCATATCATCGCCCTGGGCAAAGCCCTGTCCATGAGCGTGCTGGTGGAAGGCATCGAGACCAAAGAGCAGGAGGAGCTCCTGATAAAACTAGGCTGCGACAACGGCCAGGGCTTCTACTACGCCCGTCCCATGCCCGTGAAGGAATTCTACGAAGAATTCCTGCCAAAGCACAGCTGAAAATCAGAACCACCCGTTGGACGGGTGGTTCTGATTTACACGATAATTGCCTACGCTCTGTTGTTTGACGCTTACGATAATTATCACGCTTTGCAGTTGTTGGATTATTTATATCACGGAAAAGTAGATTGTATTTATATTGATATATTCACGCAGAAAATGATACAATTTAATTTTTCCTGCCGAGCCGCATAGGGAAGGCTCGGTTTTGCCGCGAAGCCTTGATATTGCTGGATTCGCCAGTCAGGATAAATATGTGGTAAAGTGTGATGCTATATGCGTAATCGATGCTCGAGGAGGAAAGGAAACAGCCCGAGGGCATTCCAAAGAATACTCTCAGGCTGCTTAAGAAACAAAATCGTTGATATCGATTCCGTATATCAAACTTGTTTCATCATAAGTTCCTACCCATTTGCCGGATGGCAGAGAATACATCACGGTCATGGTTCGTGAAGATTCCCATATCCTCCAAGCCGAGATAACCAAGGAAATCTCCGTTATAGGAGAATTTTGCCCCCTCATACATGTTGTCATCCCCAGAGCTTAGAAACATCGCTATCTTTTGCAGACTATTTGGCGCAACAGGATAAAGGGAGGAGTAAAATCTGTCAATCACGCATTTCAACTGTCCCGAGATTCCGTGATAATAGATTGGCGAAGCCAACACAAGCATATTCGTTTCACGCAGTTTATCGTAAATTTCCTGCATATCGTCCTTTTGTGCGCACTGCCCGTTGCCTTTGCCGTGGCAATATTCACACGCAATGCAGCCTTTTATGTTCAGGCGGCATACATTTATGACATCGACTATATGACCGGCTTGCTCTGCCCAAGCATGGAATGGCGAGGTTGCCAGGTGGTGCGGCGGGCGGCAGGAAGAGCTCTCCTTGGAGGGTTCCTTCAAGCTGACATATAATGGTTCGGTATTTGTCCGGGAGGGATTGGGCTATTTGCTGTCCTTTGACCGTCTGGTGGATACATCGAAAAGAAGCGGGCTATGCTTTCGCCCGCTCTCTCCGAAGCTGACAACAAAGCTGTACCTCGTTTGGAAGAAGTACCCGACATTTTCACCGATGGCAGAGCGCTTCCTGCAAAAAATAAAGCAGGTATTTTTGCCGATACGATAGGTGTAGCACGATATCGGGTATCGCCCGTTTTCCCGTCTCACTTCCTGCGCCTGCTTCCCGTCCTCCACCAGCGTTTCCGCAATCTCACGGTTCAGCTGGTTCAGACGGTCGCTCAGTGTCTTCACCTTCTCGGCGTAGGGGGTCTCCTGCTTTATAATCTCCTCAGCCTGGGCAATGTCCTTCTCTACCTTGGCAATCTCCCGCTTCTTATCAACCCTTCAGATTTTAATTATGTATATCGACAGTTTCAATAAATTTCTTAAATGAGTTCGCGGGACGACTGAATAGTTACGAAAAGAATTATAATGTAGAGCATAGCCTTGGCAGGCCGTCGCGCAGCGACTTAGTTCTACTGGAAGTTATGATATGTGTGCTTGACACAAATACTCCTATATGGTAGTATAAAACTACGATATAGGAGTATTTAATTATGAAGACAAATGGTGGATTTCTTGTTACAAAAATAAAACAGCTGGGTGATCGTATATTTGAAAGGATACTGGCAGAAAAAAACATTGATGCATTTAACGGAGCTCAGGGAAGGATTCTTTATGTCTTATGGCAGGAAGATGGTGTTCCTATTAAAATTATTTCCGAGAAAAGCGGACTTGCAATTACTTCACTTACGACCATGCTTGAGCGGATGGAAAAAAACGGACTGATAAGCCGCAAAACGGATGAAGCTGATAAGAGAAAAACTCTTCTGTTCCTCACAGATAAAGCCAAAGAACTTAAAGAAGCTTATGACTCCGTATCCAATGAGATGGAGAATATTTATTATCGTGATTTTACGGATAAAGAGATTCTTCAGTTTGAAGAGTATCTTAACCGCATCAGGGTAAACCTTGAGGAATGGAGTGACAAATGAGTATCTGTATTAAAGATCAGATTCAGAACATGAATCTTGTTATAGGGTGCACTGTTGGATGTCCGTACTGCTATGCCAGAAACAATACGAGGCGTTATCACATCATAGATGATTTTGAAAAGCCACAGTTTTTTCAAGGAAAGCTTCGTATGATGGAAAAGAAAAAGCCGCAGAATTTTCTGCTGACCGGCATGAGCGATCTCTCGGGCTGGCATGAGGAATGGAGAGAGGAAGTCTTTAAAAAGATAGCAGAGAATCCTCAGCACCAGTTTCTTTTTCTTACCAAACGACCGGATCTTCTGTCTTTTGAAACAGATCTTGATAATGCATGGTTTGGCGTTACAGTTACGAGAAAGTCTGAGTTATGGCGTATTGATGCACTGCGGAGCAATGTGAAGGCAAAAAAATATCATGTTACCTTTGAGCCTTTGTTCGATGATCCTGGTAAGGTTGATCTTGCAGGCATTGACTGGATTGTGGTGGGAACCATGACAGGTGCAAAGAGCAGGACTGTTAAAACAGATCCCGGGTGGGCTTATTCATTGACAGAACAGGCTCATGAACTGAACATTCCTGTATTCTGGAAAGAAGATCTTGTTCCGATTATGGGAGAAGAAATGATACAGGAAATGCCGGATGCTTTTAACAAAGTGCTGGAGGAACAGAGGATATGGAACAACCAGAAATCAAAGTAAATCATATAGAAACAAAAAGTGTAATGACAAAATCGAATACTCCTATTGGAGGATATTCGGTGAATCCCTATGTGGGGTGTCCCCATGCCTGTAAATACTGCTACGCATCTTTTATGAAACGCTTTACAGGGCATACGGAGGAATGGGGAACTTTCATGGATGTGAAAGACTGGCCTGAAATAAAGAATCCAAAGAAGTATGCCGGCCAGAAGGTGATCATTGGAACAGTTACGGATGGTTATAATCCGCTAGAGAAAACATATAAAAATACAAGAAGACTTCTGGAAGAACTAAAGGACAGTGGTGCGGACATACTTATCTGCACAAAGTCAGACCTTGTACTAAGAGATCTGGATCTGCTAAAAGAGATCAATGAAAATAGCAGACTTACAGTATCATGGTCAATCAATACTCTCGATGAAGAGTTTAAAGATGATATGGATGCGGCAGTAAGCATAGAAAGAAGGCTTGCTGCAATGAAAGAGGTATATGCGGCAGGCATTCGTACAATTTGCTTCATTTCACCCGTGTTCCCGGGGATTACGGATATAGAAGCAATCATAGACAGGACAAAAGATCAGTGTGACCTTGTATGGCTTGAGAATCTGAATCTTCGCGGAGGTTTTAAGGCAGATATCATGAAATACATTTCCGATAAACATCCGGATCTGGTGCCGCTGTATGACGAAATTTATAACAAAAAGAACCGCAGCTATTTTGAAGCGCTGGAAAAGAAAGCAGAAGAGCTGGCTAAAAAGTATGATTGCAGGTTTGTTGATAATGAAACTCCGTATGAGAGAGTAGAGAAAGGACATCCAACAATCGTAGATTACTTTTACCACGAAGAAGTAAGAGGTACTGCCAATAGTGGAAAGAGAAATGTAATACATAATCCTTGATGGAAGAATAAACCGGAAGTTAATCGCACAACTTCAAGTTTGTGCATATAGAAACACTTTTGTAAAAAGGGAGAATAATAAAACCATTTTGCCATTTACTAGGCAGAATGTGACTGTTCAGTCGCCTCTTGAACCCATTTAAGAAATTTATTGAAACTGTCGATATACATGATAAAAATCTGAAAGGTGGTGTGATTTGTCATGGAAAGCAAACAACTCGAAGAATTGGTATTGTCGCTCCAAAATGAGATCACCACCTTAAAAGCTTGGGCTGCTCATGAAATTGCCAAGCGCGACAAGGTCATTGCTGAACTCAAGGCTGAAAACGATAAATTGAAAGCTGAGATTGTCGAATTGAAAGCAAAACTTAACACCACCAGCCAGAACAGCAGCAAGCCTCCATCCTCGGACGGTTTAAAGAAACCTGCCTCTAGATCTCTTCGTGAGCCTTCCAGCAGGAAAAAAGGTGGCCAGAACGGGCATGAGGGACACGGCTTCAAGATGATGCAGAAAGTGGATTTTGAGGTAGCCTGTCTCCCAAGCCTGTGCCAGAACTGCGCGCAGCGGCATGAGTGCGCTTCCCGTGTGCGGAATCGGCGCAATGTCATAGATATAAGCGTGAAGCTGGAGAGAACGGAATATCAGCAGATGGAAGCACTCTGCCCCTGCAGGAACAATGAGCTGCTAATCGGAGAATTCCCGGCAGATGCTATTGCCTCCAAGCAATACGGCCACAAGATCAAAGCCCTGGGAGTAGCCCTGGTCACGGAATGCGCTGTCAGCTTCAAGAAAGCCAGCCAGCTGCTTCGCGAGATGACATCATGCACCATCAGTGCCAGCTCCCTGGTCAATTTCCTCAACATGTGCAAGTCAAAGATGGAAGACCCTCTGGAGTACATACGCAGGGAAGTGCTCGGCAGTGCTGTGGTCAACTTTGATGAGACATATCTTCGGGTGAACGGAAAACAGCAGTAAATGCACACAGCCTCCACGCCTGATGCTACCTACCAGTCGGTGGATGAAAGCCGTGGCAAGACCGGCATGGACAATGCTGGCATTCTTCCATATTTCACCGGCATTGCCATCCATGACTGCTGAGGGCCGTACTGGAATTATGAAAAACTTGGGGGACATGGGGTATGCTGCGCCCATCTGCTGCGGGAATGCAAGGGGCTGCATGAGATGTATCCCCAGTCCATCTTCTTCAGCTTTTTCCCGTGGCTTCTCACATCTATGCTTGAGGCCAAGAAGAAGCGCATGGCCAAGGGAAAGGGGGAAGCAGGAAAATACTATATGAGGCGGTTCCTGACAATCTTCAGCAACGCTGTCAAGATAGGGCAGGTTCAGCATCCTCCCATACGGCAGGAGGCGGAGATAAAAAGGGGACGCAAGGCCAGAGGAAAGGCGAATGCCTTCATAAAGCGCATGGAGCGGCTATATGAGGCAGTCTGCCTGTTCTTCTGTGACTTTAGTGTGCCGTTTGACAACAACCTGGCAGAGCGTGATTTGCGTCATGCAAAGGTCAAGCAGAAAGTAAGCGGCTGTTTCCACACAGATGAAGGTGCCAAACTTTTCGCCAAGTTCAATTCCTATTTGAGCACGGCAAAGAAGAGAGGCTGTACTTCTCTGCGGGCATTGGAATTGCTGTTTCAGGGAACTCCTATGCTGGCCTTAGGAGGGGCGACTGAATAGTTACGAATTTTGCAGGAATATCCCCTTGACTGCTAGAATGTAGTGCTTGATTATCTTTGCAAAGGGAGGTGCATTGCTGCCATGTCGGATACCCATTACCAAAAAAAGTCCTTCATCTATACCATCGAAGAAAAATGCACCGGCTGCAACAAGTGCATAAATGCCTGTCCCGTGGACTGCGCCAACCAGGTATACAGGAGCTATGACGGCGGGCTCAAAGTCGAGGTAGACCCTGAATACTGCATCTCCTGCGGCGCCTGCATAGCCGCCTGCGACCATCAGGCCAGGGACTATCTGGACGATACGGAGCAGTTTTTCCTTGATTTGGCCACAGGTGGCGAGCCCATGACCGTGGTAGCAGCCCCCTCCGCCCAGGTGCATTTCCCGGAGCTGAAGAACCTTTTCGGCTGGCTGAAATCGCTGGGCGTCGCGGGCATATACGATGTCTCCTTCGGGGCAGATATAGCCACCTGGGCCTATCTGCGGGCCAGAGAAGCGAGCCGCCTGCCCGCCTCGGTCATTGCCCAGCCCTGCGCCTCGGTAGTGAAATACTGCCTGCGCTACGCGCCGGAGCTCCTCCCCTCCCTGGCCCCTGTCCAAAGCCCCCTGATCTGTCTGGGACTATACCTGCGCCGCACCCTGGGCATAAAGGGACGCATCGCTTTCCTCTCCCCCTGCGTAGCCAAGGGCGAAGAAATACGGGATAAGAACACTGGACTGATTGTGCAGTACAATGTGACCTATGCCAAGCTCAAGGACAAGCTGGAACGGGAGCGTATAGACCTCTCTTCCTTCCCGCCTGTGGATTTTGACGGACAGTCTGCCGGGGTGGGCCATGTCTACAGCCGTCCCGGCGGCCTTTCCGAAACCATCCGCATCACCGACCCGGAGATATGGATACGCTCCCTGGATGCGGTGAGCAATGTCTATCCATACCTGCAGGAGTACCACAGCCGCCTGCAGGAGCACAAGCCCCTGCCGGAACTGGTGGATGTGCTGAACTGCCGTGGCGGTTGCAATTATGGCACCGGCACCAGGCGGGATGTGGCCCGCGATGATGTGGACTATCTTATGAATCAGCAGAAAAAGGAGACGACAGAGGAAAAAGTCAGGTATACCGAGGCGGGAATCAGCTACGCTCCCAACGAATATTTTGACCGGCATCTGAAGTGGCAGGATTTCCTGCGGATTTACACCCCCATTCCCATCAAAAACTCGCGCTTCACAGATGAAGATTTGCAGGATATCTACGCCCAGCTGCACAAGACCACCCCGGAAGCTCAGAACATCAACTGCCACGCCTGCGGCTATGGCACCTGCAAGCGCTTTGCCCAGGCTTTGAAGCTGGGGCTGAATGTGCCGGAAAGCTGCGTGGATTACGACCGCAACCAGCTGAAAATAGACCCCTTGACCAAGCTCCTGAACCACGGCGGCCTGACCGAGACTCTGGACAACCTCTTGAACCCATACAGCAAGGAGGCTTCTAGCCTTTCCCTCATCATAATGGATGTGGATGATTTCAAATCCGTCAATGACACCTACGGCCACGATGTGGGAGACATCGCCCTGATAACGGTAGCCGATGCCATCAGGCAGCACATACGCCCTGCAGACTTTGCCGGACGCTGGGGCGGCGATGAGTACATGATCATCCTGCCACAGGCAGGAGAAGATGAAGCAACAGAGGTAGCGGCCCACATCCGTGCCGCCATAGCCGCCGCCCGGGTGCTCCCCGACGGCGCCAGCTTCACCTCCAGCGCAGGCGTGACCACCGCCCGCCCGGAAGACACTCCCCAGAAAATCTTCAAGCGGGCCGACAGGGCGCTCTACGATTCCAAGAAGTTCAAAAAGAAATTTCACTATTAAGTGCAAAAGGGCAAGAGCCGTAAAAGCTCCTGCCCTTTTCATGTTTTGTTTTTATAGTGAACGCAATATCTTATTTTAGTTTGCCTCCCCCGTTTACGGGGAGGCTATTCATCAAATATTATTGCGTTCACTGTAATTACAGCACTTTACAACTTTTTATGGGAGTTCGCTACAAATGTCATAATTCCTGCATTCATATCCATTTTGCCACCCCTTGAAGCAACAATATCACCAATCCTGGCATATCTTCCATCCGCCCGACTTCATGCCACTCCCCACAACGCCAAAAGACCCCGAAGCCCCTTAACTCACGGGGTTCGAGGTCCTTCTGCGCAGCTTTACCTTACTGCTTGCTCAGCCATTCAGCAATGGCCTTATAGTTGAAATACAATTTGTCCGCCTTATCCCCGAAAGGATAGTCTACTTTCACAGCATGCTCATCGCTGGTGAACTTGCCGTCGGTCATGCGGCCCAGTTTGCTCCAACCTGACATCCTGGCCACGTGGCCGTAGGCGTCCAGGAAAGGTGCCACGGCGCAGTCGCCGCCGCCCGGCTGCTCGCCGATGATCTTGGCCAGGCCATCCACCTGGGCGAAGAAGGGCAGGGCGTTGCCGCAGGAATAGGAGAAGCCGCTGGTCAGGATGTAGAAATCATACTGTCCGCCAAAGCCGTCACGGGCATCGAATTTGCCATCCAGATTCGTGTCCACATGATACCACTCTGAGCAGTAATTCTGGTTCAAGGTATGGTAATAGGTCAGGTTCACTTCCCCATCAGGTGACAGGAAGCCCAGCACAGCAGTCAGGGCGCCCACTGCGCCACCGCCATTGTTGGACAGGTCGATGACCACTTTCTTCACCTGTGGCTCATTCTTTATCTTGGCAAAGGCATCATAGAACAGGCCGAAGGTGCTGGCATCGTACACGTTCTCGTCAGGCAGGCGATAGTAATAAGATGCCTCCTGCAGGCTCTCTTCAAAGCCTTCAAAGTAAATGAAGGCCGTGTCGCCGATGATATCCACCCGGGAGGTGCCGAAATCCGCGGGCTTGAGGGATTCCATGCGTTCTTTCACTGTAAACAGGCGGTTCGTGTCCTCGCTCTGCATCCGTTCTGCATTGGTGTCCAGCTGGAAATTCTCATCCTTCGTGCCTCTTACCTTCACATACCCCTGAGCCTGTTCCAGCCAATATTTGTACGGCTTGCCACTGTCATCCCGGAAAATATAAGTCAGGATGACGGGATTAAGCTGCAGTTCCTTGCAGGCAGCTTCATACTGGCCATAGGTGCCTTCTTCCCCTTCCAGGAAATTCACGCCCTTGTCCGCTACCTTGTAAGTGATTTTCTGCAAGGCCTTCATGGTGGGCTCGATGCCGCCATAAGCGGTGATGACCTTGGCGGTATTGATATAGGAGCCGGTATCGAAGACGCTGTGGCCCAGCAGCACCATGTCATGGCCGCTGTCAAAGAGCTTGTAGACCACATCCGTGAAGGCATCGGAATTTTTCTGGGCATCCGTGGACAGGAGCCCTTCCTTCAGCCCGTTCTCCTCAAAGTACTTGTCAAAGCTCTCGATGCCCTTTTCCTTCTTATGGCCGTAATACAGGTCAAACAGCAGGCAGGTGGTCCCATAGGCATAGCGGGCATAAGCAGGCGGAATCTCCTTCTCCTTGGAGAACTTCCCGGAATAATAAGCGGTGGCATAGGGATTCAGCTTGATGTTGGGATTCAGGCTGTGACCGTAAATGTGACCGATGGGCTGGGCAATATCGTAGAAATGGTCCCCGTTGAAGGAGAAATCACTTGCCCCGCTGGGCATGGCAAAGACATTCTGCAGCACCGCAAAGGGCAGCAGCATCTGCCCCTCATGGGCTATCATATCAAGGCCATAAGGGGAAAGGTTAATCTCAAAGCCCGTAGCTTCAGTCTCACTGGAAGGATGCTTCTTGGAAACGGCCTGGGCATTGAATTCCTCTGCCAACAGTATACCGTTAGGCAGAGCCCGCGCCCCATAAGAGCCAAAGAAAGCATCCCAGTCCGCGCAACGAATTTTCCCCTGCTCCGCATCAAACTCCACGCTGACGCCATTGCGCACTACATGGAGAACCTGCCTGTCTTCCTCCATTTGGAAGTCCGCATTGCCATCGTATAGCAGGGACAAATACTGCTGGGCGGAAATATAGGGTACGCTGTCTTCCCCTGCCACATTGTAGACCCGCAGAGTCGCGTATTTATCCAGCCGGCTCGCGTACATCCGGGAGTCAAATGACCCGGTCACAGCTGCAGTCTCCCCCAGGGCCGGTGCCCCGGACATGAGCAGCCAGCCTGTCAACAGGCCGCAGAGCAATCTTTTCGTCAGCTTTTTCCTGTGCATATTCATTCCTCCTACTTTCTGGCAAAGCCAGCAGAGAATCGACTCCACGGAGGAATTCTCCCTCCGGCAGGATTTTCCTGCCAGCTGCCCAAGTTTCGACAGGACCTCCTGATTTTTCCTGACAGCCTTCCAGCGCATGCCCTCATATCCTTGCGCTCATTTCCCCTCAGCGTCCTCCTCCAGGGTTTCCAACAGGAAACTCACCGGGCGAAAGCCATCGTTGCAGGAAATCATGGCAGAGCGGGGATTCTTCATCCAGCCATCGTAGAAATCCTCTGCGCCATGCGCCAGCCCCATGACAAAGGGCGACATGGATTCCCAAGCGCTCTCGCAAAGCCCCTCCGGCCGCTGCCAGCCGTTGGCGATGAAAACCGCCCCCTCTTCTATATCACAGGCATGCTCCATGGGATTCTCGTACTTTTCCATCAGATCAGGATAGCAAGCCTTCCGCATGACAGTTATCCGCACTTTCTTCACAGCTGCACCTCCCTATTTAACCATGCCGCATGCGATCCAGTTAATAGCACCTGACAATCAGCTCCGGGCTGCCAGCATATCCATGGCCGCCTTCAGGACTTTGCCAATGGCATTGTGGATTACCAGGTCAGCCCATTCATCAGCCTTGGTCTCGCTCTTGTTGATAAGCACCAGGTTCTGACCCTGGAAATACTTTATGAGGCCTGCCGCAGGATATACCACCAGGGAGGTACCGCCTATCAGCAGGGTATCTGCTGACCTGATGGCCTGGACGGCTTTTTCCATCACCTGGCTGTCCAGCGGCTCCTCATAGAGCACCACATCAGGCTTCACAATGCCGCCGCAGCGGGTGCAGCGTGGTACGCCTTTGCCTGCCGCCACATGCTCCATTTCATAGGCTTCCTGGCAATCCATGCAGAAATTCCTCTTGACTGAGCCATGCAGTTCCAGCACATTCTTCGAGCCTGCCAGCTGGTGGAGGCCGTCAACATTCTGGGTGATGACCGCCGTGAGCTTCCCCATTCTCTCCAGCTCTGCCAGGCCCCTGTGTCCGTCATTGGGCTGTGCCTTCGGATACAGCAGATGTTCACGGTAAAAATCATAGAAATCTTCCGTATGCTCCACAAAGAAGCTATGGGACACCATCTCCTCCGGCGAGAAATGCCTGTGCAGCTTCTGGTGATAAATCCCCTCCGCACTGCGAAAATCTGGTATCCCCGACTCCGTGGACATGCCAGCGCCGCCGAAAAATACCATGCTCCTGCTCTGCTCCAACACCTCAGCCAGTCTGGCTATATCATCCATTTCCTTCTCCTCCTCCCCCGCCTTGGCTTAAGTAACTATAGTTCTATTCACTTTTCCCACAGTTTTTTCCTCCCCCGCCCTGCCAAAACTTCCCCCTGCCGCGAAGTGTCTCGCTAGCTGTGAATCTCTGCCCTGGCACAGAAAGGCAGTTCTGCCCCTAGAGAAAAACTATACCCCCCAAAAATTTTCTCTACCCATCAGAGAGGAAAGTTTCCCCGTCTGGACGAATAAGAATATCATCGAAATGTGTGCAAAGGCTACCCCCGGAAAAGAGGAGGAGTGAGTTTAAGATGGGACTTATTCACAACATGAAGGTAAACCTGAAGCTCATACTCATCGTGGCCATAGCCGCTGTGGCCATGCTGGCCATCAGCCTGGTGGGCTACCGCTCCCTGGACAGTGCTGACGAAGCCATGGAGAGCATGTACACGCAGGAAATGCAGGGCGTGCAGCATCTGGGCAAAGCCGTGGAGTGGAGCCGCATCATGATGGTGAAGACCCTGCAGGGGGTCATGCTCCAGGGCCACTCCGACCGACTGCAGAAGATCATCAGCCAGAAAAAGGAAGCTGAAGACGGCTTTGAGGAACAGCTGGCCGCCTACAAGAAGGCCATGCAGGGCACCCCCTATGAGAACACCAGCGAGATTGACCAGCAGTGGGCCAACTACAAGAACGTCATGAACAAGGTCATCAGCCTGGCAGAAGCAGGCCAGTCAGCTGAAGCCATGGACATTTACGAAAGGGACGGCTCCCCTGCCACCCGCGGCCTCAGGGATGCCCTCCACGGCCAGCAGGACAAGGTCAATGAAGAAGCCAGCGTGAAAAACCAGGCCAGCACCGATGCCAACAGCCTGGCCGCAAAAATCATCCTGGCAGTCACCGTCATCGCCCTGACTGTGCAGCTGGCTATCAGCCAGGTCATCGCCGGCAGCATCACCTCTGCCCTTGATTCCATGCGCCATGTCTGCGAGAAACTCCGGGATGGCGACTTCCGCGCCGGTGACCACGCTCTGGAGAGAGAGGACGAGTTCGGCCATCTCTCTTCCACCCTCATGCAGATGGAGGAGAAAATGGCCTCCTACATGAAGGGCATTTACGGTACCGTGCAGAACATCAACTCTGCCGCCGCCAACCTGAAGGAAGCCTCCATGCAGTCCGCCCAGGCCTCCGTCCAGTCAGCCGAGGCCGTAGGTGAGTCTGCCCATCTGGTCACCGACCAGGAAAGCTCCCTGAACGACAGCAGCTGCCTCCTGGACAAGGTCAACGAATCCATCCAGGAAATGCGCTCCCATGCCGAAGAAGTCTCTGCCAACTCCCGCCAGGCAGCAGAGGAAGCAAAGCACGGCTATGAGGTGCTGAAAAAGTCCGTGCAGGAAATCCGCGGGGTGGAAAAGACCGTCAGCTCCACCTCGGAAATCGTAGGCAAGCTGGGTGCCCGCTCCGGTGAAATCGGCGCCATCGTGGACACCATCTCCGAGATTGCCAACCAGACCAACCTGCTGGCACTCAACGCCGCCATCGAGGCCGCCCGGGCAGGCGACCAGGGCCGCGGCTTTGCAGTAGTGGCAGAGGAAGTCAGGAAACTGGCCGAGCAGTCCGAGCAGGCCGCCGAAAAGATTGCCCAGCTCATCGCCACCATGCAGCAGGATACGGAAAGCGCCGTCAGCTCCATGAACGAAGGCTGCGAAGCCGTCGTGGCAGGCGCCCAGTCCGTAGAGAACCTGCAGAAAGTCTTTGAGCAGATACAGGCACTGGTAGAAAACGGCGCCCAGAAAACTGTCCTCATGGACAAAGCCATCAAACTGGTCAGCAGCGATGCCCATAATATCTCTGCCTCTGTGGCCGACATCAACGCCAAGGGACAGGTCATTTCCCAGCACATGGAATCCGTCTCCGCCGCCACGGAACAGCAGTCTGCCTCCTCGGAGGAAATCGCCTCCGCCAGCGAGACCCTGTCCAATATGGCCAGAGAGCAGCAGCAGGCCCTGCGCCAGTTCAAATTCTAAATCCATACACCTACCTCAAAGAGGGCTGTCCCGCAGGACAGCCCTCTTGCTAGTTCAGCTTTCTTTATAAACGCTCTCGTCAACCTTGCCCTCCATTCGTACCAAAATGAATGAAGACGAAACATTTCCTGCCACGTTGCCTGCGGTGCAAATTGGATCCATGATGGATTCAATGCCGATAAAGAGCATGACTGCAGCCACCGGCACCCCGAACATGCCAAACATAGACGCCATCAGCATTGCGGCCGCCGCCAGCCACTGCAGGGGCGGTACAAATCAACAGCATAGAAGCAAAGAAAAAGGACAGGAAAAACTCCGTATCCATGCTTCTTGAAGGTGCCGTGGAGGCTTCCTCACCAGCTCCTGCAAAGCTCCATATCGAAAGGCACCTGCCTGTAGGGGCTGTCCTCAGACTCCAGCAGCTCTTCCAGGGCGGCTGCCCTGCTGTCGTAGAGGGCGTCATAGCCAAGATAGGACTTGTATGAGCGCATATAGCCCTTGCCCAGTCCCTCCCAGCTGCGGGTCACCTTCTGCAGGCGCTGGCCGGCGGTGAGGATCACGTTCAGGGTCTCCCGCAGGGTCAAAAAACCTGCCAGATAACCCCAGCTGGCATTCTGTATTGTGCGCTGGAGCTGCCAAAGGAGCTTGTCCTCTATCATATCCTGGATGGTCTCGATAAGCTCAGGGCGGCTGTTTATCTCCCATGAATCCCGCAGAATCCACCGGCCATACTCCCGGCCTATGGGATCCAGATGGGAGGCGCCCCCCAATTCGTGGATATCGTCATGGTTGGCCTTGTGAATGAGGGCGCAGTCGGCGATGATCCACTTGCGGAAGTCCTCATCCACCTCTTCCCAGACCAGGTCATCTTTGGGAAGGCCGATGACCTGGTCATCTTCTGCCTGCCACTGCCGCAGCTTATTCAGCACCGGCCCTTCCAGATGAGCCCGGAAGCTGTCATACTCCGACCTCAGGGTGCGCTCTCCAAACATGCCCGGCTCCTGCCGTATCAGCCAGGCAAAGAAGGCGATGGCATCTTCCCTGTAGAGAACAAAACGGTAGCAGTCTTCCTCGTCCTCATACATATTGACCTCCATATAGGCCACCTTGTCATCCTCATCATAAGTATTCCTGAACTGGTCGCACTCTTTTGCCCTGTATACCTTGTCATATCCCGTCATCTTTATGGTGCCATCTGGCCGCAGCTCCAACTGCCCCCAATAGTTCTTGCTGAAGAAGCGGCCGAAGAAGCCCTTCTTCCCAAGGAACTGGGCCTTCATGGTGATAGTTTCCATACTCTTTCCCTTCCTGCTTACAGGCACTCGCTCCACTCGCTGGTGGCATACATCTCGTCCAGCTCCTCCCGGGCGGGCTCATAGCCATCGTCCGCCAGATCCCGCAGGACCTTGCGGTAAGCGCGGAAATTATCCTCCAGCTTGTAGAAATGGGACATGGTCCAGACGGCTTCCAAAAAACCTTCCCCTGCGGCCTGCCGAACCAGTGCCCGGGCTTGGTCGTAGTTGGCCTCCTCATCCTTGGCCATGAGAGCCTTGGCCAGCAGCAGGCGGGCCTCATTCTGATAGTGGTTTTCCTCGCAGGTTTCGGCAGCTGCCCTTTGCAGCACCCGGATAGCAGTGTCAGGGTCGTGCCACTCCCCTTCCTCGTCCTGGCAGAGCATGGCCCGGGCATACATGGCTTCGTAATCCCCCAGCTCAATGCCCTTCTCGTAGCAGGACACACCTTTCTCATAGTCCTGCACGGTGCCTATGCCCTTCAAGTGGCAGATGCCCAGCTGCACCCAGGCCCCAGTCTCTCCCATGTCAGCAGCCTTTTGCAGGTAGTATATGGCCTGGGAGCCGCTGCCTTCCGGGTGCTGCAGGTGCAGGCGGCCCAGGCTGTACCAGGCGGAAACCACATCTTCCCGGACTTTGGTAGTGGTGGCGTTGAGGAACCACTGGGAAGCCGTCTTGAAATCATCGCCGCAGATAATGCCCAAAAGGTTCATGGCATGGCCGCAGCCAATGTCTGCCGCTGCCTTGAGGGCCGCAATGCGCCCTTCTTCATCATCATTTGCCTGGCACTCATCAGCCTCATGGAGATAGTCATTCCACTGCCTTCTCTGCTGGGCATCCTCGTCATTCTGCCAGCCTTCCCCCACCAGGCCCTTCCCTTCAGCCCAGGCAGCCAGCACTTCTGCTACCGCCTCAGGGTCCTTTTCTTCCTTGTACGTATAGCCAGCGCTGATCTTGGCCTGCAGATAGTATTTCTCTCCATCGAAGCTGGCTCCCAGATAGTCACAGCCCTTGTAATTTTTGTTCAGCAATACGCTGATATAGACATCACGCTTATTAAGCTCCAGCGCCGCCCTCAGTTCATCCCTGTCATAATGCCAGAAGCTTACGCCATAGCTATCCTCCCATTCAAGCGACAGCTTCCAGGGGCGCCTGCCCTCCGCCCTCTCAGTGCGCTCGTCCTGCCAGCTGCGGAAGGTGTCGGCCTTGTCCATACTGTTACTGCCGCCTGCGGCCAGGCTTTTCCACGCCCCCTCGGCTTTCTCCCAGGACAGCTTGGACAGCATGATCTGGAAGCCCTTGTACTCCGTAGCTGCACTGCGGTACTGCTCAGCCAGCTTCTCATTCTGGGGCAGCCCGCCATAGCCATGCTCATAGACCTCTGCCATGAGATACTGCAGCAAGGCCCGCTTGTAGGGCGGCAGCATTTCCTGCTGCTCCTCCCGGGTCATTTCCTCCCGAATGCTGCGGGCCGCCGCCTCCTGCGCCATACTGGTACCGCGGCCGTAAAGCTTGCAGTAGCAGACGAGGGGCATGAGCACATCGTAGTTGTAGAAATCGTGGCACTGGGCGATTTTGTCCAGAGACTTCCCGCACCACTCAAAAGCCTTGTCAAAATCCCGCTCGAAGTAATCTCCCCAGAAGTACAGGTCCGCCACCTGATACATGGAGGTCACATGACCCTGCAGGGCCAGGGGCAGGAAATACTCCTCAAAGGCTTTCCTGGGGTCTTCCTTCACCCCCTGGCCGTGGCGGTACATATAGCCCAGATTGTAAAGGGAATTCTCATGGCCTGCCTTGGCTGCCTTTTCGTAAAGGGCGAAGGCATCCCTGTACCTTTCCTCCTCATAAAGGTCCTCGGCCCTGCTCCAGAGGGCATGGGGATAGCCTGACCGGCAGAAGCCGTCCTCATAGCGGCGGTACTTCTCCACCTGGGACATATCTCCACCGTTGCGGCAGCTGCTGCGCACGCATTTCTTGTAAGTGTCCATGCCAAAGGCAAAGCCCCCCTGCACAGCCTCTTCCAGATAGGGCAGGGCCGTCTGCAGGAGCTCCAGCTCCCCCTCCTGGCTGCCCCTCAGGAAGGACACGCTGCCGTAGTCGTAAGCTATGCCCAGCAGATAGGAAGCCAAAGGCTCCCCTCCCTTGCCGGTGTATTCCTGCATCGCCTCGATGACCTTTTCGGGGCTTTCCCATTTCTCCAGCATGGCCTCATGCTCCGTGGGGTGCAAGCCCTTGTCGGCTATGGCGCAGAGTACGCCTATGGCGCTGCCGCCCTTGATGCTTTTCAGCAGGCACTCATGCACCTTCTCGTCATCTGCCACGAAGCCCAGCCCGTTCATTTCCCCCACGGCGGTGACTCCCATATAGGTGCGGGCCAGGATAGCCCAGGCGTCCATATCCCCGCCTTCGGCGGCCTCCCGGAGCATGGCCTGCCCCTTCAGTCCGCACTCCTTGTCGTACTGGTTCCAGATAAGCTCCACTGCCTCATGCACCTGCGGCTGAAATCTCTTTGCCATTGTCTTACCCCTTTTCTGCATCTAAACTACATCTGCTAAGTAAATTACCAGCTCTTCTCCAGCTTCATATCAAAGGGCACGGTATAGATATCATTGGCGGCCTTGAGCCTGACATAGGCTTCCTGCCTTTCCTCCAGCCCCCAGTCATTATCCATCTGCTGGTCATAGGAACGCAGGTAAGCCTTGGCCAGCCCCTCCCAGCTGCGGGTCAGCTTCTGCAGGCGCAGTCCTGCAGCTACGGAGACATTCAGGGCCTCCCTCATGGTGAGATACCCGGCCACATAGCCAGTGCCTGCCAGCTGCAGCACCCGCAGGGCCTGCCACACCAGCTTGTCCTCAATCATATCCTGAATCGTCTCGATGAGGTCCCGACGGCTGTAGATATCCCACATATCAGCCAGCCCGGACCGTGTCCAGCACCGCCCCCAAAGAGTTCTCCCCGCAAAGCCCCCCAGCTTATGGGGGTCCAGCCCCAGCGCCTTCCTGTTGATGGCGCAGGCTGCCAATATCCACTGCCTGAGCTCCTGGGGTGCGTCCTCCCACTTCATATCATCTGCAGGCAGTTCCTCCTACCGGCAGATGACACGACGATTGCTGCAGATAGAGATCGTCTTCACCAGCGCCGTCCCCAGCCACAAGAAAATCTTTTTCATCATATTGCATCTCCCCTTTCTCAATAATCGCTCTCACTCATGGTACTATAAGTTTGTTAAATTTATATTAGATTTGTGAAAATTTCCTAATAAAAAATCCCCTCATAGAGGGGAGCAAGTCAGCTGCCGAAAAGGAGGCTTCACAGCAAAAACAGGAGGGCTTGGGCTCTCCTGTCCTTTCAACGCCATTCAATTATTCCCGTGGGCTTTCAGCCACTTTGACCATTTCACCTTGAAATTGCTCTGGTGATTCTCCTGCACATACTGATAGAATTTCCTGATCATCTGGGCCTTCTCCTGGTAATACTTAGCCCGCCACTGGCTGGGCTTGGGGTTCTGCAGATCAAAGGCCAGATAGGCTCCCCCCAGCAGGTACTGGCGGGAGATGATGTCCTCGCAGGGCACCTGGGGATTTTTCATCATGTCGTACATGGCCATGTAGCTGGTGGTCCTGCCCTTGCCTGCCCGGCAGTGGAAGTGGAGCCAGGCATCCTCGGGCATTTTCCTGACAAAATCTATGAACCTGTCGATATTTTCCGCTGCAGGCCACACATGGTCAGTATCCGTCAGGCGGAAGTAGCGGGCGCCACTCTGCTCCACCAGTTCCTTTTCACTCTGGACCTCCCTGACTTCCATGAGCATGGTTTCGCTTTCCTTCTTCTTCGCCACCTGCAGCTTCTGTCCCCGGGCCTCTGTCAGCCGTTTCTGCTCGTCCCGCAGCACCTCACGCCGGGATTTGCCCAAATTGCCCCAGTTGCGCTTGCCGCGCCAGCTGACGGCAGCCCCATTGAAATAGCCGTGGGACTCCTGCCTCAGGTCCACCACATAGACGGGACCTTGGGCCTTCTGCCGCAGGAGCTTCCAGAGCCGGTTCCATTCCCCCCGGGAGAACTCTGCGCTGCCGGAGATGTGCAGTCTGTCCAGCCCCTCACGGGATGGAGAGGACAACAGGTCAGGGCCGCCCTTTTCGGCAGGCATCTCCTTGAACTCCCCGTCTGCCAGACGAAAATTGCGGGGCAGCTTATCCTTGTCCGCCTCGTCCAATCTCCAGTAATAGCCGCGGTAGTCACCGCGCTCCGCAGCGGCCTGCTCCACTGCCGTCATGGGCGCAAACTGTGCCGCCTGCACCCCGGCTGGCACCCCTGCCGCCAGCAAAGCCGCCACTACCCACAGGCACGCCTTGCGCTTGAAATCCATCATCATGCAGCACCTCCATCAATAATCTTCTCCCGCCAGCCAGTCCCTATAGGCCCTATTCTGTCTTTCTCAGGAAGATTTTAGGGCGTGTTGATTAAATGAACTTGGCCCAGATTTGCGTAGATTGGCTGTCCATTGCAAGGCGACAAACCGGAGGCATAGCGGTGCTATGTCGAGGATTTGTCAACGCAGCAGGGACAGTCAAGATACGTGAAGATGGGCTTAGTGAATTAATCAACACGCCCTAGGCTGATACTTTATTTTATCACGCCACCAGCCCCCTGCCTACCACCTCATGCCTGAACAATGACTTTTTATGCCAGGCTGCAGCGCACCAAAAAGCCCCCCTGGAGATAACTCCAAGGGGGGTTGTCAGCTCTGCCATCACTTGCATGCTACTTCGCGTTCAATAAATTCCCTTGTGCCCCGGGTCACGCCTACGGTGCGGAATTTGATCTGCATGGCTGCCAGTCCGGCGGCCGTGGTCTGGGCCAGGATGGTGGTGCAGAAGATCGGATTATCCGCCAGCAGCTTGCCAATGGCCCTTTCCTTACCCAGGTTGCTCATCCTGCGGTATTCGTGCGAGTCTACCAGCTTCTGGATGGACTCCAATCCCGATGCTCCCATGGCGATGACCTTCTTCACTCCATCCAGGATGGCCTCAGCGCTTACTCCACCTGCTACATTCTCCAGCTGTGCGTCAGCCAGCTTGCTATTCATCATGAGTTCATTCATTTTTATCTCTCCTTTCCTTTTTCAGCTTTGTTAGAATTTCTTTTCCACGAATTCACGGACGGTTGCGCAGACACCCACCGTGCGGTACTTCACCTGCATTGCCGCCATCCCTGCCGGAGTGATAGAGCCTGTGCAGGCTGCCGAAAAGCCTACGCTGTTGGCCAGGATCTTGCCAATGGCCTTTTCCTTGCCGAAGTTGCTCATCTTCTCATACTCGAAGGAGTGTACCAGATTCCTGAGCTCCTTGGCCGTATTGTCCCAGCTCTTGGCTACTGTCGTCAATGCTGCGATGACTGCCCCTGCAGCGAATGGTGCTGCGCCGCCGTTCACTATGTCCAGCTGCTCCTCGTTCAGAACCGTGTTCATCTTAATTGCCTTTTCCATTTTTCATCTTCCTTTCTTTTCTCTTGCCTTGCGGCTTCTCTTTTGTTCTTTCTGTCCTTTATATCCCCAATGGAGAAAAAGTGTTTATAATTTTTTTTACGATCATTTATTATGCCAGG
>NZ_FNWN01000033.1:0-27496 GCF_900108415.1 Selenomonas sp. KH1T6
TCTAGCTTTATGGGCTTCCTGAAAGGGAAAAGCAGCTTAATGATATACGAAAAATGGGGGAATATGAAATATAAGTATAGAAATCGTCAGTTTTGGTGTAGGGGATATTTTGTGGATACGGTAGGCAAGGATGAGAAGAAAATAGCAACATACATACAGGAACAGCTGAAGGAGGATGAGCTATCTGAACAGTTGACGCTAAACTTTGAGGACCCGTTTACGGGTAGCAGGCAGTAAGATGCAAGGGACGGACCGTACAGGCGCTGTAAAGCGCAGCTGGCAACGGTGAGGCCTTATAGGCCGTAAAACTAAAACCCCCGGCTGTGCCGGGGGATATTTATTTATTGCAAGGGGCTTGTTGGTGTGGTATATTGGGAGAGAGAACAGACTATAAGGAGGGGACTTGCATGGCAACACAGAGTATCTTGAAAAGTGTCAACATAAAAGGGCGCAAAGGGGTTCGTGACCTGGTCAATGCCTTAGAGCAGTCAGAGAAAAATCGTGGTAAGGAAGTGACCATGTCAAGAACTGTCTACGAGGTGAAGGGGAAAGAAGCAATAAAGGATTTTTTTAATGGTCATGCGTTTAAGGGGCTGTTGCACGAATGAGTGCAATGGCCCTTTTACATTACTCAGGAAAAATATTGCATTTATAAGTAAGTTTGATATAATTGTTATATAAAATATCTATATAAAAGAGGGTGATTTGACATGGCACAGACAGTAAGCGTGAATTTCAAGCTGGATTCTGATGTAAAACGCAGCATGGAGCAGGCTTGCGCCGATATGGGATTGTCCATGAGCGCTGCCTTCACTATTTTTGCCAAGAAGGTGGGCCGGGAGCGCAGGATTCCTTTTGAGGTATCGGCACCGGTAGATCGATTTTATTCTGAAAGCAACATAAAATATCTGGAAGGCATAATGCAGGATATAAGGGATGGCAAGGCACATTTTGCAGAGCATGAACTTATAGAGGTGGACTGATGGGTATATTGTGGGAAGATAGAGCCTGGGAGGACTATCTTTATTGGCAGAAGCAGGACAAGAAAACACTCAAGAGAATCAATATGCTGATACAGGATATTAAAAAAAGCCCGCCAACTGGCGGGCTTGCTTTTCCTCTTGGCTCCGTGGTACAATGAACGTGGCCGACGGAGCCGCGAATCCCCGGAAAGGGGGGCGCCATGAGCTTGTACGAAAAGCTGTCACTTTTGATAGCGCTCGCAACGCTTATCGCAACACTCTTGAAGTAAGGAGGTAGCGGCATATCGCAAAAACCGGCGCTTCCTCACATTCTTTGTAAAAAGGGGAGTCCGGCAGCGCAACCCGTCGGTCACCTTTTCGTTAAGGCAATTATACCATTATATACGCCCCTTTTTCAAGGGGCTATTTTTGTGCATAAAATAAAAATTGCAATTCAACAATAAAGATGTTGACACAAACGCGACAGAGTGATATATTAAATACCGTAAGTTGTGCACGAACACAGAGAAAGGAGGAGAGGCCGTGAGGAGAGCTATGCAGGTGCTGCTTCTGATGATGCTGGTGACGTCGGGAATGACCGCCATCTTTGAAGGAAGCGAGCAGGCACTCTTGATTCTGGTCATGACTGGCTTCACTGGTCAGGGTTATCAGCTTATGTGCACGTCACATGATGACGATGAAGCCCGGGAGACTAATGCCAGGAAGCTGAAAGCGGTGGAGGTCTTCACTGCGGTTTGCGGCTTTATTTCCTTCTACTGGCCCAACAGCGTGGGGCTGAATGTGGCCATTGCCCTGTGTCTCATTTTTTACTGTGTAGGGATGCGATATATGAAGGAGGGGGCTGCGGAGGCGTAGGAAGCGAGTTCAGTGCAAGGGTTTGTCAGGTTTCATATCAACGGTTTTTCAACTGGAGGGAAAGCAATGTTCAAACTCAAGAAGTTAGTGGCAGCGGCGCTGGCAGGCGTCATGATGATTGCAGCAGCAGGCTGCGGTGGTGGTGCTTCGTCAGGCAGCAGTCCTGCAGGGGACGGACATAAGCGCGTAGGCGTGGCCATGCCGACCCAGTCCTCCCAGAGATGGATTCAGGACGGCGCCAACATGAAAGAAAAGCTGGAAGCTCTGGGATACGAAGTAGACCTGCAGTACGCCGAGGATGACGTACAGGCCCAGGTTTCCCAGATTGAGAACATGATTACCAATGGTGCTAACTGCCTGGTGGTTGCTTCCATCGACTCCAGCGCCCTGGTGAATGCACTGGAGCAGGCCAAGGCCAATAACATCCCTGTTATCGCTTATGACCGTTTGCTCATGGACACTGACAGCGTTTCCTACTATGCAACCTTCGATAACAAGGGCGTAGGCACCCTGATCGGCAAATACGTGGAGAAGCAGCTTGGCCTGGCTGAGGGCAAGGGCCCCTACAACGTGGAGTTCTTCGCAGGCTCTCCTGATGACAACAACGCTCACTTCCTCAACGATGGCGTGTTCGAAGTGCTGAAGAAGTACATCGACAACGGTCAGCTGGTAGTTCCTTCCAAGCAGACTGATTTCGACACCATCTGCACCCTGCGCTGGTCCCAGGAGACTGCACAGCGTCGCATGGAAGACCTGATTTCCGGCTACTACACCGATGGCAAGAAGCTGGATGCAGTTATTTCTCCCTTTGATGGCATCAGCTATGGTATCGCCGCAGCCCTGGAGGGCGCAGGCTACCAGGTTGGCAAGAACTGGCCTATCATCACCGGCCAGGATGCCGAGCTCATGGCTACCAAGAACATCATCTCCGGCAAGCAGACCATGACGGTCTTCAAAGATACCCGTACCCTGGCTGACAAGTGCGTGACCATGGTGCAGGCAGTGCTGGAAGGCAAGACCCCCGAGATCAACGATACCAAGTCCTATGACAACCACAAGTTGGTAGTTCCTTCCTACCTCTGCACTCCTGTTGCTGTAGATAAGACTAACTATCAGAAAGAGCTGGTAGATTCCGGATACTACAAAGCAGATCAGTTGAAGTAATTTGTCGATCAGACCTCCACCGCTTGCGGGGGAGGGGGACCACCGAAGGTGGTGGAAGGGGGAAGGAGGGTAACGACCCCTAGTACCCCCTTCCGTCAGCCCTTTGGGCTGCCACTGTCCGGGGAGCCCACCGGGCTCCCGCGCTTAAGCGCCCCCGTAAACGGGGCAGGTAAGGTCTATAAGTTAATTTGGCAATACTAAGTATAAGGGCGGAGCAATCCGCCTTTATATAAACAAGAAAATGTGCTCGTCCACATAACGGGAGGCGGCGGCATGGACAATATTTTGGAAATGCGCCATATCACCAAGGATTTCTCCGGGGTGAAAGCTCTGGATGATGTGAATCTGGTGGTGCGGCAGGGGGAGATACACGCCCTCTGCGGTGAGAACGGCGCAGGCAAGTCAACGCTGATGAATGTGCTGTCCGGGGTTTATCCCTACGGCAGCTATACAGGTGATATTGTTTACAAGGGCGAAGTCCAGAAGTTCAGCGACATCAAGGAAAGCGAAAAAACAGGCATAGTCATCATACATCAGGAACTGGCTCTTATACCTCTTTTGACGGTAGCTGAGAATATCTTCATGGGCAATGAGAACCTGAAATACGGCCAGGTCATAGATTGGGAGGAAACCCAGCGGCGGGCTGCCCAGGTGCTGGAGAGCATCGGCATGCACGAGAATGTGAACCGCAAGGTGGTAGACCTGGGCATGGGCCAGCAGCAGATGATTGAGATTGCCAAGGCACTGGCCAAGGATGCAAAGCTCCTGATTCTCGATGAGCCTACTTCGGCTTTGAACGATGAGGAAAGCAACACTTTGCTGGAACTGCTGCTTAAATTGAAGCAGAAGGGCCTCACCAGTATCATGATTTCCCATAAGCTGAATGAAGTTTCCAGGGTGGCAGACAGCATCACGGTTATCCGCGATGGCCATACCATCGAGACCATCCAGCGTGACCATGGTGAACCCATTGACGAGAACCGCATCATCAAGGGCATGGTGGGCCGGGAACTTACCAACCGTTACCCGGAGCGCCACGCCGAGATTGGTGAGACGGTGTTCGAGGTCAGGGACTGGACGGTGCAGGACGAGGATGACCCCACAAGGGAGCGTCTGTCCAATATTTCGTTCAATGTGAAGAAGGGCGAGGTAGTGGGCTTTGCCGGCCTGATGGGCGCAGGCCGCACGGAGCTGGCCATGAGTCTTTTCGGCCACACCTACGGCGCAGGCAGCCGGGGCAAGATTTTCAAGCATGGCAAGGAAATCACCATCCCCGATGTGCAGAGCGCCATTGACCAGCATATCGCTTATGTGCCTGAGGACAGGAAAACTTACGGCTTGGTGCTGATAGACGACATCAAGTGGAATATGTCCCTGGCCAGCCTGAAATCAAGATTTTCCAAGAACGGTATCTTGAAGCCCGATGACGAGGTTCATGCGGCAGAGGATTATTCAAAGAAAATCAATGTGAAGGCCGACAGTCTCACCCAGCGGGTGGAAAGCCTTTCCGGCGGCAACCAGCAGAAGGTAGTGCTGGCCAAGTGGATGCTTTCCGACCCGGATGTGCTTATCCTGGATGAACCTACCCGCGGCATCGACGTGGGTGCGAAATACGAGATTTACACTGTCATCAATCAGCTGGCAGAGTCCGGCAAGGCAGTGGTGGTCATTTCCTCGGATATGGAAGAACTGCTGGGCCTCTCTGACAGGGTTTACGTCCTCAATGAGGGCGAGATTGCAGGCGAGCTCCAGAAGGATGAATTTGACCAGGAAGCAGTTATGCGGATTATCATGGCACACAGCGCCAGAAGGGAGACAGCATAATGTCAGCACATGTATTAGCACCTGAAGCACACGGCGGCTTCAAGGAAAACTTGAAGGGTCTCAAGGAATACGGCATGATTATCGCGTTGGTGGTCATTTACGCCATCTTCGCATTCATGTCCGACTTCAAGAATGTATCACCCATGAACGTCAACAACCTCATCATGCAGAATTCTTACGTCATCGTGCTGGCACTGGGCATGCTGCTCTGCTGCCTCACCGGTAACGTAGATCTTTCCGTAGGTTCTGTTGTTGCTTTCTCCGGGGCTATTGCCGCTATCATGGTAGTGGATTACCAGATGGCCATTCCCCTGGCTATCCTGGCCGCCATCGGCATCGGCCTATTGGTAGGTGTCTGGCAGGGCTTCTTCATATCGAAATTGGGCGTGGCGCCATTCATAGTAACCCTTGCCAATATGCTGGTCTTCCGTGGCTTGGCTCTGGTAGTGCTGAACGGCCAGACCAAAGGCCCCCTGCCCCAGGAATTCACCCAGATTGGTGCAGGCTACATGCCCCAGTTCTTCACTACTATCGGCGGCACGAAGTTTGAGCTGCTGGCTCTTATGGCAGGCGTTCTGCTCTCTGCCCTGATTGTCTTCATGGAAATCCGTTCCCGCAGGAACAAGGCCAAGAACGGCTTTGAGGTTCCCTCTTTGGGAGCTTCCATCTTCAAGGTTGGCGTTTCCATCGCCATCGTGAACTTCTTCACTGTGAAGCTTGCTATGTACATGGGTCTGCCTCTGGTGCTCATGATTGTGGCAGTCCTCGTGGCTTTCTATGCTTTCCTTACCAACCGCACCGTGCCCGGTCGTCAGATTTACGCCGTGGGCGGCAACAGGAAGGCTGCAGCTCTCTCTGGTATCAAGGTCAACAAGGTCATGTTCTGGATCTATGTGAACATGGGCATCCTGGCAGGCCTGGCCGGTGTTATCCTCACCGCCCGCAATGCTTCTGCAACTCCTAAGGCTGGCGATATGTTCGAGATGGACGCCATCGCAGCCTGCTATATCGGCGGCACCGCAGTGCCCGGCGGCGAAGGCACCGTTACTGGCGCCGTGGTAGGTGCACTGATCATGGGTGTCTTGAACAATGGCATGTCCCTCCTGGGCTGGTCCGTTGATGTGCAGCGCGTTGTCAAAGGGCTGGTCCTGCTTGCAGCCGTAGCTATTGATTTGCACTTCAAGAGCAAGAAGAACGGTTGATTAGAATAGGAAATGTTCTGCAGGACCAGCGGGAGTGCCGGCGGCACTCCCTGGCTGAGAATGTTATAATCAGCAGCTTGTCAGGCCCAAGTAACGGAGGGCGGAGTTGATCTGCACTTCAAGAGCAAGAAAAACAGCTAATATTTAAGTTTCAGTTGTTCATTTTCTTTGGCGCAAAGAAAACGAACCAAAAGAAAACCGGACCTGGATCGCTTCACGCGAGTCCAAAGGTCCGCGGGGAGCGCCCATCCATGGGCGCCGGAGTTCGGGAGTTCGAGGGTTCGAATAGTTGAGGAGTGGATAGGGTTGGCTAAGGAAGATATTGTAAAAGCCCTGAACGCAGGTGACACGGCTTTGGGGTTGGAGCTGGGCTCTACTAATATCAAGGCTGTGCTGGTGGACAGCGAGGCCAGGGTGATTGCCGAGGGCAGCTACGGCTGGGAAAATCAGCTGGTGGATGGGATTTGGACTTATGCGCTGGCTGAAGTTTGGAAGGGAATTCGGGCTTGTTATGCAGAGCTTTCTGCTGATGTACAGACGAAGTACGGTGTGAAGCTCACGAAAATCGGCAGCTTTGGCGTCAGCGCCATGATGCATGGCTATCTTGCCTTTGATGAAAAAGGCGCTCAGCTGGCCCAGTTCCGCACCTGGCGGAACAATATCACCGGGGAAGCAGCCCGGAAACTCACGGAACTTCTGGGTTTCAATATTCCCCAGCGGTGGAGCATAGCCCATCTCTATCAGGCGATATTGAATGAAGAACCTGAGGTGCCAAGGCTTTCCTTCCTTACCACTCTGGCTGGCTACGTGCATTGGCAGCTGACTGGTGAAAAGGTGCTTGGTGTGGGGGATGCCTCAGGCATGTTCCCCATCGACGCTGCCACCGGGGGCTACGATGCAGAAATGGTTTTGAAGTTCCAGCAGCTAACTGAGGTCAGCCGTTTTGACTGGCGTTTGGCAGAGCTCCTGCCAGAGGTCAAGGCCGCTGGCACCGTGGCAGGTCATATCACTGAAGAAGGTGCAAAACTCCTTGACCCCACGGGGACTTTGGAGTCGGGCGCTCCCTGCGCTCCTCCGGAAGGGGATGCTGGCACGGGCATGGTGGCCACCAATGCGGTGCGCCCTGGCACGGGCAATATCTCTGTAGGCACCTCCGCTTTCTCCATGAATGTGCTCAGTGCGCCGCTTGCTGCTGTGCATGAGGACATAGATGTGGTCATGACCCCGGATGGGGCTCCTGTGGCCATGGTGCACACCAATAACTGCACCTCCGACCTCAATGCCTGGGTGGGACTTTTCGAGGAATTTGCCACCCTCGTGGGCTCCGATGTGAAGGGGGGCAAGCTCTACAGCTTGCTCTTGACTCACAGCAAGAGCGCCCGTCGTGATGCAGGCGGGCTCCTCAATTACAGCTGCCTGTCCGGGGAGAATGTTACCCGGGTGGAGGCAGGCCGTCCCTTGTTCGTCAGAGGGCCGAAGGCGAAGATGCACCTGCCGGAGTTCATGCTGACCCAGCTTTACGGTGCGCTGGCACCCTTGGCTGTGGGCATGCAGGTGCTCACAGAAGAGGAGCACGTGGAGGCTGAAGCCATGGTGGCCCAGGGTGGTCTCCTGAAAACCCCGGAGATTGCCCAGCAGGCGCTGGCTGACCTCCTGGGTATTCCCATCACGGTGATGGAGACTGCAGGCAGCGGTGGTCCCTGGGGCATGGCGGTGCTGGCACTCTTCCTTAACAAGAAGGGGGCAAATGAGAGTTTGCCGGACTTCTTGGAGAAGAATATTTTTGCCGAAGCAAAGAGTTCGACCCTGCCACCTATGGCAGAGGGACGCGAAGGGGCCAAGGCTTATATCAAGGCTTATAAAGAGGGGCTTAGATTAGAACGCATGGCTGGGGAGTGCATTAACGAGTGATGTTGGCAGCGGGACAGATGCTTTGATGTTATGATTGGCACTGAAATTTTATAAGGGCAAAGTGTATAGCAGTCCTTACCTCCACCGCTTGCGGGGGAGGTGGCAGCCCAAAGGGCTGACGGAAGGGGGGCCAGGGGGCGAATAGGTGACTTCGAAGGATACTTGTTCGGTTGATTTTCCCCCTTCCACCGTCTTCGACGGTCCCCCTCCAGGGAGCCCACCGGGCTCCCGCGCTTACGCGCCCCCCGCAAGCGGTGGAGGCCTTGGCACTCACCTTTACTGTAGCTTAACTAGAAAAAGGAGTTTTACAAATGCTTAAATTACCTGATTATGAATTTTGGTTTGTGGCTGGCAGCCAGTTCCTTTATGGTGAGGAGCAGCTGAAGAATGTGGCCCGTGATGCAGAGGATATCGTCAAGAAGCTCAATGAGAGCGGGTCCCTGCCCTATAAAGTGGTCTGCAAGGGGGTTATGACTACAGCTGACGGCATCACCCAGTTCATGAAGGATGTGAACTACCACGAGGAAGTGGCAGGCGTCATCACCTGGATGCATACTTTCTCTCCGGCCAAGAACTGGATTCGCGGCACGGTGCTGCTGCAGAAGCCACTCCTGCATCTGGCTACCCAGTATCGTCAGGATATTCCCTACGATACCATTGATTTCGATTACATGAACCTGAACCAGAGTGCCCATGGCGACCGTGAGTATGCTTACCTCAACAGCCGTCTGAACCTCAAGAACAAGATTGTCTACGGCTTCTGGGGCGATGAAGAGGTGCAGGCTGAGATTGCCAGCTGGCAGGATGTGGCCGTGGCCTACAACGAGAGCTTCAAGCTGAAGGTCTGCCGCTTTGGCGACACCATGCGTGATGTGGCTGTCACCGAGGGTGACAAGGTGCAGGCTCAGATCCAGCTGGGCTGGACGGTAGATTACTGGCCGGTAGGCGATCTGGTAGAAGTTATTGACGCTGTTTCCGAAGATGATATTGACAGGGAGTATCAGGAACTGCGCAACAAGTATGACCTGGCTCCCCAGCATAACGATGCTGCCAAATTCACCGAATCTGTGAGATATCAGCTGCGGGAGTATCTGGGTATCAAGAAGTTCCTGGATGACAGGGGTTACACCGCCTTCTGCACCAACTTCCAGGACCTCAAAGGCCTCAAGCAGCTGCCGGGCCTGGCTGCCCAGCTTCTCATGGCTGAGGGCTACGGCTTTGGCGCTGAGGGTGACTGGAAGCATGCGGCCCTCACCCGCCTGCTGAAGATTTTGGCTCACAATGACCGCACTGTGTTCATGGAGGACTACACCCTGGATCTCCGCAAGGGCCACGAAGCCATCTTGGGTGCCCACATGCTGGAGGTTGACCCCACCATTGCCAGTGACAAGCCCAGGGTGGAGGTACACCCGCTGGATATCGGCGGCAAAGATGACCCTGCCCGCCTGGTGTTCACCGGCGCAGACGGCAAGGCTGTGGATGTCACCGTGGCTGACTTCCGCGAGGGCTTCCGTCTGATTTACTACCCTGTTGACTGCCGCAAGGCTGAGGCTGAGACGCCGCATCTGCCTGTAGCCAAGCAGCTCTGGACTCCTACCGTGGGCCTCAGGAAGGGCTCGGAGGAGTGGATGAAGGCAGGTGGCGGACATCACACTGTCCTTTCCTTCACCATCACCCCGGAGCAGCTCCATGACCTGGGCACCATGCTGGGCATGGAACTGGTAGAAATCCTTTAATTTAGCTTTCTCCAATTCTTTTTCTCATAAATCCCAACATCAAAGGCAGCCTTGTCATGAGGCTGCCTTTGATGTTTTGGCAAAAAAGCCTTTACCTCAAGGGGGCAATGGTGTTACAATAAGGGAGTAATTTCATAGCGAGGGGAGCTTGTGGCTTTTAGCATAGCAGGCTGAGAGGGGACTTGAGGTTCCGACCCATAACCTGATTTGGATAATGCCAACGTAGGGATGTGCAGGAAAACTGTATTTTTTAGGGACTGTCCGAAGCGGGCAGTCCCTTTTTGGTGCGCCGAAAGGGGGTGGGAGCATGGTGAAGATAAACGGTGCAGATGAACAGGCGGCAGGCAGCAGCCTGGCTGATTGGCTGCAGGCAAAGGGCTATGGGGGCAGGATGATTGCTGTGGAGTATAACGGTGAGATCATTTCCCGGGAGCATTATCCCCAGGTAGTGCTGCATGATGGTGATGTGGTGGAAATAGTCTGCTTCATGGGCGGCGGTTGAAGGAGGTCTTGGTGATGGCAAATAAGATGAATGATTGCTGGCAGCTGGGGGGACGGAAGTTCAAGTCCCGATTCATTTTAGGCTCGGGCAAGTATTCCTTGCGGCTGATTGAAGCAGCGGTGCAGGATGCGGGGGCAGAGATTGTGACCCTGGCGGTACGCCGGGCTAATACCCAGGACAAGGAAAACATTCTGGATTACATACCGAAGCAGGTGACGCTGCTGCCCAATACTTCCGGGGCACGCAACGCAGAGGAGGCGGTACGCATTGCCAGGCTGGCCCGGGCCATGGGATGCGGGGATTTTGTCAAGGTGGAAATCATGCGGGACAGCAAGTACCTGCTGCCGGACAACAGCGAAACCATCAGGGCGACGGAGCTGCTGGCTGAGGAAGGCTTCACAGTTCTGCCCTACATGTACCCTGATTTGAATGTGGCCCGGGATTTGGTCAGCGCCGGGGCAGCGGCAGTCATGCCGCTGGCTGCGCCTATCGGGTCGAACAAGGGGCTGGCTACCAAGGATTTTATCCAGATTCTCGTGGATGAGATTGACCTGCCGATTATTGTGGATGCGGGCATTGGCGCGCCTTCCCAGGCTTGTGAGGCCATGGAGATGGGAGTGACGGCCATCATGGCAAATACTGCCTTGGCAACGGCGGGGAATTTGCCGCTGATGGCTGCTGCCTTTCGGCAGGCCATTGAAGCGGGGCGCAAGGCTTATCTTTCCGGGCTGGGCCGGGTGCTCAGCCGGGGTGCGGAAGCCTCAGACCCCCTGACTGGATTTCTGCGTGCTTAGGGGGTGGCAAGATGAGTGAAACAGAGAGGAAAAACAGCTTCTTGGTAGATTCCAGGCACCTTAGCGCCAAGGCGCTGGAGCGCAAGCATGAGCTGGAAAACAATCCTGCCAGCAGGAAAAGCCCCCTGGAGTATTTCCCGGAAATGGAGCAGCTGGTTTCGCCGGTGGAGCAGGCAGTGCTGGCGGAAATGGAAGCCTATGATTACAACCGCTATACGGCGGCAGATGTGCGGCGGGCTTTGAGCCATGCCACCTGCACCAAGGAGGATTTCAAGGCCCTGCTGTCGCCTGCGGCCATGCCCTTTTTGGAGGAAATGGCCCGGCGGGCCAGGCGGGAAACCAGTCGTCATTTCGGCAATACGGTGTACCTTTTTACCCCCCTTTACATTGCCAATTACTGCGAGAATTACTGCGTGTATTGCGGTTTTAACTGCTACAACCACATTCGTCGCCTGCAGCTTGATGCAGAGCAGATTGAGCATGAAATGCAGGTCATTGCCCAAAGCGGTATGGAAGAGATCTTGCTGCTCACCGGGGAGAGCAAGACGAAAAGCGATTTGTCTTACATCGGTCAGGCTTGCAAGCTGGCCCGGCGGTATTTCCGCAATGTGGGGCTGGAAATCTATCCGGTGAATACGGCAGACTACCGCTACCTGCATGAATGCGGCGCTGATTACGTGACGGTCTTTCAGGAGACGTATGATTTGGAGGTTTATGAAAAACTGCATCTTCTGGGGCACAAGCGGGTATTTCCGTACAGATTTGCGGCCCAGGAGCGGGCCTTGAAGGGCGGCATGCGGGGCGTGGGCTTTTCGGCGCTTTTGGGACTGGCGGATTTTCGTCGTGATGCGCTGGCCACGGCGCTGCATGTCTGGCATTTGCAGCGGCGCTACCCCTGGGCGGAATTTTCCCTGTCCTGCCCCAGGCTGCGGCCTATCATCAACAACGACAAGATAACGCCCCAGGGGGTGGGGGAGCGGGAGCTTTGCCAGGTGCTTTGCGCCTATCGCCTTTTCCTGCCTTTTGCCGGGATTACGGTGTCCTCCCGTGAAAGGGCAGATTTTCGCAATGGCATTGCCAAAATCTGCGCCACGAAGGTATCGGCCGGTGTATCTACGGGCATCGGCGACCATGAGGAAAAATACGCAGGACAGCAGGAGGGCGCACAGGGGGACGAGCAGTTTGCCATCGCTGATAACCGCAGTATCGACAAAATGTATGACGATATGAGCAGGGAGGGCTTGCAGCCGGTGCTCAACGATTATGTCTATGTGTAAGGTGGATTGGCCAAAGGTCATGGCGGTGACGAACAGGCACCTGTGCCAGGGGGATTTCCTGGCTCAGGTGGAAAAGATTGCCAGCCGCAGGCCCGGAGGAATTCTGCTCAGGGAAAAGGATTTGCCGGAGGAAGCCTATGCCAGTCTGGCTCAAGAGGTGGCAACCCTTTGCAAAGCCTGGTCGGTGCCACTGTACCTGCACACTTTCCCTCTGCCAGTTCAAGCTGTCAGGGCAGCGGGGCTTCATCTGCCCTTGATGCGGCTGCGGCAGGCATCAACTGCAAGGGAACTGCCACAGGCAAGAATTGGTGCTTCCTGCCACAGTGTGGCGGAGGTGCAGGAGGCGGCAGGCAGAGGGTGCTCCTATGTGATAGCCGGACATATTTATGCCACGTCATGCAAGGAGGGGCTGCCGGGGAGAGGGCTGTCCTTTCTGCAGTCGGTCTGCCGGGCAGCCGGCACTATGCCTGTCTACGCCATTGGCGGCATTACACCTGACAGGATGACAGAAGTGCTCTCTGCCGGAGCCGCCGGAGTCTGTGTGATGAGCGGCATGATGAGGGATTCGGAATGGTGGAGGTGACTTTATGTCCTTAGAGGCAGCAGAACAGGAACGCTATGCCCGGCAGATTATTTTGCCGGAGTTTGGCCAGGCAGGACAGGAAAAATTAAAACAGGCCCGGGTGCTGGTGGTGGGGGCTGGGGGCCTTGGCTCCCCGGCGGCCTTTTATCTGGCAGCTGCAGGGGTGGGCACCGTGGGGCTGGCGGATTTTGACCGGGTGGAGCTGTCGAATCTGCAGCGCCAGCTCCTGCACAGCACGCAGGATTTGGGCCGCCCCAAGGTGGAAAGTGGCAGGGAAACCCTGCAGGCCCTGAATCCTGCGGTACAGGTGCCGGTGTATGCTGAAAAGCTGACCAGGGCATCATTAGGGGCGCTTATAAGCAGCGAGCACTACGATATGGTAGTGGATGCGGTGGATGACCCCCTGACCAAGTTTGCCATCAATGATGCCTGTGTGGCTCATGAAACGGCCTTTGTTCACGGCGGTATCCTGAAATATCAGGGACAGATTATGACTCATATTCCCCATAGTCCCTGCCTGCGCTGTCTGTTCCCGGAGGAACCGGAGAGCAAGGGGGGCAAGAATGGCGTACTGGGGGCTGTGCCGGGGGTCATTGGCAGCCTGCAGGCCGGGGAAGCAATCAAGTTTTTGCTGGGGACAGGGGATTTGCTGACAGGGCGGCTGCTGACCTATGATGCGCTGGCCATGAGGTTCCGCACATTGAAAGTCCCCCAGCGTTCCCATTGCCTTTGTGGGGAGTAAGCCCCACAAAAATATGCCCGCTGACGATAGGTCAGTGGGCATATTTTTTAGCAATGATATCAACTGAAGCCACCGCTTGCCGGGCGGTTCAGTTCTCGGCGTTCTGCAATATGCGTATCTCATTGCGCATGATGTAACGATCCCGGTCTGGCGGCGTCCCATTCACCAGATAGTCGAAGGCTATCTGCATGGCGCGGCGGCCTTGTTCGTGGGGGTGCTGGTAGAGGGCGGCCTGGATGATGCCTTGCTGCATCATGCGGATGGTGGTGGGAATGGTATCGAAGACGATGATGGTGATTTTCCCTGCCAGGCCCGCCGCCAGTACGGCACGGCTGGCACCGTAAGAGGCACCGGAGGATATGACAAAGAGGGCATTGATATTCGGCTCGTTTTTCAGAAGCTGGGTTACCTGCTCGTAGGCAATCATGTCATCATCTTCCGTCTCGTGGATGGAGAGGATGTTGCATCTGTCCCCCATGGTTTCCCGGAAGCCGTCCAGCCTTTGACGATGGCCCAGCATGGAAAGGGAGCCTAAGAGCACGCCTACATTGAGCTTCTCCGGCCCGATCATGCGCAGCAGCGCCCCTGCCGTGCGTCCACCTTCCAGATAGTCGGAGCCTACATAAGTGTGGCGGGAAAGTCCCGGGGCATCGTTGTTGATGGTGATGATGACAATGCCGTCGTCTATGAGGGCGTTGAGCCTGCGTACCACACTGGGATGATCCACCGGGTTGATGATGAGGGCCTGCACCTGTGGGGAAAGCTCGTCGATGAGGCGGCACTGCTCCTCTACGCTGTAGCCCCTCATGCTGCGCCAGATGACTTTTAGGCCGTAAGAATCATATTTTTTCGCAGCTTTCTGCATGGAAGAGAGTACGTCATCGAAGAAGTGGATGCCGATGGAGGGGATCAGCACGCCCACGATGGGGGATTTCTTGCGGGCGGCCAGGGCTCTGCCTGCGGGGTTGGGCTGGTAGTTCAGCTTCCGCATGGTCTCGAGGATAAGCTGCTCCTTTTCCGGCTTGACTTTGCCCCGCCGGTTCACTACTCTGTCCACGGTGCCCCGGGAGACGCCGCAGAGCTCTGCTATCTGTTTGATAGTAACCATTATCTTGTTACTCCTTTTTCTCGGATTAGAAAATGTGCGTATATCTGATTTTGTGCCTAATGAGAACGAGCACAATCAATATGATTCCTATAATTTCGCCGTATCCGCTGTGTTTTCCTGCTTACTTAATTAAAAGTGTGCATATTTATTTTACAACATGGGAGAGAAAAATCAATCGGAATTTTAGTCAGGATAATATATGAAATTGTGTTAATATCAATGCGGATTTAGAAATTTTTACTTGCGAAACTAGGACTTTTGGGGTAAAATATGGCAAGTGAAAGAGAGTTGCTCAAGAAAACAATACAATTTATAGTCCAGCATTATTTTGGCCGCAGTTGGTTAAAGGAAGGAAAGGGAGAGAAAAATGGTCTTAGCTGTGAACAAGGCTACCAATAAATTGTTCAAATTCAAGACTGGCAAGTACAATCTCAAGGAGCAGGCTGCCTGGAAGTCCCGCACTGCTTTTATTGAGGACACCATGAGGGAGCTTATCCGCGAGGCCAACACCCGTGAGGTTTCCGTCTTTGCCAAATGCTATTATGGCATCAGCCTTACCCGCAATGAAAACAGCGGCCGTTGGACTTTGGGTTATCAGGATGCGGTGAACTATTGGTCACGTTCCAATGCCAAGGTTTACCAGATTCAGTAAGCAATCATACATATTTTTGATTTAGGGCGATACACCGTCAGAGGATTATTTCCTCGGCGGTGTTTTTTATTTTGCAGGAGCAGGATTATTGAATTTGGTGACGAAAAAATAAATTTATGAATATAATTCATCTTTTTCTTTCAATCGCCATAGTTTTCAGTTACAATGAAATAATAGACAGTTAGCTTCATCAATGGAGATGGATTCATTATTCATAGATGGGAGAGAAAGACGATGGCAGAAGCAATGGGCCGTCGGGAGAGAAAGAAGCAGCTTTCCCGGCAGGCCATCTTAAAGGCTGCCCAGCAGCAGTTTGCCACCCGGGGTTATAAGGAAACCTCGGTGGCTGATATCATGAATGCGGCAGATTTGGGTACGGGCACATTCTACAATTACTTCCAGTCCAAGGAAGAAGTGCTGATGGCCCTGCTGGGAGATTCCGTAGAGATGGTGGAGGCGGCAGTCCGGTCTGAGAAGGAGGCGGGGGGGAACTCTGTTGACCTGCTTGCGGCGGGCATCAAGGCCACGGCTTCATTTCTGGATGAGAACCGCTATGTGCTGCCCTTGTTCCTTGCGGCTTCGGAAAGGGCGGCAGAGCCCCGTCCGCAGGAAGCGGAGCATGGTTCGGCAACGCCGGGGTTCAAGGGCATCTTTGAGGAAATCATCAGCCAGGGGCAGCTGGCTGGAGAGATCCGCAATGATGTGCCGGCAGAACTGATAGCAGAAATGCTGCATTCCATCTATCAGGCAGCAGCCTTCAGCAAGTTGGAGATTCCCTTCAGGGATAATGTGGCTATGAAGACTTGTTTGCTATTAAATGGGATACGGAAGGAGTAAAAAACCTTCCCCTTGAGGGGAAGGCATGGAAGTGACAATAGGATTTAGGAGAGTGTTTTATTTTGATCAGCGTAACGAAGCTTTTGTTTGCCAGGGAATACTACGGAGACCAGCTCCGCTATACGAAGAATGCCCACTCCATGCGGAATGGGGCGGCTGAGGGCATGGGGCCGGTGGTGGTTTGGAATTCCACCAAGACCTGCAATTTGAAGTGCATGCACTGCTATATGCAGTCCGATGCCCAGAAGTACAAGGACGAGCTGACCACGGAAGAGGCCAGGAAGTTCATAGATGACCTGGCAGATTTCAAAGTGCCTGTGCTGCTGTTCTCTGGCGGGGAACCGCTGATCCGCCCGGATTTCTTTGAACTGGCAGAGTATGCGGCAGAGAAGGGGGTACGTCCCACTCTCTCTACCAATGGCACCCTCATTACCCGTGAAGTTGCCCAGCGCATCAAGGATATCGGCGTGGGCTATGTGGGCATTTCCCTGGATGGTCTCAAGGACGTCAATGACAAGTTCCGCGGGGTGGAAGGGGCCTATGAGAAGGCCATGGCCGGCATCGAGAACTGCGTGGCAGTGGGTCAGCGGGTGGGCCTTAGGTTTACCATCAACCACCACAACATCATGGAGCTGGACAAGATCTTCGATTTCATCGAGGAAAAGGGCATCAACCGTGTCTGCTTCTACCACCTTGTTTACTCCGGCCGGGGGGCGGGCATGATGGATCAGGATGTTACTCCGGAGGAATCCCGCCGGGCCATGGACACCATCATTCGCCGCACCAAGGATTTCGAGGCCAGAGGGCTGGAAAAGGAAATCCTCACGGTGGACAACCACTGCGACGGGGTCTATATGTACCTCAAGGCCCTTTCCGAGGGGGAGGATGCCACTGCTGCCAAAATCAAGGAGTATATCTCCATGAACGGCGGCAACCGCTCCGGCATTGCCTTCGGCGAGGTAGACCCTCTGGGTTATGTGCATCCGGACCAGTTCACCCAGCATCACACCTTCGGCAATGTGCGGGAGAGGAAGTTCGGCGATATTTGGAGCGACACTTCCAATCCTATCATGGCAGGGCTGAAGGACAGGAAGCCTTTGCTCAAGGGCCGCTGCGCCAGGTGCAAGTTCCTGGACAATTGCAATGGCAACTTCCGCACCAGAGCCGAAGCCCGCACGGGAGATTTCTGGGAAAGCGACCCCTCCTGCTATCTCACTGATGAAGAGATTGGTCTGACTGGAGAGGGGGCAGCCAAATGACTATGCCTGAAGGAATCACTGGCGGCCACACGGGGCATCCGGGCCATCCCGGGGGACATCCTCACGGCCATGGCGGCCCGGTGAAAATCGTTTCCTGGAATACCACCAACGCCTGCAATATGTTCTGCGCCCACTGCTATCGTGAAGCAGGCTGCAAGGCGGAAGAGGAGCTTTCCACCGCCGAGGCGAAGAAGCTCCTGGCGGAGATTGCCAAGGCTGGCTTCAAAATCATGATTTTCTCCGGCGGCGAACCTCTCATGCGGCCTGATATCCTGGAGTTAGTGAAGTTTGCTTCTGATTTGAAGCTAATTCCTGTCTTTGGCACCAACGGCACGTTGATTACGCTGGAGATGGCGAAGAAGCTGAAGGAAGCCGGGGCCAAGGGCATGGGCATTTCCCTTGACTCCCTGGACAAGGAAAAGCACAACAAGTTCCGCGCCTTCCCCGGTGCCTGGGAAGGGGCCGTGCAGGGCATGAAGAACTGCCGTGAGGCAGACCTGCCCTTCCAGATACACACTACGGTGATGGATTGGAACCAAAGCGAACTTGAGGCCATGACGGATTTTGCCGTGGAGATCGGGGCCAAGGCTCATCATTTCTTCTTTTTGGTGCCCACGGGGAGAGCCAAGACCATCGAGGAAGAATCCCTGCGGGCGGAGCAGTATGAGGAAGTGCTCACCCGCATCATGAAGAAGCAGCAGGAAGTGGAGATAGAGCTTAAGCCCACCTGTGCGCCACAGTTCTTGCGGATTGCGGATCAACTGGGGATTAAGAGCCGGTTCACCAGAGGGTGTCTGGCGGGGTTGTCTTACTGCATTATCAGTCCCAGGGGTAAGGTGCAGCCTTGTGCTTATCTCAATATGGAATTGGGAGATGTGAGGGAGACGCCTTTTGATGAGATTTGGGCAAACAACGAAGTACTGAAAAAACTTCGTACACTTCAGTACAGTGGAGGCTGTGGGGCTTGCCGCTATAAGGGAGTTTGCGGCGGATGCAGGGCACGGGCGGCTTGTTACCACGATGGGGATTATATGGCGGAGGAGCCGTGGTGCTTGTACCACGGCCGCCGCGGGTAGGCCTGCGGCCGTTCTTTTCTTTGATGCAAAGAAAAGAACTAAAAGGTATACATGCCGGTGGCATGTTTACGCGGCCTTGCATTTCATCCTGAAATCCAACGGCCGCGGGAGCGCCCATCCATGGGCGCCGGGGTTCGGGAATTTGAGAAGTTCGTGAATTCGTGAGTTCGAAGGAGTAAAGTATATAGCAGATTTTACCTGCCCCGCTTGCGGGGAAGGGGGACCGGCGAAGCCGGTGGAAGGGGGAAAACAGTGCCTGAAAAAATAGAACCAGAACTTTTATATTTTTTGCAACCATCCGCTCTTCCAGTTACGATATTAGTAGTTGAGAGCGTCAGTTACCTCCCAAAGCTGCGGGAGATGTTCCCTTCTGCCAGGCTCTTGGCCGTAGCCGATGAGGAAGATGCTCTTGATGAGCTGCCGTTTGGTTTGGATGTTGAGTTCCATTGCATGGACTACCTCTCTGAGCGGCTGCCATTTCCACTTCAGTCTTTGGATTACATCATCTCCGACCTCACCTTGGAGCGGGCTGGCAATCCTCAGGACATAGCGGCGGGGTTCTCAACATATCTCAAGGAAACGGGGGCTTTTCTCACCAGTTTCCGCAATATCCGCCATTGGTCTGTGCTTGAGGAACTTAGGGATGGGCACTATTATCAGGTGGTGTCCCGTCTCTTTGCCCGGCCGGAGTTTGAGCGGCTGCTTTATGCTTCTTTTTACAAGAATGTCCATTGCCACGGGCAGGAGCGGCAGGCTCCTGCGGGGGTGCTGGAGAGACTTCTGGCGGCTGGCTTTGAGAATGTGGGGGACGATCTGGAAACGGAATACTGGCTGGTGAGGGCTGACCGCTCCATGCCGGAGATGGCGCTTTTGAAGTCCATGTATACCGCAGAGGACAGGAAGCAGCTCAGCCGCCTGCTGCACAGGATTGAATATGAGGTGGAACTGACAGAATCCTGCCGGGAATTCTGGGACTTGTGGCAGGAGCTGAAGCTTTTTTCAGATTATGCGGGGGAATTCATCCACGAAGCCGTGTTTCACCCTGAAGCGTTCTTTGCGAACTTGCGCTTTGGGTCGGAAACTTTGGGGGATAAGGTAGAGGAACGTCTTGAACTCATAGGGGAGATGGAAGCATGGGAGAGATAGGGGCGAGAAAGCTGGATGAGAAGAAAATAGCCTTTATCACCTGCGTCAACAGCGAGGAGTGGTACAGCGAGTGCCTGCTGTATTTGCAGCACCTTGACCTGCCGGAGGGGTTCACGGCAGAATACCTGCCCCAGCGGGGGGCGGCGTCCATGTGTGCGGGATATAATGCGGGACAGCGGGCCAGCGATGCGAAGTACAAGGTCTATCTACATCAGGATACACTGGTGGTGAACAAGAAGCTGGTGGCAGACTTGCTCAGTCTGTTCGCCCACCCGGAAATCGGCCTGGTGGGGGTTATCGGCTGCAGGAGCCTGCCTTCCACCGGAGTCTGGTGGGACGGACTGCGCACCTATGGCCGGGTGCTCCACGCCTGTGAGCCGGAAAGCGTGGTGGACTCCCATTGCCGGGAGCCGGAGGGGCTTTATCAGGACTTGCAGGCGGTGGATGGCCTGTTCCTGGCCACTCAGTATGACATACCCTGGCGGGAAGACCTCTTTACCGGCTGGCATATGTATGACACTTCCATGTGCATGGAAATGCAGCGGGCAGGGTACAAGGTGGTAGTGCCAAATCAGGAGCAGGACTTCTGGTGCATCCACTGTCCCAAGGAAAAGCCCCTGGCTTCTTCCTACAAGGGCTACCGCAAAATCTTTGTCAAGGAGTACGGGGAGGAGCTTTGCCCGGAGGTTTAGGACGTTTTTGAAAAATTTAAGTGTGAGCGTCCCTGTGGCGCTTATTTTTTTGGCAGGAAAATGCCCTTTTAGTGTATAATATAATGAATAGTGTATTATAGACTTAGTGGTGGGATAGATAGAGATGAATCATGAGAAGCTGAACTGGCTGAAACTGGCCGACAAATTTGCCCGGGAGGGCGACCCCAAGGGGATGCGGGCCTGCGCCAAGGAACTTTGGCAGCTTGATCCTTCCGGCATGGACGGGGCGGCTGTGATGGCCGAGGCGGCTTTGTATACAGGGGAAACAGACGAAGCCGAGGCTCTGGTTGAAGAAATCCTCAAGGCCCGTCCCCGCCATCTGCGGGGCAGGCTGGTACAGGGGGGGCTTTGGGCCCAGGACTTCCAGCTGGATAAGGCCATTCCCTGTTTGAAAGACCTGGCGGCAGAGTGCAGCCAGAAGCAGGCGGCTTTGGAGCCTGAGGATGATTACTATGGGGCTCTTGGCTATATTCTGATGAAGTCACGGGGGTGGCTCACCGATGCCATGTATCTGGCGGCTGACCCGGAGGGGGCAGGCAAGGAGTTGCTGGCCCTGGCCAGAATGTCTGAAACAAAAGAGGAACAGGCTGATTACTACAGCAAGTATCTCTTTATGAGGAACTACCGGGAGCAGGGCTTGCGTGAGAGCTATCTGGCGGCGAAGAAATACGCGGAAGTACAGGAGGCTGTGCCCTACCAGCACGCTGAAGTTGCCCGTCTGCCGGAGAAGAAGCTGCGCATCGGCTATATTTCACCGGACTTCCGGGAGCACGCTGTATCATATTTCCTGGCCCCGCTGCTGAAAAAATTTGACGGCAGCAAATTCATGGTCTATTGTTATTCCACCGGCAGGGCAGATGAGGTCACCAAAAGGCTTCGCTCCGGCCCCATCAGCTGGCGGGACCTCCGGGGCAGGAGCCCCCGCACAGCGGCCCGGCTCATTGCTGAGGATGGCATTGATATACTGGTGGATCTTTCGGGGCACACCCAGAATTCCACTTTGCCCATTACCGCTTACCGGCCTGCGCCGGTGCAGATTGCGGGCATTGGCTATATGAACACTACAGGTGTTCCGGCTGTTGACTATTTCCTGTCAGACGAGACCTGCCTGCCTACCGGGGATGACGGAGCGGCTTCTGCCTTTACGGAAAAGATTATACGCCTGCCCCATTCACATCTCTGCTATGCTCCCGGTTTTGTGCGCGAACTGCCTGATGCGGGCAGTGAGGCGCCAGTGCTCAGGAATGGCTATGTGACCTTTGGCAGTTTCAACAATTTTGCCAAGGTCACGGACGAGATGCTGCTGCTTTGGCGGGGCATCCTTGACCAGGTGCGCAATTCCAAGCTGGTCATCAAGAGCAAGATCTGCAGTATTCCCTCGGGGCAGCAGATCTTGCGCCAGCGGCTCCAGAAGTTGAATTTCGAGCTGGCAAGAGTTGAATTCCGCCCTTACAGTCCGGATTACATGGAGCAGTACCGGGATATCGATATCGCCCTGGACCCCGCGCCCTACAATGGCGGCGCCACCACCTGCGAGGCCCTTTTCATGGGGGTGCCGGTGATAACTCTCAGGGGCAGAAGCCACGGTTCCCGTTTTGGAGCCAGCATCCTGGTGAACGCCGGGGTTGAGGAACTGGTGGTGGAAAATGATATCAACTACGTGCGCAGGGCAGTGCAGATAGGCAATTCCCCCCAGCTTATAGGGGCTTACCATTCGGGGCTGCGTGCCAACGTGCTGAAATCCCCGCTGATGGATATGAAGGGATATATGCAGGAGCTGGAGGCCGCCTATCGGGCGGTTTGGAGAAAATTCTGTGAAAGCAACGGCTGAGCCGCAGGAGCTTTGATAAGGAGGGAAAGAGATGTCGGACGGGATTTTTTCTCCCATGCTGAGGGATCTCTTGATATTTGTCTGTCTCACCGTCAGCATACTGGCCTTTGTCTTTGCGGCTTACGCCTGGACTATGATGCAGGAAGGACAGAAGAAATACGTCAGGATGCAGTCCTTCATGGATGAATACGACAAGATGAAAGACCGCCTCAAGGATGTGGAATCGCGCCTGCGCAAGGAAGAAATCAAGCTCAAAGCTACCATGGCTGCCAACCGCCTGGGCAGAGCCGGTCTTATCCCCACCCTGAAAGAGGGGGAGGAAATGGACGCAGAGGCGCTGGAAAAGCTGGAAAAGGCCGTGGAACGGGCCGAGGCCGAGGCTACGGCAGAAAAGCTCTCCGACAAGGAGGCTGCTGCTGTCACCAAGGAAGTGCCTGATGAAAAGACTCCCTGGCAGGCCATGGTGGATGAATTCAACGGCCTGGCTGCCAATATGAACCAGCCGCGTTACAAACAGGCCTGCGAGCAGTTTGTGGACAGGTATCATCTGGCTATGCTGGCCTTTACGGAAATCGACAAGATGACAGAGCAGCCTAAGTTCGTGGTGATAGGGGATATCCTGCAGAGCAACCTCTGGGCCATGACCATAGAGGGAGCAGGTCCCGGCAAGTATGCTGTGGTGCCTAACCCCATCAAGCCCTATAATTCAGAAGCACATGAACATCAGGGCATGAAGGAGACGTTTGCTTCCAATTACGAACGGGGCACTACATACAGCGGCTATCAGGTGAAGCTGCCCGCTATTTTCAAGGCTGTGCTGGGGAACTGGCGCATTGATCGGCCCGGGGTTATCCGGTTGAGCTAAGTATTTTCAAGCCTCCCTCATTGAGGGAGGTTTTTTCATCTGCTTATACCAGATTTTGGTTATGATTCGCTCTTGTTCTATCAGTAAGTTAGTTATTTCACAATTGATAGAAAAATTTATTCAATTTTTAGCAGGAGAATAAATTCGTATGACGAATTACAGGCGATAAGGAGGGTGAGCAACGATGGATATTTTAGTTTGTATCAAGCAGGTACCAGGTTCTAATAAAGTTGAAGTGGACCCGGTGACGGGGGTGCTCAAGCGCAATGGCGCGGATGCCAAGATGAATCCGTACGACTTATTTGCCTTGGAGACAGGGCTGCGGCTGAAGGAGCAGTATGGGGGCAGCCTGAGCGTCCTTACCATGGGTCCGCCTCCTGCCAAGTCCATCATATACGAGGCTTTTGCCATGGGGGCTGACAAGGGCTGCCTGATCACCGACAGGAAATTCGGCGGGGCAGATGTGCTGGCCACCAGCTATACCCTATCCCAGGGCATCAAGCGCTTTGGCAAGTTTGACCTGATTATCTGCGGCCTTCAGACCACTGATGGGGACACTGCCCAGGTAGGGCCGGAGGTGTCCGAGCAGCTGGGCATTCCCTGCGTCTGCAATGTGAAGGCGGTGAAGGGAGTAGAGGAGGGCGCCGTCCTGGTAGACATGGAGATGTCTGAGGATGTGGAGTCCCTGAAGGTTGCCTTCCCCTGCTTGCTTACTGTGCAGAAGGATATCTATGAACCGCGGCTGCCTTCATATAAGAAGGGCAAGGAGACTGCCAACAGGGAGATAGTTACCTATACGCTGAATGATATGGAAGACAAGGACGAGCACCACTACGGGCTGAACGGTTCTCCCACCCAGGTGCAGAGGATTTTCCCGCCGGAGATACACAAGGCACGGGAGACCTGGGAGGGCACTGGCGAGGAGCTGGCACGGAAGATATATCAGCATTTGAAGAGTCACAAGTATATAGCGTGAGCAGTGCTAAGGTGTTTAGGAGAAAACTCCTGACTTAATGGGAGATGAAAGTATGGGCAAATTGGTAATTCATCAGGAAAAGATTGAAGATATTGCTGCGCTGGTTTCTATCTGTCCCTTTGGCGCCATGACCGCCAGCGAGGGCAAGGTGGAGATAGGCGCCGCCTGCCGCATGTGCAAGCTCTGCGTGAAGAAGAGCGGCGGTGCGGTGGAGTTTGTGGAGGATGCCCCGGAACCGGCTGTAGACAAGAGCAAGTGGCAGGGGATTGCCGTGTATATAGACCATGTGGACGGACGCATCCATCCCGTATCTTTCGAGTTGCTGGGTAAGGCCCGTGAGCTGGCAGACAAGATCCATCAGCAGGTCTTTGCCCTTTTCATGGGAGAGAATATCGGCAGCGGAGCAGAGGAACTGCGCCATTATGGGGTGGACAAGGTCTTTGTCTGTGACAAGCCTGTGCTATCCCAATTCAATATCGAGATTTACGCCAAGGTCTTTGAGAGCTTTATCCGCCAGGTTCAGCCTGCAACTATCCTGGTGGGGGCTACTCCTGTGGGGCGGCAGCTGGCCCCCAGGGTGGCAGCCCGTTTCCATACGGGGCTCACGGCTGACTGCACGGTGCTGGACATTCATGAGAATACCGATTTGGTGCAGATTCGCCCGGCCTTCGGCGGCAATATCATGGCTGAGATCCTTACCCCAAACACACGTCCCCAGATGGCCACTGTGCGCTACAAGATCATGGAGGCACCTCAGCGCACCAAGGAGGCGCAGGGCGTAATCGTGCCTTTGGAGGTGAAGGAGGAGCTTTCCTCCCGCATCGAGGTGCTGGGCATCACCAAGAAGCCCAGGGAAAAGAGCATCGAGCATGCTGATGTGCTGGTAGTGGCAGGGCGAGGTGTCAAGAAGAAGGAAGACCTTGCTCTGGTGGAAGAACTGGCCGAGGCACTGGGGGGCGATGTGGCCTGTACCCGTCCCCTGGTGGAAGTCGGCTGGATGGACCCGCGCCGCCAGATTGGCCTTTCCGGGCGTACGGTGCGCCCCAAGCTCATCATCACCTGCGGTGTCTCCGGTGCCATCCAGTTCGTGGCAGGCATGGAGCATTCCGAAGAAATCTTTGCCATCAATACCGACCCCAAGGCGGCCATTTTCAAGGTAGCAAATTATGCTGTGGTGGGAGATATCTATGAGGTGCTGCCCCAGTTAATCGCCAATATCAAGCAGGGGAGGGAAATCGCATGAGTGAGTACAGGCAGGTAGGAAAAGAAGATTTGCTGGCGATTGCCGGCTTCATAGACAGGGAACGCTTGCTCTTTGGCGAGGAAATAAATGAGGAATACAGCCATGACGAGCTGGCCAGCAAGCGGGTCTATCCAACTTTGGTGGCCAGGGTGACTTCCACAGAGGAAGTGTCAAGGCTTATGGCCTATGCCAACGAGCATCATATTGCAGTTACCCCCCGGGGGGCGGGCACGGGACTGGTGGGTGCTTCCGTGGCAGTAGAGCAGGGCATCATGATAGATACCACCCTGATGAACCATATCCTGGAACTTGATGAAGAAAATCTCACCCTCACGGTGGAGCCGGGGGTGCTGCTCATGGAGCTCAAGGGCTATGTGGAGGAGAAGGGCTTCTACTATCCCCCTGACCCCGGTGAGAAATCTGCCACTATCGGCGGCAATATCAGCACCAACGCCGGCGGTATGACGGCTGTGAAATACGGTGTCACCCGGGATTACGTCCGTGCCCTTGAGGTGGTGCTGGCAGACGGCACAGTCCTGCAGCTGGGGGGCAAGGTGGTGAAGAACAGCTCCGGCTACGACCTGAAGGACATGGTCATTGGCTCCGAGGGCACTCTGGCCTTTGTCACCAAGGCGGTGCTGAAGCTGCTGCCCCTGCCAAAGAAGACCGTAAGCCTGCTGGTGCCTTATCCTACTTTGGAACAGGCCATCGGCACGGTGCCCCTCATCATCCAGTCCAAGTCCGTGCCCACGGCCATCGAGTTTATGGAAAGGGAGGTCATCCTTGACGCAGAGGAATACTTAGGCCGCAAGTTCCCGGACAATCAGGCTGATGCCTATCTCCTGTTGAAATTCGACGGTAACACCATGGAGGAAATCGCTTCCTACTATGATGATACCGCCCAGATCTGCCTGGACCAGGGGGCTATCGACATCCTCATTGCCGACACTGAGGAGCGCAGCACTCCCGTTTGGAAGACCAGGGGCGCCTTCCTGGAAGCCATCAAGGCTTCCACCAGTGAGATGGACGAAGTTGATGTGGTGGTTCCCAGGAACAAGGTCAACGCCTTCGTGGAATACGTCCATGAACTGCGCCAGCAGCTGGGCATCCGCATCAAGTCCTTCGGCCACGCAGGTGACGGCAACCTCCATGTCTATATCCTCAGAGATGATATGCCGGAGGATAAATGGCAGGAAATGCTGGATAAATCCATGTCCAGCATGTATGCAAAGGCCAGAGAACTCCGGGGTCAGGTCAGCGGCGAGCACGGCATCGGCCTTGCCAAGCGCCCCTATCTGAAAGAATCCCTGCCGGAAGCCAGCCTGAGGCTTATGCAGGGCATCAAGCAGGTCTTCGACCCCAACAACATTTTGAACCCCCACAAGGTCTGCCAGGCGTAAGCCAGACAGTCCTATATACATAAACCGCCGCCCTACTGGCTACGAACCAGCGGGGCGGCATTTTTTTAGTTTTGCTGAACAACAACCTGTATTATATGTTTGGAAAAGACTTGAAGATTGATTGATGTCTGGGAAGAAGGTGATAGTTTTCCATTTGTTCGTATGACATCGACGCGAATCTTTTTGGTAGGATTCATAGTTAGTGGAGGTATGTTCAGTCTTTGCCGATGATCTCTGTTTCGTCGGCCATAATGATTTCTGCAAATGCTTTGTCATCGAGATAGCAGTCATACAAAAGACTATCAAGGGTTTCGTACCAGCCGATTAGCTCATAATCAAAGTCACTGTGAGATGGTCTCCTTTAGCGGCTATAGCTATGACGAGGTGATGGAGCTAATGGATTGGATTCTTGACGAGATGCTTGCTGTGTCAATCCGCCATAGCTGGTCATACAAGCTTAGCAGCGAAATTCTGCGGTTCAAGGATCGGCTGCCTACGACCATGCTTTTCATAAGCAGACTGTTCCGTGACTTCAGCATGAAAGCTGAGGCTATGGGACTGCCTAAGGAGGTGTTCCGTCTTCTCTATAGCAGATTATCAGTAAACAAAGAGTCAGAAGCCTATGCGGAACTTACCCGGCAGGCATCAGCCCTCATCCCGGCAGGGGAGTTAGCCAATGTTGAAAAAGTGCATGATGAAATAGTCATCGGCATCAAGAGGGCCAGCAGCATGGTCGAAAATGTCAATGGCAGGCTTCGTGCCTACATGAACATAAAGAGGCATGTTTCATCGAACTTTTATAGCCTGGTTCAACTTC
>NZ_FNWN01000034.1:0-25422 GCF_900108415.1 Selenomonas sp. KH1T6
CAATTTCTTAGCTGATGTGTGTCGTGAATAGCATATTTGCGACATATATCCATCAAGCTGCCCTCACCATTCAAATAACTGATAACGGCCCGGGTCTTGAGTTCTGCTGTGTAAACACGATTGCGTTTACGCGGCGAAAAAGCTGAGGAGCCCTCCGATTCGTACTGATATATCCATTCGTCAATGGTTGTCCTATTTACTTGTAATAATGATGCGGCTTCACTACGTGTCATTCTACCCGAAAGGCATTCTTGGGCAACTCTGGTTTTCTCTTCTGCTGTTGCTTTTTGCTTACATGGCATGAAAAATCCCCCTATGATGACAGTTTTATTTTTTACTGTCTCTCATAGGGGGAGCATATCAGTGGCAAAAACGGGGACTATTTTGTTATGGAAAGTCATCCGGATTTGTCATAATGCCAATTAGGATATTTCGCCTGTGGCAAAACCTGAACAATTGCGTTATAATAAAAAGAATCCTGGAAAGGGGGCTTTGGTATGGGACTGGATAAAATAGAATCCTTTTTGGGAAGCCATATCGAAGGTTTTTTCAATAAGCGGTTTGCCAGTGATTTGGAGCTGGTGGAGCTGGCTAACGGAGTGAAGAAGGAAATCAGGCAGGCTTCTTCTGACAGCGAGGATGGCGGTGTGCCCAATGTGGCAGTGTTCACCCTGAGCCCTGACGACTACAGCAGGCTTTGCGCTAAGCGGGTGCAGTCGGAGCTTTATGCCGAGATAGAGAAGGAAATCATCAGGGCAGAAGCTTTCATGGAAGGGGAACTGGTGCTGCGGTTCCTGTCCTCGCCTGAGCTTCAGCGGGGGCTTTTTGATTTGAAGCTGGAGCAGGAAGGTGAAAGCGGGGTGCAGGAGAGCACCATTGTGCTCAAGAGCCCTGCGCTGCTGGAGAAAGCTGCGCCTTTGCCACGGCAGCATAAGCTGGCTTCCCTGTCTGTAATAGAGGGGCCTGATCAGGAGGCGTACCTGGAGTTTGGCGAGGAAAAGATTTACATTGGGCGCCAGGATAAGAATGAGTTTATCCTGACGGATGGCAATGCTTCCCGGCTTCATGCCTGGGTGGCTTACGAGCGCCATCGGCACGTGCTCTATGATGCACGCAGTACCAACGGCACCTTTGTCAATGACAAGTCCATCAAAAGCTGTCAGCTTAGCAACGGGGACAGGGTGAGGATAGGCTCAACCCTGCTGAAATACGAGGTGATTTGATTTGCCAGATACAGCAATGCTCCTGAAGGGCCTGCGGGTGCTTTTGGAGTACGGCATGCTCTTTTGGCTGCTGATGTTCGTAGGCAGGATTTCCAGATGGATTTTCCTGGACATGAAGAAAATGCTGGCGGAGGAGAGACAGCCGGAACTCAAGCATGATGAAGCGGTGCTGGCTGTGCTGGGTAGCGAAGCCGGTGAAGAAGGCATGGTGAAGCGCCGCTTTGCCTTCAGCGAGCAGATTACGGTGGGACGGGGTGAGGATAATGATGTGGTCATTCCCGAAAGTTTTGTGTCCCATCATCATGCCGTGCTCTTCCGGCGTGGCAGCCAGTATGTCATCGAAGACTTAGGCAGCCGCAACCACACTTATGTGAATGACCAGCTCCTGACGGGCAAGGCGTATATCAAGCCGGGAGATACCATCAGGATTGGTTTGGTAACCATGAGATTTGAGAGGTGAACCCATGACACGAGCTTATTGGGCCAGCGACGTTGGCTGCGTACGCGCCCATAATGAGGACAGCTGCCTGTCTCTTCCGGAAAGGCAGCTCTATGCTGTGGCTGACGGCATGGGAGGCCAGGCAGCAGGAGAGGTGGCAAGCTCTCTGATGACAGAAGTGCTTCGGGATGATCTGTCAGCTTTGGACAGCTTTGGGGAGGAGGATCTCCGCCGGGCTGTGATGCACGCCAATGAACGCATACTCTGGGAGGCTGAGGCAAACCCCGGGAAAAAAGGCATGGGCACTACTGTTACAGTGCTGAAGATCCATGAGGGCCGCGCCCTCTGGGCTCATGTGGGGGACAGCCGGCTTTATCTTTACCGTGAGGGTAGCCTCGGGCAGGTGACCCAGGACCATTCTTATGTGGAAAGCCTGGTGAGCCAGGGCAGCCTTACGGAAGAGGAGGCCAGGAACCACCCGCAGAAGAATATGCTTTTGCGGGCTGTTGGTGTGGAAAAAGATCTGGCAGTTGATACCGGTTCCTTTGTCCTGCAGCCGGAAGATGTGCTGCTGCTGGCCACTGACGGCCTGATGAATATGGTGGAGGACAGGGATATTGCCACAGCACTGGAAGAGGCCAAAGCCCGGTCAGGGGAGATTGAAGACCCCGCCCGGGAGCTGGTGCAGGAAGCTCTGGCAGCCGGTGGCTCAGACAACGTGACGGTGATTGTGGTGGTGCATAGCTGATGGAAAGAAGTTCTATTCAGGAGGAACATTCCTTCGGCTTTGGCAGGGCGGGAGGCTTCCTGCTCATGCCCTTGGGCATCTTGCTGGCAGGGCTTGGTGTGCTGTACCTGAAAAGCTATGCAGCAGGGACTGTGAGCAAGGCTCTGGAGCCTGCGGTCTGGCCATACCTGCTTGCCTGCCTGGCTGAGGCCTTTATCCTGCAGTTCCTCCTGTGGAAGAAAAAATATGACTTTATCCTGCTTCCCATAGTGCTGGCCCTTGCCAGCGTGGGGCTGGTGGAAATAGCCCGGCTGAAGCCGGAACTCCTGGTGCCGCAGCTGCGCTGGCTTTGCGTGGCCCAGGTGGTGCTGATGCTGGTGCTGCGCTTTTGGAAGCGCATCAGGGAAATGCTTTCCTATCCCTATCTTTTGGGGCTCACCTGCGTGGTGGTGCTGGGGCTGCCCATGCTCTTTGGCACGGAGATTGGCGGCAGCCGCAACTGGCTGGTACTGGGGCCTTTTTCAGTGCAGCCTTCGGAGTTTGGGAAAATCCTGATCTTGTTCTTCTTGGCGGCTTATCTTTCTGACCACCGCAATATGCTTTCCCTGCCCAGCATGAGGCTGGGACCGCTAGGCCTGCCGCCGCTGCGCTTCATCGCGCCCTTGGTGTGCATTTGGGGAGCGGCAGTGCTGATGTTCGTGGTGGAGCGGGATTTGGGCTCGGCCCTGCTGTTTTTTGGCATGGCGGTGCTCATGACCTACATGGCCACCGGCAGCAAGACGTATGTCTTTCTGGCGCTGATGTTTATCAGCCTGGCGGCGGGGGTCAGCTACCTGGCTTTTGGCCATGTGCGGGTGCGCTTTGATATCTGGCTTGATCCCTGGCAGGACCCTAACGGCATGGCCTATCAGGTGGTGCAGTCCCTCTTTTCCTTTGGGACAGGTGGTGTCTGGGGCACAGGCTTTGGCTTTGGGCATCCTGGCTTTATCCCGGAGGTGCATACGGATTTCATCTACGCGGCCATAGGAGAGGAATGGGGGCTGATAGGGTCCCTGGCGGTGCTTTTCTGCTATGTACTGCTCTCTTTCAGGGGCATCAGTCTGGCCCTGCAGTGCGAAGGCGAAAAGGAACTATTGCTGGCTGCAGGCTGCAGTATGCTGCTCCTGCTTCAGGCCTTTGTCATCATTGCCGGTGTTACCAAGTTCCTGCCTCTGACGGGCATTACCCTGCCCTTTGTGAGCTACGGCGGCAGTTCCCTGGTGTCCGGCTTCATGGAGCTGGGCATTCTCCTGGCCCTTTCCCGGGGCCGGCAGGAAGGGAGGCGGGCCCATGGCTGACTGGAAGATGAAACGCAATATGCTGCGGGCCATGTCACTGCTGCTCATTTTCTGCGGTATATTGGCTCTGCATATTGTCTATATATCTGTTTTCAAGGCAGAGGAAACGGTGGAAAATCCCCTTAATCAGCGCACCGCCGCCCTGCAGAGGGAGATTGCGCGGGGCAGGATCCTGACCTCTGACGGCAAGGTGCTGGCAGAGACCCGGCCTGATGGCGGGCGCACCTACCCCTGGGGGGAGGCTGCAGCTGCTGTCACGGGCTATAATGGCGAGAATATTGGCGGCGCGGGGCTGGAAGCCCACCGCAATATGGAGCTCATGGGCATGTCCAGGGATTTTTCCAGCCTGGGACCTGTTTCCCAGCTTTTGCAGGCTGACCAGGGCAATGACCTTGAAACCACCATTGATTCCCGGGCCCAGGAGACTGCTTATGAAGCGCTTGCTGGCAGCCGGGGAGCGGCTGTGGTGCTGGATGCAAAGACAGGAGCGATCCTGGCCATGGTCAGCACGCCGGCTTATGACCCTAATGTGGTGGAGGCCGAATGGCAAAGCCTGAAAGGGGCAGAAGAAAGCCCCCTGCTGAACAGAGTGGTGCAGGGCCTCTATCCCCCTGGTTCCACCATCAAGCCCCTGACTGCGGCTGCGGCTCTGGGAGAAGGCGTCACGGATGAGCGGGAGGTCTTTGCCTGTACGGGACGTCTGGAACTTGACGATGGTTCCTTCATCGGGGAATATCAGGGGGAGGTCCACGGCCAGGTGAACCTTGAAGAAGCTCTGGCTGAGTCCTGCAATGTGGCCTTTGGCACTTTGGGACTGCGCCTGGGAGGCAGGAAACTGGGCAAGTACTTTGAAGACTTCGGTTTCCCCCAGGAAATAGGGGGAGAAGTCCTCATGGCAGGTTCCCATTTGCCCAGGTTTGACACTTTGGGCCAGGGGGATCTGGCCCAGACTGCCATAGGACAGGCCAGCCTTTTGGTCACTCCCATGCACATGGCTCTTATGGCTTCGGCCCTTGCCAATGGCGGCACAGCCATGAAGCCATATCTGGTGCAGAAGGTCATCAGTCCCAAGGGGGTTGCACTGGAGAACACCAGGCCGGAGAAATGGCGCACCTGCCTTGATGCGGCTCTGGCAGCCAAAATAGATGGCTATATGGAGCAGGTGGTGCAGCATGGCACCGGCACGGGGGCTGCTGTAAGAGGCCTTCGCGTGACGGGCAAGACCGGCACGGCGGAAAATGCCAGCGGGGCAGACCACGCCTGGTTCATCGGCTCGGCTGAGCTTCCTGGCAGGAAGATTGCCTTTGCCATCATTGTAGAAAACGGCGGCAGCGGCGGCAGGGCAGCAGCCCCCATCGCCCGGCGCATCATAGAAAGCATGAACAGATGAGATAAAGATTGCAGAACAGGTCTTTTCGGGGCTGGATATAGGAGGAAAGTATATGGTACAGCGGATATTACACCAGCGCTATGAGCTCCAGGAGCTCATAGGAGGGGGCGGCATGGCAGATGTCTACCGGGCCCGGGACAAGCTGCTGGATCGTCCCGTGGCAGTGAAGATACTCCATGATCAGTTCAAGAGCGACAGTGAATTCATCAATAAGTTCCATCGGGAAGCTCAGGCGGCAGCCCGCCTGTCCCACGCCAATATTGTCAATATCTTCGACGTGGGCGTGGAGGGGAATGACCATTATATTGTCATGGAATATGTGCCTGGCAGCACTCTGAAGGACCTTATCAAACAGCAGGGCCATCTGCCTGTGGCTCAGGCCCTGCGGGTAGCTGAGGATATTGCCAGGGCTCTGGCTCACGCCCATGCCAATAATCTGGTGCACTGTGATATCAAGCCTCACAATATCCTCATGATGCCGGATGGCAGTGCCAAGGTGGCGGATTTCGGCATTGCCAGGGCTGTCACCGAGTCCACCATGACCTATACGGGGAATATCGTGGGTTCTGTTCATTACTTTTCCCCGGAGCAGGCCAAGGGTACCATGATCACTCCCAAGTCAGACGTGTATGCTCTGGGAGTGGTGCTCTATGAAATGCTTACTGGTGCGCTGCCCTTCACTGGTGAAACACCTGTGAGCATTGCGGTGCAGCACTTGCAGGATGCGCCCCGTCCCGTGCGGGAGCTTGACCCCAGCCTGCCTCCCGTGGTGGAGGCCATTGTCAGCCGCACCATGAACAAGGCACCCGAGGCCCGTCCCAGCAGTGCTGAGCTGGTGGAGGAGCTGCGTCAGGCAGAGCACATGGTTTCTGCAGGAGGAGCCATGGCGGCTCCTGATCCGTATGCCACTCAGGTCCTGCCCCGTGTGAGCCAGGCTGAGGTGGAGCGAGTGCAGCAGGAGGAAGAGTACGAGGAGGATTCCGAGGAGGAAGGCTCCATCTTCAAGTCCAAGAAATTCATCGCAGGTCTTGTCATGGTCCTGATGGTAGGTTTCTTTGCAGGAGCCTTCATGAGCTTTGGCAAGTTCTGGAGCACAGCTGAGGTGACAGTGCCGGATGTGAAGGGCAAGCCCATGGCTCTGGCCCGGCAGATACTGGAGGACCAGAAGCTCAGGGTAAATGTGGCAGAGGTCTATGATGCTGCGGTTCCGGCTGGCACTGTGGTTTCCCAGACACCTGAAGCCGGCACCAAGGTCAAGGAAGAACGCGTGGTGACCATCAACGTGAGCCGGGGCGGTGAGGAACTGGAAATGCCGGACCTCATGGGGCTTGACCGGTCGGATGCGGAAATCAAGCTGAAGAAGATGGGCCTGAAGCTGGGCAGTGTCTATGAGAAATTCTCCGATGAGGAGGAAGGCACAGTCATCGGCCAGGAGCCGCGCTCTGGCACGAAAATCAGCAAGGGCCAGACTGTAGATATCACCATCAGCAAGGGCAAGAAGGTGAAGAAGGTCACCGTGCCCAACGTGAAGGGCGGTACGCTGTCTGCTGCTGAGGGCACTTTGAAGGGCAAGGGCCTTTCTGTCCATGTGGAGAAGCAGGCCAGCTCCCAGGCTCCCGGTACGGTCATCAGCCAGTCGCCTTCTGCCGACAGTGAAGTGGAGGCCGGCTCTACAGTGACTTTGGTGGTGGCGGAAGAAGCTGCTGCCAGGAAGGAAACTTCCGAGGACAAGGGCAGCGATAAGAAAACCAGCAAGTCCGACAGTGACACCACCGCCCCCTCCAAACAGGGGGAGACAGGCAAGCGTCAGTGACGGATTTGAGCAATGGCGCTGATGTGGTATAATAACAAGTACTGGTAAATATTGTGAGAGGAAAACTTTATGCTGCAAGGCCGTGTTATCAAAGCCTATAACAGTTTCTTTTACGTGCAGACTGACCTGGGGCTTGTCACCTGCAAGCTCCGGGGCAAGTTCAAAAAGTCCCGGCGGGAGCTGGGCGTGGTGCCCGGGGATTGGGTGAGCCTGGATAGCCTGCCTGATGGTACAGGGGTCATTGAGGAAGTGCTGCCCAGGGCGCAGCTTTTGAAGCGCCCCGCAGTAGCTAACCTCACTCAGGTGGTGCTGACCTTCGCGGCAGCCCAGCCTGATCTGCACCCCTTGCTCCTCAACAGGTTCCTGGTACTGGCAGAGTGGTCCGGGGTGGAAAAAATCGTCATCTGCGTCAACAAGATGGACTTGTACGAAGGTGATGAGGGGGCGTTCCTGCAGGCTTACCGCGAGATTGGCTATGAGGTGTTGCTGGTATCTGCCCGGGAGGGCAGGGGGCTGGAGGCTTTGAGGGAAAAGCTCAGCGGTGAGACCACCGTCTTTGCAGGTCCCTCAGGGGTGGGTAAATCCTCCCTGCTGAACGCCATAGATTCCGGTCTGGCCTTGCAAACGGGCAGCATCAGCGAGAAGATCAAGCGGGGCAAACATACCACTAGAGTTGCGGAACTCCTGCCTTACAGCGGGGGCGGCTACATAGTGGACACCCCTGGCTTCAGTGCCATGGACCTTTCCGGGCTGGAGATTGAGGAACTGCCCCGTTATTTCCCTGATTTTGCGCCGCTATTGGGCAAGTGCCGTTTTTCTCCCTGCAGTCACAGCCATGAGCCAGGCTGCACCGTGAAGGAGGCAGCCGAAGGGGGAGCCATTGCCCGGGAGCGCTATGAAGCCTACCTGGCTATTCGTACGGAAATACAGGAAGCACAGAAGCTTTCCCAGAAGAAGCTTTACAGATAATTTAGTTAGAACTAGAAGGAGAACAGATATGATCAAGATTGCACCCTCCATTCTGTCGGCAGATTTTGCTAACCTGGCCGCCGAGGTCGAAAAGGTGGCAGCAGCAGGTGCCGAATACATTCACATTGACGTCATGGACGGTCAGTTCGTCCCTAATATCACCCTGGGTTCTCCGGTGGTGAAGAGCCTTGCCCAGGCCATCAAGCAGCCTGGCAAGGCAGCTCCCGTCTTTGACGTTCATCTCATGGTGGAGCACCCGGAGAACCAGATTCAGGCCTTTGCTGAGGCCGGTGCAGATATCATCACCTTCCATGTGGAGGTTGCACCCCATGCTCATCGCATTATCCAGCAAATCAAAGCTGCTGGCTGCAAGGCGGGCATCGCTGTGAACCCTGGTACTTCTCTGGCCCTTATCGAAGAATTGCTGCCCTATGTGGACATGGTGCTGATCATGACCGTGAATCCCGGTTTTGGCGGCCAGAAGTTCATTGAAGGCATGCTGGAGAAGATCCACATGCTGCGTCATACCATTCAGGATATGGGTTTTGAGTGTGATATCGAAGTAGATGGCGGCATCAATGCCGAAACCAGCGAACTGGTGAGGGAAGCTGGCGCCAACATACTGGTGGCAGGTTCTGCCATTTACTGCGCTCCTGATGCCGCCCAGGCCATCAAGGATATCCGCGGCTAAGGGGGAAGAAAGCAATGGCAAAAGAAAAGGCAGTGATCCTCCTTTCCGGAGGGCTGGACAGCTGCACCTGCATGGCGGTAGCCAAAGAGGCAGGCTATGAGCTTTATCCTATCAGCTTCAACTACCATCAGCGCCACAGCGTAGAACTGGAGGGAGCCAAGAAGATTGCCTCCTTCTATGGAGTCAAGAAGCATCTTATCATTGAAACTAATATGGAAGCTATCGGCGGCTCTGCCCTTACGGATGAAAAGATTGAGGTTCCGGAAGGAGATGTGGAGCGCAAGGATGTACCTCCTACCTATGTGCCTGCCCGCAACCTGATTTTCCTTTCTTACGCTATGGGTTATGCTGAAGTGTTGGGGGCCAGTCACGTCTATATCGGCGTGAACTCCGTGGATTACTCTGGCTACCCCGACTGCCGTCCTGAATTCATTCAAAAGTTCCAGGCTCTTTCTGACTACGCTACCACAGCTACAGCAGTGGAGGGCAAGAAAATAAAGATTGAGACTCCCCTGCAGGATCTCTCCAAGAGCGATATTGTGAAGCTTGGCTCAAAGCTGGGGGCACCCCTGCAGTTCACTCACAGCTGCTACAATGGCGGGGAGAAAGCCTGCGGCGTCTGCGACAGTTGCAAGCTGCGCCTGCGGGGCTTTGCCGAAGCGGGCGTGGAAGACCCCATTGAGTATGAAACGAGGTCCCTCTGATGCAGGATGTACAGAACAGGCAGGATTCCCGGGGCATAGCCATTCAAAAGGTAGGCATCAAGGAAGCCCATCTGCCCTTCCTCATCAAGACCAAAGAGGGGGGCTATCAGCAGGTACTGGCCCGCATCCGTTTCACTGTTTCCCTGCCCATGGAATACAAGGGCACCCACATGAGCCGCTTCCTGGAAATTCTCATGCCCTGGAGCCAGAAGCCCTTGGCAGAGGCAGAGATGGAAGTCATGCTTTCAGAGGCTTTGGAGCATCTGGAAGCCCAGTCTGCGGAAGTGGAGCTTTCCTTCAAGTATTTTGTGGATAAGTTCGCGCCAGTGAGCCAGAAACACTCTGTGTTGGATCTGGACTGCAGTTTCACGGGACGCAAGGAAAGAGGCAAGCCCATGCAGTTCCGCCTGGGAGTAGAGGTGCCCTTTACTTCCCTCTGCCCTTGCAGCAAGGAAATCTCCGCCTATGGCGCTCATAACCAGCGTTCTGTGGCACGGGTGCAGGTGGAGTTCCGGCAGGACACGGAATGTATTTTCATCGAGGATTTGGCAGAACTGGTGGAGCAGCAGGGGTCATCTCCCATCTATCCCCTGCTGAAGCGGGAGGATGAGAAGGCTGTCACGGAAAAGGCCTATGAGAATCCCAAGTTTGTGGAAGATATCCTGCGGGATACGGTGCTGTCCCTGCGGGAGATCCCGGGACTGTCCTGGTTTTCCCTGGAATGTGAGAACTACGAATCCATACATAATCACAGTGCCTATGCCAGCCATGAGGAATTTCTTGACTGATATAGGCAGGATGGAGATTTTGCATGAATAAATTTTACCGCCGGCTCTTCGCCCTCATTTTGCTGGTTTTGGTAATTTCTGGTGTGGTCATTTACACCACCATAGATATAAATACCCTGAAGAATCTGGACCAGTTTCAGTCCTGGTCCATTGCCCTGGCGGTGGGTGCCGTGGCTTTGGGTATGTTCTTTGATGGCAGCAGACTGATGCATCTGGTGAAGATTTCCCATGAGAAAATAACCTTTTACCAGGCTGTGCAGGTGGTTTTTGGCAATTATTTCCTGGCGCTTCTGACCCCCGGGGCCACAGGCGGGGCGGTGGCCCAGCTAATGTTCCTGCGCCATGCGGGGGTACCCACAGGTAAGGCCGCAGTGCTGGTTATTGTGAGAACCTTGCTATCTATCTTCTTTCTGGCACTCTGCATGCCCTTTATCCTGCTCCATGATGAGGGGATTGTGCCAGGGATTTCCAATGACTGGCTCATGGCCATAACCCTGGCGGCCTTTGCGGTAATAGTGGCCATGGTGCTTGGAGCCAGAATGGGCAATCTGGACGGCTTCATCATCTGGGCCACCAGGAATGTGAAGAATCAGCGGCGGCGCAAGATATTTGCCTTTTACCGGGACACCAGATGCGCCATTGGCCTGCTGGCAGAATCTCCCCGCAGCATGCTCCTGGTTTTCCTGGAGTCCGGGCTGAATCTGCTCTGCATCTACGCTATTGTTCCCTGCCTGCTGTTGGGACTTGGCGTCTTCGATGCTGACTGGTACACGGTCATGGGCCGCATGATTTTCCTCAATATGCTGCTGTACTTCATGCCCACTCCGGGGGGCTCCGGCATTGCAGAGGGCGGTTTCGTGTTGCTTTTCAGCAGCAGTGTGCCTGCGGGCACCGTGGGCATCATCGCTGTGTGCTGGCGGCTCATTGCGGAGTATATTCCCTTCCTGATAGGCTTTTACTATACATTGACAGTGTTCGGCAGGGACTTCCTGAACAGGCAGCTTAGCAAGTAGGTACAACAAGAAGGAGATACTATGGCAATCCTGACAGAGGACGAGAGCCTGCGCTTTGGCTATACTACAGGTGCCTGCGCGGCGGCGGGAGTGAAGGCTGTCCTGCTGGCTCAAAGAGGGTTAGAGCACGAACAGGTGAAGCTTACGGCTCTGGACGGAACTGAACTGCTGATTCCTGTCAAGTCAGTGTCCTTGGGTGAGGATGGCTGTGGGCAGGCAGAGGTAGTGAAGTTCTCTGGGGACGACCCGGATATCACCAATGGTGTCTCAGTATTTGCAGCACTTCGCCCCATCGATAGTCAGGAACTGGTCTTCAAGGCGGGCACCGGGGTGGGGACAGTTACCAAGCCGGGACTCACCGTGCCCATGGGGGAACCTTCCATCAATCCGGGGCCAAGGAAACTCATTCGGCAGGTTCTGGAAGAGATGACAGGCAGCAGCCTGGGCTGGGAGATTACCATCTCGATTCCCGCAGGGGTTGAGCTGGCCAAAAAGACCCTCAATCCTGTGTTGGGGGTTGAGGGGGGTATTTCTGTCATTGGCACCACGGGTGTGCTTCGTCCCATGTCCGAGGAGGGGTTCAAGAATTCTCTGGTTCCCCAGATAGAGGTGGCCAAAGCTGCGGGCTTTGAGAGCCTGGTTTTCGTCCCTGGCAAGATTGGCGAGGAAGCGGCCCTTGCATGGGGCCTGCCCCAGGGAGCGCTGGTGCAGACCAGCAATTTCATCGGCTTTATGCTGGAGGCGGCGGCCAAGAGGAAGATAAAAAGCATCCTGCTCTTTGGCCATATCGGCAAGATGGCCAAGGTAGCGGCGGGAATTTTCTACACTCACAACCGCATAGGTGATGCCAGGCTGGAAACTATGGCCGCCTATGCCGCAGCAGAAGGCCTGCCCCGGGAAGGGGTGGAAAGACTGCTCTCTGCTAATACCACAGAAGATGCATTGACCGTTCTGGCAGCCCAGGGAAAGGATTTCTGCCGCCATGTCTGTGATATCATCGCAGCCAGGGCCAGCCTGCGGGCAGAGCGCTATCTTTTCGGCCAGGTGCAGGTGGGCACGGTGATGACTGCCATGGACAGGTCGTTATTGGGCCTTGATGACAAGGCGCGGGAAATTGGGGAGGCTTACAGATGGAAACTGCCAGTGTGAAGGAACATAAGATAAGGGTCATAGGCATAGGCCCTGGCAGTCCTGACTACCTCCTGCCCGCTGCAGCTAAAGCCATTGAGAGCGCCAAAGTACTGGTAGGAGGCAGGCGTGCCCTGGGGCAATACGCAAGGCTTGACGGCTCCCAGCATACCTTTCCTATCACCAACGACATCCCGGCTGTCATGGACTTTATCAAGCAAGAGCTGGCTGCCAGTGATGTAGGGGTGCTGGTCTCAGGCGACCCAGGGTATTATTCTCTTCTTGATGCCTTGCGCAGGGAATATATTGCAGAACAGATTGAGGTTATTCCCGGTCTTAGCTCTATGCAGCTGGCCTTTGCCCGCCTGGCCCTGCCATGGCATGGAGCGTGCTTTTTGAGTTTTCACGGCAGAAGGCCTGAGCAGGAGGAGTTATGCTACAGGCCCGGCAGGATACTGGGCCTGCTCACCGATGGCAAATATAATTCCCGAAGCATTGCGGAAATACTGATGGAGGCAGGTTGGCCAGGGGAAACAAGGCTGTCTGTTCTCCTCAGGCTTTCTTATCCCGATGAAGAGGTCATAACAACTACTTTGAGTGAGGCCAGTAAGATGGCTGAGAAGTCCCATGGCATATTGATTATCCAAGGTTGAAAGGAGCAGATACATGGATTATTTAGGCATAGATGATGAAGAATTCATTCGCGGCAAAGTTCCCATGACCAAAAAGGAAATCCGTATCCTTTCCCTAGTAAATGCCCGGCTGGCCCCGGATTCACTGGTTTACGATATCGGCGCAGGCACGGGAGCAATTTCCGTAGAGGCGGCCCGTTTGGTGCCCAAGGGCAGGGTTTATGCACTGGAGCGGAATCCGGAGGCCATAACCCTGATTCGGGCCAATGCTGCCAATTTCGCCCTGCGCAATATCACGGTCATCAACGAGGAGGCACCGGAAGGCATTGCCGCTCTACCCAAATGTGATGCGGTTTTTGTAGGAGGCAGCGGTGGCAGGCTGGTGCCCATCCTGGATGCGGTGGCTATGAAGCTGAAGTCCAGGGGACGTATCGTGGTGAACTGCATCACGGTGCAGAGCCTGATGCAGGCTATAGAATATTTCCGCAGCCGTGATGCGGAATTCAGCTATGAGACTATCCAGGTGCAGGTAACCCATCTGCAGCAGATTGGCCCCTATGATATGGCCAAGGCTGTGAACCCGGTTTATATTCTCACTGCCCAAAAGTGGGACAAGGACCAGAACGGACTGGCTGACATGAACGAAAAGGCTGTTTGAAATACTATTATGGGAGGCTGGCAAGATGGTACATATAGTAGGAGCAGGCCCGGGAGATCCGGAGCTAATCACGGTCAAGGGACAAAAGTATCTGCAGGAAGCAGATGTGGTGATTTATGCGGGGTCTCTGGTGAATCCGGCGCTTCTTTCCCTTTGCAAGGAAGGAGCGGAAATCCACAATTCTGCTTCCATGACTCTGGACGAAGTGGTGCAGACCATTGAAAAAGCAGAGTCGGAAGGCAAGATGACTGTGCGTCTCCATACGGGAGACCCTGCCATTTACGGAGCTATACAAGAGCAGATGGATGCTTTCAAGGCACGGGACATTGATTATGATGTGACTCCCGGTGTCAGTTCTTTCCTGGCCACGGCGGCGGCCCTGAAACAGGAGTATACTCTCCCCGGCGTGTCCCAGACGGTGATTGTAACCCGCCAAGAGGGGCGCACTCCCGTACCTGACAGGGAAAAGTTGCGCTCTCTTGCCCAGCATGGCTCTACCATGTGCATTTTCCTGTCCATCACCATGCTGGACAAAGTGGTGGAGGAGCTTATAGCAGGCGGTTATACAGAGGAAACGCCTATTGCCATTGTGCAGCGCGCTTCCTGGCCCCAGCAGAAAATCGTGAGAGCTAAGCTTTCCACCATCTGCGAGGAAATCAAGGGCAAGGATATCGACCGCACAGCCATGATTGTGGTAAGTCCCTGCCTGGCAGGAAACTATGAGCTGTCCCAGCTCTATGCCCCAACTTTTTCCCATATGTTCCGGGAAGCTTCTAAAGGAACTGGCAATAAATAAATTTTAAGATAGGATGCAGGATAAATCTTCATAGGCAAGGCGGAGGAAGGAGGCATAGTGGTGCTATGTCGACTGACGACAACGATGCATATGGAGGTTTAGACAAGTCAAATCTAAAATTTATTTATGAACAGTTTCTGAACAAGAGGAGTAGTCATGAGAATAGCTGTTTTTGCCCTGACAGCCCGGGGGGCTGATCTGGCGCGGCGGGTGCAGAGGCTCCTGCCTGAGATGCCGGATGTATATGTGCCGGAGAAAATTGAGCCTGAAGGATTCGAGCCCAAGCATTTCTTTGCCTTTGCGAAGTTTGGGGAGTCTTTCAAGGAGTGCTTCACTCATTATGATGTGCTGATCTGCGTGATGGCTGCAGGTATTGTAGTGCGCACCATGGCCCCCCTGCTGAAGGATAAGCTGACGGATCCGGCGGTGATTGTCTGCGATGAGCAAGGCCGATTTGCCATCAGCCTCCTGTCGGGCCATGTGGGAGGGGCTAACTTCCTCACCCGTCAATTGGCAGAGGTTATTGGTGCCCAGCCTGTCATTACCACGGCAACGGATATAGCAGGCAAGGTGGCTCCTGATGCCTTCGCGGGGCAGACGGCTCTGCACCCCTGGCCAAAATCACGGATCAAGGTGCTGAATTCTGCCCTGCTGGATGGGGAAGAAATTGAATATGAGGCCAGTCCCGGCCTGCCCCACAAGGATTTTTATCTGGAAAAACTGGCAGAATACAAACTGCTGAGCCAGCAGGAGCAGAAAGCTTCATACAAAGTAATTCTCTGTTCCAGGGAAGAACTGCCAGAGGAAACAGCCGTTCCACCACATACTTTGTATCTGGTGCCAAACCAGCTGATAGCCGGGGTAGGCTGCCGCAAGGGAGTGGACAAGTCTCTGGTGCAGTCAGCTCTGGAGCAGGCTTGCAAATCCATCGGCAGGGATGTGTCCTTCATAGATGCCATGGCCAGCGTTTCCATCAAAGCCCACGAGGAAGGCCTGCTGGCTACAGCCCGGGAGCTGAATGTTCCCATCCATTTCTACGATCCCAAAGTACTGGAGCAGCAGATAGATGCCTTCCACCTCATGCAGTCTGAATTCGTGAAGAGCAGGGTGGGAGCAGGCAATGTCTGCGAGGCTGCAGCCCTGCGTGAAGCCATGGGTACCAGCAAGGGCGTGCGTTTTGCTCTGCTGAAGACCAAGTATGAACAAGTAACGGTGTCATTGTTATGGCATTGGTAAATAGCAAAACAGCCGCCAGCCTAATCAAGGCTGGCGGCTGTTGTCTTTAATAACGTGTGGGACTTATCTTGGAAATAAGGGGAATGCGTGATTATCAACTGATGGGAATCTGATGGGAGGTGGGAACCTGTTCCTGGAGTTTGGGGAGCTGTACTTTCAGCACGCCGTCCTTGAAATCAGCAGTTGCCCTGGCTTTGTCAATGCCGGTGATGTAGAAGGAACGGGACATCTGGCCGTAGCTGCGCTCACGGCGGATGTAGTTGCCTTCACTGTCCTGCTGATCATTGTTTTCCTCCCTCTTGGCAGAGAGGGTGAGATAGTTGTTTTCGTAGCCGAGAGAAATATCCTCCTTTTTGAAGCCAGGAAGGTCGGCGGTAAGTTCGTAGGCCGTGCCGTTGTCTTTGACATCGACTTTGAAGCCAGAAGTGCTCATTGCACTGGTAAAGGGGGAATCAAAGGCATCCAGCAGGCGATTGAACAAACGTCCTTCTTCCTTCATAAGCTCATTACCTGTTGCAAATGGAACCAGACCAAACATGGTGCTCAATCTCCTTTCATGGATATAGAAACCAATCTTTCCGGGGCCCTTGGGAACCCTTCTTTGTTCCCTTAACCCCTTTGCAATTATTATTATACCCATAAAAGTCAAAATGTCAATAGGTCAAAAAGAAAAAGAGGAATATATTTTTTGGCAGTGCATAATTGTGCTTTACCTTTGATATAGGGAGGTATTTGGTAGAAATAAGCCAGAAAGGTGTATACCTTGGGGAGGTGTTAGCTCTGCTGAGGTAGAATAAATACATAAGTTAGAAATGATGGGGAGGAAGATACTCATGGCAGTAGAAGGAAAAGAAAAGGCATTGGCACTGGCTGCCCACATAAGCTACATGTTTTTCGGGATTGGATATATAGGCATTCCATTGGTTATCTATTTGCTAAATGATGGCAAGAATGACTTCGTTGCAGGTCATGCCAAGCAGGCACTTAAGGTTCAGGCTATTCTGGGAGTTCTTGGGGCAGTAACCATGGTGCTGACATTCCTGGTGGTTGGTGTTTTCTTTTGGCCAATAATTGTGATTCTGGGATTGCTCTGGTTCTGCTGTTCCATCTATGCCTGTTTCAAGGTTATCAATGGGGAGGAGTATCATTACCCGTTGCTGTAAGAAATCGTATTTAGGGAAGGGGCCTAATGCGGTCCCCTGTTTCGCATATAGCTGAGAATTCCATGAATAGCGAGGTGGAGGACATGCAAAAAGTGGTTAAGAAATATGTTCTGTCATTGTTGATGGTTCTGGCGCTTTTGGTTGTGCCGCTTATGGCGGAAGCTGCTGCTCCCATAATGGTGGAAGGTGCTATGGAATGTGAAACTGACTTGCTTATCAATGCACTGGAGAATCCCAAGGACCAGCGCATTGGCGGCTGGCGCTTTGTCAGCGGTGAGTATCAGGGGATACCTGTTGTTGTATCGGTTACGTCAATTGGTATGACTAACGCTGCAGCCGCCACTGTGTTGGGAATTGAGTACTTCCATCCGGCAGCGGTCATCAATCAGGGAACTGCAGGGGGACATGATCCGTCGCTGCACACCTTTGACATTGTTTTAGGTGGAAAGACCATTGATTCTAGTGCCTGGTTAAGCAAGAGGGAACGGCGGGGGGCAGATGGACGTCATATAGAGATGATGCCCACGTTTTATTATGATGCAGACAGCGGCGAAGAGAAAAAAGTATTAGAACTGGAGGCTGATCCAGAGTTGCTGGAGATTGCTGCAGCAGAAGGTGCAAATTATCAGGCTGGGCAGGTGGTTATCGGGAAGATTTCCAGCAGCAATAACTGGAATCGGCAGTTGGATAGAATCCGATTCTTCAACAAGGAGCATGGTTCCTCTTGCGAAGAAATGGAAACGCACTCAGCAGCCTTAGTGTGCCAGAATTACAAAGTGCCGTTTTTGGGCATCCGCATTCTCTCAAATACGGAGTGGCATGGTGAGGACTTCAATCAGGCTGCTGGCACAGCATGCCAGCAGTATGTCCTGGCTGTGATTAAGTCTTACGCCGAACGTAAAGTATTGAAGAGTGGCGTAGCTGAGAAAGGGAAACGAGCTTAATGGCTGACTGGAATCTTGCAACGGCTCCCGCTGAAGAAGTGGGAGCTTTTATGTTTTAGGATTTTTATAATTAACATCTTGAATAGAGAGATACTCGGGTGTATCTTGCAGGTGCCTATTTGGGTGCTGACCAAGAGCGTTATCGTGAGAAAGCCCGTGCCCTTTTGGAAGTGGCAGAAAAGGGGGGCGTATAGGGGGCCGGACAATGATTGCTGATTCTTTATGTGCTTCATGATATACTGTGGATAGATTTCAATATGTAAAACCAAAAAGACATTGAGAGCCGAAGTATGGCTTTCAATGTCTTTTTGGTTTGGAAGGGGATGGAAGACATTCCCTATGTTGCTGAAAAAGAAACTAGAATCTCAATTGGCAGGTTTGAAGGCTGACTTAGGCTGGCCGCAAAGGGGGCAGACGTAATCTTCTGGCTCATTGTTGATGTCGCCCACGTGCTCAAAACCACAGACAGGGCAGATGTAAACCTGGCCAGCAGGTGCTTTTTGCTCTGGCAGGTGTTTCTCCAGGATTTTGGCCAGGACAACGCCGTGATGGCCTTCCTGCTTGGCGAAGACTTCCATTTCATCAGCAGCCTCGGCAAAACCTGCGGCCCTGACTTTTTCAGCCATGGCCATGACCTGCGCTTCGCCATTGACTTCAGCCTTCTGCACAGTGCGCAGAAGGCCCCAGAAGTCCTGGGGATACTTGCCGTTCAGCACAGAATAGAAACCTGCGTGGACTGCTTCCTGGTTGGCAGCCTCAATGAGATCGTCAACTATATCATCGTAACCCTGTTCCTTGGCCAGCCGGGCCAGGGCATAGTACATCATGGTGCCATTTGCCTCAGCCGTCATGATTGCCTTGATCATCTGCTCAAGTTCGGTTCCCTTAGTAAGTACATATATGCTCATAATGCATTCCTCCTGATTAACGAATAAAATGGGTGGGTGTCCAGGGTCCCTTTTAACACATATTCAAATTTTTATTTGTGATGTTCACATAGGATACTCAAAGGTAGACCCTACGCCGAAGTGGATGATGTATTCCTCGGCACCGGCCACGGGAATCCAGAAGCCGTAAGCCTTGCCGAAGGGTCCTTCGTAAGCTTTGTAAGCGGCCTCCTTGTTGTCGGCAGCCTGATTGCAGAGACAGCCCTTGTGTTTCTCCGGTGCGCCAATGCTGGAGCACTTGATGCCGGTAGTGAGGCCGAGGGAGGCGGCTTTCTTGTTCACAGCATATATGTCACGGCTCTTCTTGATGAGCATGACGGGGTCGGGGAAATTGTCCCACATCATGTGAAATGACTCAATTACTTTCTGCTCGTCCATCGTTATCTCTCCTTTAAGAAAACTTTGCTCCATCGTTGGCGTTAAGGGCGAAAGCGTAAATCATGTCAGCTCCGCTTCCTTTTAGTTCATCTTACAGGGCTTATTATACGCCTAAATTATATTTTGTCAAATATAATTTTATAAATTTATATTTGATTTAACAGCTATATAATGATAGAATGAAGAAAAGTTCGCAAGCAGATAGGAGAAAGAACATGAAAAAGAAAGCATTTGACCCGTTGTTGCTGGAGAATCAGCTGTGCTTCCCCATATATGCCAGTGCCAGGAAAATAGTAGCGGCCTACAATCCTTACCTGAAGAAGATTGGGCTGACTTATGCCCAGTACATCACCATGATGGTGCTGTGGGAGGAAAAGGCCATCACCATGCATGACCTGGGGAAAAAGCTCTATCTGGATTCCGGCACATTGACCCCGGTGCTGAAGAAGCTGGAGGCTGCTGGTTATCTGAAACGTTATCGCAAGCCTGAGGATGAGCGCCTGCTGGTAGTGGCTATCACAGAGGATGGTCTTGCCCTGCGTGAAGAAGCTGAGAAGATTCCAGGAGAGCTGGCTGGCTGCCTTGCTCAAAAGGGTGAACTGTTTACCATGGAAGAAGTACAGAAGCTCAAAGATCAGCTTTATGCAATTATCCGTGCCTTGGAATAGGCAGGATGTTAATTATTAACATCGCGGAGAAGAAAGAATGAAGTATAACAAGGTCATTGAGGCGGGATTTCTGGCCCGGCCTAACCGCTTTGAAGCCCAGGTGGAGGTGGCGGGGCAGGTAGAAACCGTCCATGTGAAGAACACTGGGAGGTGCAAGGAGCTTTTGCTCCCGCATGTGCCTGTGATTCTGGCAGAAGCAGACAACCCTGCCCGGAAAACCAGGTATGATCTCATAGCAGTGGAGAAAACTGGTCTGGGACTTATAAACATAGACAGCCAGGCACCCAATAAGGTGATGGGAGAGTGGCTGGCTGGAAGAGGCTATGACGTGGTGAAGCCGGAGTACAAGTATGGCAGTTCCCGCATAGATTTCTACATGGAGCGGGGAGATCAGAAGTACCTGCTGGAGGTCAAGGGCTGCACTCTGGAGCAAGATGGCATAGGGTATTTCCCTGATGCGCCTACGGAACGGGGCATCAAGCATATCCACGAGTTGATTGAGGCAAAAAGAAATGGCTATTGGTGCGGGCTGGCCTTTGTGATTCAGATGCCGAAGGTTCGAGAGGTGCGTCCCAACATAGTTACGCATCCTGCTTTTGGAGATGCCTGGCAGGAAGCACTGGAGGCTGGAGTCAGGATTTTGTTCCTAGGATGCGATGTGAAAAAAGATGCCCTGAGCATAGATGATAGCCGGGTATGTGCGGAAGAATGACATGCAGGATAAACAGTTGAGCAAATTCCTGTCCTTGATACTTCGCCATAAGCCTGAGACGGTGGGGATAACTCTGGATGAGCACGGCTGGGCTAATGTGGAGGAGCTGCTGAGGGGAATCCGCCAATCCGGCAGGAGCATTGACTATCCAACATTGGAGAGAATCGTGGCGGAGAATGACAAGCAACGGTTTGCATTCAGCCCTGATGGCAAGAAGATAAGGGCCAATCAGGGGCATTCGGTGAACGTGGATGTGGAACTAAAGCCCATGGAACCGCCAGAAGTGCTCTATCATGGGACGGTGGAGAAGAATAAAGCATCAATTGAAGTCCAGGGGCTTATAAAGGGTACCAGGCTATATGTGCATCTATCTGCTGATGTGGATACAGCCATGAAAGTGGCCGGGAGGCGAAAGGGCGTGAAGCTTATCTATGAAGTGGCAGCAGGAGATATGTCCAGGGATGGCTTCAAGTTCTATCTGTCTGTCAATGGCGTCTGGCTGACAGATAAGGTGCCGTGCAAATATCTCACGCTGCTATAAGAACATACGTCAATCGGGGCTGTTGCAGATTGCAACAGCCCCGGTTTGTTTGCGCAAAGCAAACGATTGGACAAGGTTTCTTCGATGGTGCTTTGCCTGATAGATACGTTGGAGGGGATATCTTTTCTTGGGAAAATAAAAAATGTAAATTTATCTGTAATACTTTTTCCACCGCTCCGTATGTATAGGCAGAAAACAAAAACATAGACAACCACCGAAGGGAGTAGATGAAAATGAAGAACGCAATGACCAACAAGAAGCTGAATGATTTTGAACTGGATTTAGTAGCCGGTGGGACTCTTACAGAGGTCAATCAGCTGGCAGATGCCTTCGCCAAGAAGGGCGGCATCTTCGGAGAAGTTGTGGCCGAGATCCACAGCGCATTGAGCGACAAGAGCGGCGTGGCCGGGCCGGTCAACATCCTGCTACGGGAGGCTGTAGGCAAGGGGCTGAGCCAGCTTGGCATCTCCCATGACTTGAGCGTCGGCGTCCTTGGTACTGGCTTCATGTCAAAGGACAACAAGTATTCTTACAATGGCAAGAGCATTTCCCATGCTGATGTACTCAAGATGATTGATGCAGCGAAAGTTGCCTAAGATATTCAAAACAGTTACAGCATATCAGGCTTTATCTTGATGCCTTATCAAGAAAAGGGGCTGACGCACATGCTTGTGTGTTGGCCCTCTTAGTTGGGAAGCCTGAACATGATAAGCAAGGTAACGAGATATCAAGAGATATAACGAGGAAGAAGATGTTCACCGCTTCTGCAGGCGGGGGTGGCGAATATCATAACAGGTGGCGAGCACATATCTCCCGCCTCGTTGAAACGCCAGGAGGAAGTTTTGCCTACGGCAAAACTGGAACAACGGCGTTAATGAAGCAGATGCACCTTTTTAGAAGAAGCTTATGAAGTTAGCGTGGGAGGTTAGACGATGAAATTATTCAAGTCAATTCGTATATTCGGGCTGATGGCCTTGATGGTCTTGACTATGGCTGGCACGGCTTTTGCGGGTAGTCAGGACTTTGATCTGGAGAATGGCACGGGGCACACCATTGCTTACATTTACTTGAGCCCAAGCGATGAGAACGCATGGGTTTATCAGGATGAGTTAGGTCCCAATGATGTGCTGCGCCCCGGCGAGTCGATCTTCTTGACCTTCTCGCCCAGGGATGATGTGCGTTACTGGGATATCAAGGTGGTATATGACAATGGCAAAGAAGATGTTTGGGAGGATCTTGACCTTTACCGCATCTTCAATATCACCATCCGTCCCGGTGGTACGGTGAGCATCGAGAGCACCTGAGATAAAAAAAGGCTGTCGCACTAAGCTATTTCACTACGATACCTAGCTTGAGATAATTCTCTTGGCTGATAGATATCGTGGCAAAATGCTTAAATGCGACAGCCCTTTTTGTGTATGGGTCAGAAAACGGAAAGTATGAGGTACAAGAGCAGGGACAGGGCGAAGAAGGCAGCTGTGACATGCTTCCAGAACTTGTAGTCCTTATCAATGGCTTCCTGCTCCACAGGAGTGGGGTCAGGGGGATTGGCTTGTACCTCCCCTGTGGAACATGTACAATGTGGCGGCCAAAAACGAAAAATCTGTAATGAGAAACGGTTCTGATGGCCGTCAACTAATGTCCTGAAGGTGTTGTTGTAATGGTTTTATGTAATGGTTTGGCTGAAATGGGGTTGGGGTGTAAAATAGAGGATAGAAAGCTATTTTGAGGGGAGGCAGGTAGTTGCAGTGGAACAGGTAGACATTAGTACAGCCTTGAAGAGGGCTCATTTTAGAAGACATTGAAGAGCAAGAAGCTAGCTGAAACAGCTTTGTAGAGAACGGGGGATAAGGTGGCTCTGAAGGAAATAGAATCATTGCGGCAGGAGAATGAGCGGTTGGTGGCCGAGGTTGAACGGCTGAGAAGCCTATTGAAAAGTCATGGTATCCCATATGAGCCCAAGCCTGAGCCTCCCAGACATGTTGATTTGGCGGCAGAGGCGAAACGCCGTGTAAATCTTTTTATGAAGCTTTTTTGCGCCAGAAGAGATTTTTATGCAGAGCGTTGGGAGAGCAAAGGCGGCAGAGCTGGCTATAGTCCCGTTTGCAGCAATCGCTGGACACCCCTGTGCCCAAAGAAGACACGGGGAATCAAATGCCATGAATGCGATAAACAAGCCTGGGTTCCTTTTACTGAGAGTGTGGCATACAAGCATCTTGTAGGGCAGGATGAGCGTGGAAGGCCCTATGTAATTGGAACGTATGCTCTTTTAGAGGATTCCACCTGCAAATTTCTGGTGTTCGATTTTGATGACCATGATGGGTCTCATGTGGCATGGCAGGAGGAGGCACGTCTCTTAAGAGAGATATGCCAGAGCTATGGTATTGACACAGCCCTGGAACGGTCACGTTCTGGCAAGGGTGTTCATGTCTGGATTTTCTTTGACGAGCCGCTGGAGGCAAAGTTGGCACGGAGATTCGGTGCAGCACTTCTGGCTAAGGGAGCAGAAAAAGTACATCAGAGGGATTTCAACACTTTTGACCGCATGATGCCTAATCAGGACGAGATGCCCGCCGGTGGTATGGGGAATCTCATTGCATTGCCCTTGCAAGGTCTCCCTCGCAAACAGAATAATTCTGTATTTGTCGATGAGAACTGGGAGGTTATACCAGACCAATGGGGATATCTGGAGCAAAAGAAATTGCTGTCCAGAGAATTTGTGGGAAACAAGCTCACAGAATGGGGACCGCAGGATTTGCCAGCCCTCCTGGAGGAAAATGAGACTGAGCTGGATTTAAAGCCTTGGGAGCCTAAGTCTAAAGTGATATTGGAGCGGTCTGACGTAAGGGGCCCCCTGAGGCTTACACTGGCAGACTGCATCTATATTCCCCAGCAGTCTGTTAAGCCGCGTACTATGAACCTTATTCGCAAGATGGCCACCTTCAGTAACCCACAGTTTTATAAGATGCGGGCTATGCGCTATTCCACCAAGCAGATTCCTCGCCGAATACAATGCTTCCGTGATACAGAAGATTTTGTCGCCTTGCCTCGCGGGTGCCTGAAAAAGCTGAAAGAGCAGCTGGAGACGGCGGGCATCGCTTATGAAATAGAGGATTGCCGTACGACAGGCAGGGCTATAGATGTCAATTTTCAAGGGATGTTGCAACCAGAGCAGGAAAAGGCGATAGAAGCTATGTTGGCCCATGATATTGGTATCCTGGGGGCAGCAACAGGCTTCGGAAAGACGGTGCTGGGGACTTATCTTATTGCCAGTCGCAAGGTCAATACGCTGGTATTGGTGCACAATCGCGAGATTATGCGGGGCTGGCAGGAGGATATAGCAAAGTTCCTGCAAATCAATGAGGAGGTGCCGATAGAGGAAGGGAAACGCAGAAGAAAGCCCAAGAGCATAGTTGGGACGCTTTATGCCGGGCATGATTCATTGCATGGTATCGTAGACGTGGCTATGATCTCGTCTCTGGGAAGAGATGACGCTGTGGATGAGCGTGTGGCAGATTATGGCATGGTTATCATGGATGAGTGCCATCACGCCGGAGCCTACACTTTTGAAAATGTGTTGTGGAAGGTGAAGGCTAAATATGTCTATGGACTGACAGCTACTCCTGTGAGGGAGGATGGCCATGAAAAGATTGTCTTTATGCAGTTTGGAGACGTGCGTTACCGCCTGTCCGAGAAAGACAGGGCTGCCATGCAGGACTTCAGGCATGAGATTTGCCCGCGATTCACGAGCTTTGCTCCAGTAACCAGAGAGAAACCATCGATAAACGAATTGTATAAGCTGCTAATTCAGGATAAACTGCGCAATCAGATGCTGGTGGATGATATCGCAGCTGCTGTTGACGATGGACGTACACCGCTGGTGCTTACAAAATTTAAGGAGCATGCGAAACTCATTCATGAAGCACTGCAGAAAAAGGGCTTTAATTCAGTACTGGCTCTTGGAGGAGGTTCAACAAGCGAGCGCAAGGCTCGGCGTGATGTTTTGCAGGCTGCCACTGACGATGAACGGCTAGTGATTGTCGCCACAGGGAAGTATATAGGCGAAGGTTTCAACTTCCCCAGGCTGGATACGCTCTTTTTGGCAGTGCCGGTGTCCTGGAAGGGCAATATTGCCCAATATGCCGGAAGGTTGCACAGGGACTTTGAGGGCAAGGAAAGGGGCTGTTGCACGTAATCCAAACGTGCAGCAGCCTCATTTTTATGCAAAAAGATAATCCCAGGACATTCAAGCCCCGGGATTAGGTGTAGAATTTAGGTATGCAAAAACCAAATTCACAGAAAGAGTATACGTCTTTAGGAGAGAATTATCAACTGTTTCTTCCCTTAAATCTTGAATTTCAGGTTAGCAAAGATGACCCCGTCCGCCTGCTTCGCCACTGCATTGGAGGTATGGATATAAAGTCACTGGAGGAGACCTATCAAAGGATAGATCGAAATTTGGCGTCGCCCAGGCAGATGCTGGCCATCCTTGTTTATGCCGGAATGAACCATATTTTCAGCTCCC
>NZ_FNWN01000067.1:0-5141 GCF_900108415.1 Selenomonas sp. KH1T6
GAACTCAGGCGACTTATCTATACCACCAATACCATAGAAGGCTTCAACCGCCAGCTCCGCAAGGTGACGAAATCCAAGTCCGTATTTCCGACAGATGACAGCTTGCTGAAAATGCTCTACCTTGCCATGATGGACATAACGAAGAAATGGACAGGCCGCCGCCAGGATTGGAGCATTATCCATGCCCAGCTGGCCGTCTATTATGAAGACAGGCTTCCGGAATAAAAAATCTGCACGTTCAAGGATTTCTTGACGTGCAGAGAGAAATATGGTTGGTATTAGTGACAAGGGCTTAAACCTCTTGTTTTAATAACAATTTTACATCACGATATGGAGTTTACACAGAATTTGGGACAGCCTCGAATACCCCGTCAGGTCAGCCAGCTCCGCCAGGTTCATATCCACATGAGACAAGCGAGCCTTAACCACCATAGCCTTTATAGAATCATCCTGGGAATCGGTATATTCCTCCATTCCCTGCTGCAAGCGCAAATACCTGTCCCTCAGGCCACATAACCGCCTGAGGGATTCTTCATCTGCCTCCTTCCCATACTTCTCCAAAAACCCTATATTGTGATCCAGCACCCTGACCAGCACTGAGACCTTGCGATGAGACCAGATATCCCGCTCCGGCAGCTCATAATTCATCAGCTGTGCCACATCCTCCAGAAACTTGTCCCGCCAGCGCTGAAGCCCATTTACAGTGATATGCAGCCTACAGCTCAGAGAAGTGAAACTGCGCCTTAGCTTATACTTATCCCTGAGGAAAATCTTCTCCTCATGTCTGGCTTCAGCAATCACAGCGCCAACTATCATATCACTGCACTCCCGGCACAAAAGCCGCATCTGCAATTTCTTTAGGCTCCTGCTGTCAGGATTTTTCCTGTACAGTTCCTTCAGCATCTCCTCCTGTTCCTCTGCCAGTTCATCACCTCTGTAGTACCGCTCTATTGCATGCCTGGCCAGGTATAGCCTGACCTTCGGTGTTGCTTTTCTCATAACCAAATCCCTTCCGGGGAGGATGTTAATAATTAACATCCTCCCCTTTCCTGCTACATACCCATTTTTCTTGATTCAGTCTCTATCAGCCATTCGCACGGCTTTGTTCCCATCCGACAACCACCAGCGCCATTTTCAAATCTGCAGCCGTTGCATGGAGCATCACTGGCATCATGCCGTCCCTCGCAGTAGCTCATGAGCCTGTCCACACTTGCCATCAGCTGCTTACCCTCAGATGTCCTATACGTAGATGCAGTATTGGTTTCCTGAGGAGTATCTTCAGTCATCACTGCCTCAGCTACAGTCTCAGGCTCCTCGTTTGGACTGTCCTCATCCTCCGTGTCCTGATGGTCCCCCATGACTTCCAGCCCTTCGCCAACTTCTACCTCCACAGTGCCACAATCATTTTCTTCCACTGGGCTTTCGTTCTCAAAAAGGTTCTGTGCTTCTGCCCCTTTTGGGTTCCCTGGTTCCTCAGATACAGCGAATAGTTCCGCCTTCCTGACCCTGATGCTCTTCACAGTAATTTCCTGACCGACCAGAGATTCCATCAAAGTACGCTGATCACTCTCGCTCAGATTTGTCAGTTCATAAGCAGCCGTCTCCTTCATCTCTCCCCTGTCTACCATTTCCAGATACTCAGGCAATACGTTTCTCATAGCCGTGAGCCGTTGCAAACTGCTGTCTGTCATGCACAAGAACTTGGCCAGATATGACCGAAAGGGACCAGTCACAATCCCTCCGGCATAATCCTCATCATAGTCTTTCCGCAGGAGGTTGCCTATGGTCTCCACCTCATGAATTTTTTCCTCCATGCTTCGGTATTCTCTCTGCCCAAGATTAGATGCACTGAGCCATAGCAGTTCCATCTCCTCTGCAGTCTTATTACCCACTGCAGAGAATGACACTACCGAGCAGGGAAGCCTGGAAGGTACATTGGCGCCTTCCTCCAAAAGCTCCAGTACCGCCAGACGGCGACGATGCCCAGCTACCACCATGTATTTACCCATACCCACCGACTTCACCGTCAGTTCCTCGACCTTACCTGTGGTACGTATGAGATTCTTCAAACGGTCAATATTTCTCATAGCGTAGAAATTATTAGGGTTTGGCACCAAGTCATGCACATCAATGTCAATGTGACGCTCTACAGATACACCTTCCTGTCCCTTATTTTTCATAAGCTTTTCCAGAAAGCCAGCTGGCTGCTTTTTCATATTCCTCACGCTCCCAGCAAATAATCCGTGAACTCAATCATATCCCGTGCAAACTTGCACCGGGGAGAGTATTCAAAAATCGTCTCCAGCCTGTTGGTAGCCGTCTTCACCCTGATTCCACCATCGGTCTTATGGAGCTTCACAGGCAACACCTCTGTTACTTTCCTAAGCTCCGCCACAACCGACAGGGATTCACCATCCCCAGCAAACATGTTGATGACAGTCCCACGATAGCTAATACGTGGATTAAGCTTCTGAGCATCCTCAATGCAATTTAGCATTTGGCGAACACCGTTTACACTGAAGAAATCCGTAGTGCTCACTATTACCACCTCGTCAGAAGCAACTAGGCTGGTCACAACGGATGCGTTTATCTGGGGAGGATTGTCTATCAAGCAGATGTCATAATCCTCACCTACGCAGTCCAAAGCGTTCTTCAGCAGCCACTCCTTGCCAGACTTATCCATCTCCCTGATTTCTACATTGGCATCCGCCAGGCTGAAATCTGCCCTGATGAGGTCTATATTCTCATACCTGGTATGCTCCACTGCATCAGAGGCCGGTACACGCTCCAAAAGCACATCAGCCAACGTATGTTCACCCTTGCCCTCGAAAAACTGAGATACATTCCCCTGCTCGTCATTATCTACCACCAGCACCCTGGCTCCATAACGCTCCCTCAGGACATATGCCATATTAGCCACCACGGTGGTCTTGCCAACGCCGCCCTTCTTGTTGATAAAAGCTATAATCCTCATTGCGATTCCTCCTGTCTGTTTACGTAATAGCCCGCACGTTCTTCAAGCACTTGCAACCGAGCTTCAATCTCCTTGATAACTGTGGACTCTCTCAGAACACCATCAGTTACACCCAGCAAGTAGCACATATCCACCTTGTAATAGTTCATCAGGATTCTATAGATTTCCGAAGAATTGGGCACACTCTCGCCACGCTCCCATCGGGATATTGTGCTATGTCCTATGCCGGTAGCCTTCTCCACATCCATCAAAGTAAGGCCTCTGTTCTTACGCAAGCTCCGTATCCGCTCTCCGAAATCAGGCATTTGCCCCTCCTGGCCACATAAGCCCCTCAAGCTCGTCTGCCACATTACGCAGATAGCCGATGAACTCCAGTCCCTTCTGACGTTCCTCATAGCTGAACCGATAAATTTGTATCTCTTTTGAGATAAGCTCCAGATACCCTGTAGAGACTGCCTGATACTCCGTTATCTGCTTTATGAGTGAGGTTACCTCTCCGTATGTCAGTGCATCCTCCAGTAACTTGCACTTCTCCTCCAGTTTCTTGGTTCTCTGCTCATTTTCTGCACTTTTCTTTACAACGGCCTCATATTCAGCCGGGGGTATCTCCCAGATCTTGATGACCCGGGGTTCCACATCCTTATATTTGCACTTGCCTGACTGCACGAGCTTATCCCTCCGCTTTCTTTCCCACACGAGCCATATACACCTGATAAAAAGGATTGTCCTCGCTAATCTGCGCCTGAGGTTTGTTCCTGTCAGCCTCAAGCATCTTCCTGATAGCCTCCTGCTCCCTAGCCACTTCATCGTGTTTTACTTTGGCCTTCTCAGCAGCTAAATTGGAATAGCCGATTTTTCAGCGCAGCATTGAGCCATCCCCCAGGATTATCAACTTGCCCCCGCTTCACCGCATAGCCCAGATTATCCAGCTGAGTCTTCACTGCTTCTTTGCCATATCTCTTCACAAAGAAGAGCACCGTCTTCCTATCAACCTGAATTGACTCCCCTTGAACCATCAAAGCCTTGATTTCATCATCAACAACAACAGCAGTTTGCTTTGCCTCCTGGACATGCGTCATAGTAACGTTTAAGATCTCCCCGGCAGAACTAAACCCGCCGTTCTTGATATTTACCTTATCTATATCTGCTGTTGTTGTATTCTTGTACTGTTTAAGACTGGTGTTGTTGCTGTTTGTAGTATTAGCCCCCTCTTGGGAGCCCATAAACCTTTCAGCCACCGAGACTCGTGTCTCCTCCTCCGTGGCGGAATTATCCGTACACGGTTTCTCCGTGGCCGATTTTTCCGTGCACGGTTTTTCCTGCCACGGCTCCTGAGTGTCCGATTCCTCCGTGGCGGAAATTTTACGCTGCGGGCCATTCACCAGTTCGGACACTGCTGGAATCTTGATATTGATGGTATATAGATTGCTGGAGAACCTATTGCCCTCACCTCGCTGCTGTCTGACACTCACATAGCCACGATCAATCAGTTCCTTCAGATAACTGTTGTAAGTATCCCGGCTAATATTCAGATCCCTGCATATAGTGTCTCTCTTCGGGAACACATTATGGCCATACACACATAAATAACAGTACAGCCCCTTAGCTCCTATCTTTATCGTCCTGTCCCTCATGACACGCTTGCCGACCACGCCATAGCCCTGGTCAAGCACACTGCCCTCATAGGCTTTAAGACGATCATCTTTTTTCTCGTCCATTTTCATCCTCGACTTTCACAATTTTAAAAAACATCGTGCATTCCGAGGATTAATATGCTAAAATAGCAATTAACTTCATGTTGCTTTTTAATAAACAATTAATCCCCGAAGACCTGACTTGACCTCCTGAACTGCTCCCCGTCAAGAGGACAATAAAAAAATATAAGAATTCTTTGGTCGGCAGATTCGTCTGCCGGCCTTTTTATGCGACTAAATACAAGGTGTGTTTCTCTATTGGTGTCAAGATACCAAGGTTACGTTGAACACGTTTGTGGTTGTAATAATGAATGTATGCTTCTATCGAATGTATAAGTTCACGCTGGCTGGTAAAACGTCTGCCATAGTACATCTCCCGCTTAAGTATGCCCCAAAATCCTTCCATGGGCCCGTTATCAATGCAGTGGGCTACACGAGACATGCTTTGCGTCATTCCCTGTTTTTCTAATTTG
>NZ_FNWN01000037.1:0-19808 GCF_900108415.1 Selenomonas sp. KH1T6
CTTAGCTGATGTGTGTCGTGAATAGCATATTTGCGACATATATCCATCAAGCTGCCCTCACCATTCAAATAACTGATAACGGCCCGGGTCTTGAGTTCTGCTGTGTAAACACGATTGCGTTTACGCGGCGAAAAAGCTGAGGAGCCCTCCGATTCGTACTGATATATCCATTCGTCAATGGTTGTCCTATTTACTTGTAATAATGATGCGGCTTCACTACGTGTCATTCTACCCGAAAGGCATTCTTGGGCAACTCTGGTTTTCTCTTCTGCTGTTGCTTTTTGCTTACATGGCATGAAAAATCCCCCTATGATGACAGTTTTATTTTTTACTGTCTCTCATAGGGGGAGCATATCATCCATCAAGCCAGGTCTTTTTCTATGGGAAAGAATCTCTGTACCAATACGTAGCCATCCAAACAACCTCCCCTTATAAACTCTCGCTCCCATTTGACACATGCCATCATATAGACACTAAAAAAGCAGATACCGAATTAAAAACTCAGTATCTGCTTATCCGCAACAATATTACGTTGCCATCCAAACAACCTATCAGAGGGACAGGAGCACCATCACTCGAATCGTGTCGATAACCTTGCGTTTGTTCCCAGCCTCATTATCCGGAAAATACCGCGCGTGCTTAATAAACATATCAAATTCCAGCAAACAGACGAAATCCCCTAACAGCTCCATTTTGTATGGTAAATATCTATCTCCGGCATATCCTCTGCCGTGTAGACATTGCTGCCCGGAAACGCCTTGTTGATGAAAAACAAGGGCGACGCATAGGAGGAAAACACCGGGTCGATGAGAATGCGCCTGCCTCCCAGCTGCAAAAAGAAGGTCGAGTGTCCCATCCACACTGCAGCATCACGGGAAGGATTCAGCTCATGCAAATCCGTCTTATGACTGAGCAGGGACTCCTGCGGAGAAAGTTCTGACTTGTCCCCAAAGAGGAATTTTGCCATGGCCACAAAGCGGTTCTCACCGCTTTCCTCATTCATGACCTGCACCGGCACCAGATTCTGGAACTGGCCGTCCACATAGTGTGGCGAGGCCTCCATGCGCACCAGTCGCGCCCCCTGTGGCAGCCTGCCAAATTCCGGGCGGTTCACAAAAAGCGCCCCGCCCCCCGCCATCATTCCCAAGGCTCCAAGACCTCCTAAAATAAATGTTCTTCGCTTCATAAAGCTGCCCCTCTGCCCAATCAATCTATTGTCATTCAATAACTTTACAGATTAGCCAGAATATCCTCTGCGATCTGTGCAGCCGTCAGGTGATTTTCTTTGGCCAATGCCTCATAATCATAACGGTCATAGAATTTCTTCGACAAACCGAAGTTCAATACCTTCATTTTGTCTGCACTATAGAAACGGGCAATCTTTTCGCCAAAGCCGCCGTCCAGGACGCCATCTTCCAAGGTTACCACCAATTCATGATTAGCTTTCAGTTTCTCCAGCAGTTCCTTGTCCTGTCCGGTGATAAAGAGAGGATTGATGAGGGTGGCCTCTATGCCCTGTTCTTTGAGCTTAGCCGCAGTTTCTTCCGCCAGGTTGTAGAAATTACCCAAACCAATGAGGGCTACATGGCTGCCGTCCTTCACCACTTCATACTTATTGAGTTCATCATAGGATTCACGCACGGGACGCTTGGAACTGCCCACCATGGCATGGGGGACACGAATGGCCACGGGATACTTCTCCTGCGGAATTGCCCAATCCAGCATGGCCTGGTATTCTTCCGGCGAAGTCGGTGCCAAATACACCAGGTTTGGGATATTGCTCATCATGGGAATGTCGTAAAAACCAAGATGGGTCACATCGTTCATGCCATACATAGACGCCCAGAACACCAGGAAGGTGGCAGGGTTATTATTGACGCATACGTCCTGGGAAAGCTGATCATAGGTGCGCTGGAAGAAGGAAGAAAAGTCGCCAAAAACGGGATGAGCACCATTGCGTGCCAGACCTGATGCCATGGCCACGGCCTGCTCCTCGGCAATGCCTACATCAAGGTAATGCTTGCCCAAAGCCCGACGGCGCTCCTGCGTGAGCCCCATGCTGGACGGCGTAGCAGCAGAAATGGCGATGAATTTCTCATCTTCCCTGGCCAGCCGCAGGAAGGTTGCTGCCGTCTGTTCGGCATAGGGATCTACCATTTCCTGTCTGGCTTCACCCGTTTCGATATCAAAGGGCATGTGCCAGTGCCAGTCTTCCTTGTTTTCCTCAGCCAGCTTGTCCCCCTTGAGGTCACGAGCCTTGGCCAGTCCCGTGGCCAGGCTGATAGAAGTGGAGGTATGCCCCACATTGAACATATCGTGCTCGCTTTCCTCAGGATTGGTATATCCGGATACATCATCATAATGCTCCGCATAGAGGTACGCATCCTTGCGTCCCGTCAGCATCTTATGGGGATAGGCCTGATGGGAGATATCAAAGACAAATTTATCTTTCGGTGAATCAAAAACTGTATGCAGGGCAATGATGCACTCTACGATACCGAAATCAGGACCGAAGTGGCCGCCATGGACGCTGGCCCGCTTCAGCATAGCCTCCCGCATTTCCTGTGCCAGCACCTTGCGCTGTTCTTCGTTAAAAGCTTTAATATCCTGCGGCCCACTGATTTTCTCTAAATACATGACATGCTCCTTTGCTATATCTGTAAACATCTTCGGCAGATGTCTGTAAGTCTATACCTTGGAGTCAGCTTCAAGTCAAGTTTTTTTGCAGAAAATAATCCCCCTATGGTTTTGGCCATAAGGGGATTATTGAGATGCTCAACCAGCAGGATTCATTGGTCCGGCTGCAACGGTCCATAATAATAGGAAGCCGTAGCACCACCGTCTACCAAAAAGGTTGAGCCGGTAATAAACTGTGCCCTTGTGCTCATGAGAAGCTCTGCTACATCAGCCACTTCATCAGCGGTGCCCGGGCGGCCTGCAGGGCATTTGGCGAACATATTCTTGTAAAAATCACCACGCGGACCATTGAATTCATCTATGGCCAGAGGCGTGACAATGATACCGGGCGCAATATCATTGATGCGTGCGCCCCGCTCGCCCCAGCGAACAGCTTCATACATCGTGCGTTTTTCATTGCAGCGTTTAGCCAGCTGATAAGCATGGAGAGTATCCTTTATCTTTTCCGGCTGCAAAAAATCCAGCTTTAACAACTCCTCTGTCGGCGTCATTGCCAGTGCCCTGTCCTGCTCCGGCGTGAGTGCCGGCATGCGATGCCCGGACTGACTGGAGATAATCACACCTGTACCGCCCAGGGCAATAACCTTGCCCACTTCTTCCATCAACACTGCTGTCCCATAGAGGTCAACCTGCAAAATCACTTCAATCGGAGCCTGCGAAGGTGAAACACCGGCACCACAGACCAATGCTTTTACTTCACCATATTCCGTTGCTTTTTGCACCATAGCCTGAATAGAAGTCCGCACAGACATGTCCATCACAAACGGCTCCACATCAAAGCCTGCCTGATTCATGATTTCAGCAACCGCCTGTGCATTGTTTTCTTTTTTATCCCCAAGGATAATCTTCTTGCCATAGCCCATGCGGCGGGCAATAGCCATCGAAATCTGCCCGGCACCTGTGACAATCATAACCTCTTTGCTCATTTTATCTATCCCCTTTTTAGGCAAGATTCTTCTTTGCCCAGGCAGCCACTTTTTCTTCAGAACCTGCGGCGGCTCCCCCCGTTATAGCCAGCCCTTCTCCGACCACGGCACCACGGCAGTATTTCTTCAAAGCAGCAGGAGCACCGGCAATGCCACTACCCTCATGCGTCATCACAGGGAACACCTTTTTACTGCTGAAATCCAGTGCTTCCAGCTGGGTGAATACCGCCACAGGATAAGTTCCCCACCAGCACGGGCCGGCCACAACGATATTGTCATATTCTGCCACCGAGTCCAGCATTTTCACCAATTCCGGGCGGTCATTGTTGCGCAGTTCCTCTTTGGCTTCAATCGTACACTGCGTATAATCAATCGCATAGGACTTTTTCGTTTCTACCTCGAATACATCCGCCCCTACTGCCTTTTGGATAAACTCTGCCACAATTTCCGTATTGCCTTTCGGTAAATCCACAATACTGCCACTTACATAATTCTGACCCTTGCGGGAATAATAGATTACCAATGTCTTGGCCATTTTACTTTGCCCCCTCTCGTAAACTTAATCTAATTTCTTAACGACCTTTGCCGGTACGCCGACAGCCATACAGTTATCAGGAACATCTTTCGTAACCACGGCACCGGTGCCGACAATCGCATTTTCTCCAATGGTTACACCGGGCAAAATGCTGACTCTCGCGCCAATCCAGGCATTTTTCTTGATATGGATTTCCTTGGTCATGACCGTACGGATATTTTTCGGTTCATGATTGACGGTAAACAGCCCTACTTCCGGTCCCAACATAACCCCATCTTCAATCGTAATGGTGCCCAGAGACATCATGGTCAGATTATGATTGGCAAAGACATTTTTTCCCACAAATACCCGATTGCCGCAATCAATCTGAAAAGGCGGCGAAAATAGGAATCTGTGAACTCGGTATTGGACAGAAGTTCCTTTTCCTGTTTCAGAATATTTTCTTTGTCGTTTACATCCGTGGCGTTGATTTTCTGACACAGACTGGCACAGCGATTGATCTCACTATGCACCTGCTCCACATAATCCTCCTGCCGGATATCATATGCTGCGCCCTTGCGCATTTTTTCAAATACATTTATAGACATAAAATTTGTTATACCTCCTCCCCATTAAAAAGCCCCCGTCTTAATGTGCGGCACGTAAGGTGCTTCAAGTGCCTTTATTTCTTCTTCATCAAGTTTAATGTCCAGTGCAGCTACGGCTTCTTCAATATGCTTTACATCCGTTGTTCCCACAATCGGCGCAGTGATATAAGGCTTAGAGAGCATCCATGCCAGAGATTCTTGCGCCATGCTGCGACCATGCTCCTTGGCAATCTTTTCCAAATTATCAATGACCACTTTATCTACATCATTGGTCGCATTCCAGACCATAGGCGAAACATCGTCAATCTTATTGCGTTCCGTCACCATTCCCCACGGATGGGCACAACGGCCACCAGCCAAAGGACTCCAAGGAACTACCGCCATTTTTCTATCCTGACAAAGCGGCATGATTTCCCGTTCTTCTTCACGATAAATCAAATTATATTGTGGCTGCAGGGAAACAAATTTCGTCCAGCCATGTTTCTCTGCGATATTCTGCATTCGTTCCAACTGCCAGGCAAAGATAGTCGATGCTCCAATATAACGAACTTTACCACTCTTTACCACATCATGGAGCGCCTCCATGGTTTCTTCCATTGGTGTATTCGCATCCAGTCGATGGATCTGATACAAATCAATATAGTCGAGTCCCAAGCGCTCAAGACTATGATCGATTTCCGCCATGATATTTTTTCTAGAGGTGCCACCGCCATTAGGGCGGCCAGGACGCATTTCAAAATTCACCTTCGTTGCCACAACGATTTCATCACGATTTAAGCCAAAATCTTTGATGTAACGCCCTGTAATTTCCTCACTGGAACCCATCTGATAAACATTTGCCGTATCGAAATAGTTGATACCTAGGTCAATAGCCTTTTTGAAAATTGTCTTTCCCTCTTCATAGTCCTTAGCCCAGGGAAATACACCATTCTCCTTGCCCGGCTTGCCAAAGCTCATCATCCCCAGACAAATCCGCGAAACATCCATCCCCGTATTACCAAATTTTACATACTGCATTTGTCATTACTCCTTTTGAAACATCGCATTAACACACAAGCGAAAAGCATTATTTATCTAGGCCTTTTTCTTTTAGCCATTTAATTGCCAATTCCATAATCTGCTTATTATTCTTTTCCTGCATAAGAAAATGCGAATTCCCCTTAATCCCAATATCCGGCAAATGTACCAAAGTCGCATCACCACCATGACGATTTATAGCAGCAACAAACTGTTGTGCCATTGCGTACTCAGTGCCCCACTTATCCTCGCCAACATTTTCCGAACCGATTTTTATGTAATCGCCATAATACAACACAATAGGAATTCTGGTGAGTTTTAGAAAATCTTCCATAGGAACGCCCATGGCCGAAGCCGAGAGGGCCTTAAAACGCGCATCCGTTATTTTAGGCATCTCGTTTTCCGGGAACACAAAAGGCGTTCCTCCCGGTTCATAGGCAATAATAGCCTTCACTTTATCTGTACGGATAGCTGTACGCCAACCAATTGTTCCGCCCATAGAGTGAGATACCAACACCGCTCCATCTTTTTGGCGATTAAAAAGTTTTGCCAGTACATCGGCATTGAGGTCATTATCCAGTGGACCCGAGCCTATTGTCCAGCTTTGCTGAAAAGCTTGATAATTTTCTTCTCCAGCCGGGAACTGGGCATTGGGAACTGGATTGCCTTTCTCGTCATAATGGCCAATACGCGAAAGCACATATAGTGTTTTATCTCCATACATGGGATTACTTGCCCAAGGTGTGTCCGGCGTTACTGCCTCCGTGGAAAGATTGGCTTCGCCACTACGGGGCTGGTCTACCAGATATACGGAATAACCGGCTCGCAAAAACATCGTATTGAACCCTTCCCGTCCATCCGGGCCGGATTCCCATGTACGTTTTGACTGAGCACCACCATGCTGAAAAATCAACGGCAGTTTTTTGGCTTTGACGGGCTTTTGATACTCCACATAAGCAAAATCGCCATAAGCTCTCTGCCCATCTTCTGCAACAAAATTCTCCTGCGTGAATTTTCCTGCATGCTGTTTATAACTGCCGCCCACCGTAAATGAACCTTGCTCCTCGATGGTAATTGGCGTAGCAGATACAAAACCAATATTAAGTGACAACAGCACACTTGCCGTAAGAATGCTGTGGTATATCTTTTGTTTTAAGTGCATTTTCGCTCCCTCCAACCTGTTATAAGGCCATTGTTCCAGTTTTGCCGAAGGCAAAACTTCCTCTTGGCCTTTCAACGAGGCGGGAGATATTAACTCGCCGCCTGTTAGTAAGTTACTGTCCCCACTTATAGAAGTGGGGGACATCTTGTACTCGTTATAATACGCCCATATTTCTAAGTTCATTCAGCCATGTCTTTACCTGCGGGCGAACACTCTCTGTTTCCTGCTGGACACGTTTACCGGACAAACCCAGCCCCGGCAATTTTACCTGCGCACCCTTGGCGTAACGCGGAATAACCCTGTCCTCCAGCCCGGTCATAACATCGCCTGCCGAAGTACAGAAGGGAATGACCGTCTTGCCCTGCCAATCGTAGCTTTCCATAAATGTATAGACCGGCATGGGTAAATCACTCCACCAAATGGGATAACCAAGAAATACGATGTCATAATCTTGAAAATTCGTTATTTTTGTGGCTAACTGCGGCCGCGCATCCTGCGCTTTTTCAGCTTTGGCTTCTTCGGTACATGCCCGATAATCCGTAGCGTATTCCTTCACGGTCTTAATTTCAAACACATCTGCATCAGGAATTTCTTCAGCAATAATATCTGCTAAAATATGCGTATTGCCCTTTTCGATATAGCCAACTTCATAGTTATCGCCTTTACGTGAAAAGAACGCCACGAGAATCTTCTTTCCTTTTACTCCTTCGGCAACAGGCCCTGCATTTTCAGCAGCTACTGCCGGAGAGGCGGCTTTATCGCTGAAAATACCACAACCTGAAAACAACAGCCCCAAGGTTCCTATGCCGGTCAGCCGAATAAAATCTCTGCGCTTCATACATATCAATCTCTTACAGATCCTGCTTTTTCGTGATGACAAAATGCTGCTCACGCTCTTTGATGAGCCATTTGCCCTCCTGCTTCACCAGCTTATCCGTATAGCGGATGTAGTTGTCCGATACCACATCATGGCCGTTTTCCTCCATCACGAGGGCCGCCCGACAGTAATGCACGTCCGTGGCCGTATCGCCATCTAACGTAATGACCTGCTGACCATTTTGATGGTGCGATGCTTTGATGCCGCCCGTAAAGGCGCTGAACTGTTTTTCCAAGGTATCCCGTCCATGAATATCCATCGTGAGCTTATCGCCCATATAGACCATGACATGAACATCTTCGGTGAAATAAACCATCTGCGCCGGCACATTGCACTCCAGATTGGCAAAACCGTCAATAACCTCACGAATCTCTTCTTTTGCTTCCAAAATCTCCAGTGACATGTGTATACCCCTTTCATCGCATCTGCATTTCCTCTTGTTGGTTTCATTATAGCGGTGCTATATCAGAATATCCAATTGTAAGTTTAGATTATCAATTTAATTATTTTATTAAAATCATTGCATTACCAGGGGCCAGGCGCTATACTGCAAGTAAGGAGGACGCACTGATGAATACCAAGCAGATGGAATATATACTGGAGCTGGCGCAGGTGCTGAATTTCAACCGTGCAGCCGAAAATCTCTTTATCTCTCAGCCTACACTGACCTATCAGATAAAGATGGTGGAAAACGAGATTGGCTTTGCCCTTTTTGAACGCTCCGGCAAGGGCGCGATGCTCACACCGGCAGGAGCACAATTCGTCGGCACCTTGCGCACGCTTTACGGACAGCTGAAGGATGCCATTGAGCAAGGGCAGAATTTCAGCGCCAAATACGCCGAAAGCATCCGCCTTTCCCTGCCCATCCGTTCCGCCATCTATTTCCTGCCCCAGGTCATAGCCCAGTTCAGCCGCAGCTTTCCCGCCGTCAACATAGTCCCGAGCTTTGACTGGCAGCATGGACAGGAATCCTTTCTGCAAGGGGAGCAGGATGTGACCTTTGCCATGGAATACACCATGAAGCGGGTACCGGATGTGACCTGCCACCATCTTTTTGACAGCCGCATCTACCTCATCACGGAGAAAAATGACAGCCTGACAAAAAAGCCGCTGGTTACGCCCAGCGACTTAAAAGGTCGTACACTTATGGTAGGCGGCGGCTCCCCGCCCATGCTGCGTGCCCTGCAGCAGCGCATGATCAGTGAAATCCAGGTGGACTATTTCAACAGCCCCGACCATGACAACACCCTCACCAATGTGGCGGCCCACAAAGGGGTATGCCTGGCCCCCGGTTTCTTAAATGACCACAACGGCGAATTTGCCTGGCTGGACTTTGACAGCGATGTCGTCATCCCCTGCGGTGTCTACACCCATAAAAACGACAAGCGCCAATCCCTGCACGCTTTTATTGAGCTTTTGCAGCACTTCTACCGTGACCAGCCGGATTTCAAGGTCTAAATCATAATCTTCCAGTAAATCGATAACATCAATATACCATCAATGAAGTTCTGAAGCAACACCCCAAGGCTCCTGTCAATGCTGACAGGAGCCTTGGGGCTAAAATCTTCTTTTAAAGCTTCTCGCCGTTGCTTTCGATAACCTCCTTGTACCAGAAGAAGGATTTTTTCTTTTCCCGGCGCAGGGTGCCTTCACCCTTATTGTTCTTGTCCACATAGATGAAGCCGTAGCGCTTCTCCATTTCACCAGTGCCGGCGGATACCAGGTCAATGGGGCCCCAGGTGAGATAGCCCAGGAGGTCTACGCCGTCTTCGTCAATGGCCTTCTTAACTTCGCTGATGTGGGCGCGGAAGTATTCGATGCGGGCATCATCGTGTATCATGCCGTCAGCCTGCTTGTCTGCTTCCGTCTCGTGGAGGCCGATGCCGTTTTCCACGATCATCATGGGCAGCTCATAGCGCTCCTGCACCAGGTTCAGGGCATAGCGCAGGCCCACCGGGTCAATTTTCCAGCCCCAGTCGGATTTCTTCAGATAGGGGTTGTCCACCCCACGGGAGAACTCGTCTGCATCGTCATTCTGATGAACAGAGCTCATGACCTCTGTCTGGTAGTAGCTGAAGGCGAAGTAATCCACCTTGCCGGCCTCCAGAATTTCCAGGTCACCCTCTGCCATCTCGATATGATAGCCCTTGTTTTCCCACTCTTTCAGCACATAGGTGGGATAATGGCCCCGGCACTGCACATCGGAGAAGAACCAGGTCCTGTCCATTTCCTTCAGCGCCAGGATGGCGTCTGCCGGGCGGCAGCTTTCCGTATAGACAGGGCCGATGTTCAGCATGCAGCCAATCTGGAATTTTGGGTTGATTTTATGTCCTTCTATCACAGCCTTGGCAGAGGCCACGAATTCGTTGTGAGCTACCTGATAGAGCACCAATTTCCTGTCTTCGCCCTCCTTGTAGGTGAAGCCGGAGTTGGTTACGGCGAAGAAGGGCACATCGGTATTGCGCTGGTTGTTGATCTCGTTGAAGGTCATCCAGTATTTGACCTTGTCTTTATAGCGCTCAAAGCAGGTGGTGGCGAATTTCACGAAGAAATCCACGACCTTGCGGTTGCGGAAACCGCCGTATTCCGTCACCAGATGGTAGGGCAGCTCGAAGTGGCAGAGGGTCACTACCGGCTCGATGCCCAAGCGGTTCATTTCGTCAAAGAGGTCATCGTAGAATTTCAGCCCTGCTTCGTTGGGTGCCTCCTCATCTCCCTTGGGGAAGATGCGGGTCCAGGCAATGCTGGTGCGGAAGGCCTTGAAGCCCATTTCAGCCATGAGGGCCAGGTCTTCTTTGTAGTGGTGGTAAAAGTCGATGGCTTCGTGGTTGGGGTAAATCTTGCCCTCGATGACACCATCGGTAATCTCCCTGGGCTTGCCGTAGCCGCCTACGGTCATGACATCAGCCACGCTGACGCCCTTGCCCCCCTCCTGCCAGGCTCCTTCCAGCTGATGGGCAGCCACAGCGCCGCCCCATAAAAATCCTTCAGAAAATGACATAGTGTAAACCTCCTAAGATAAGTTTTTATGCTAAGATGCTCGGAGCACAGGCACAGCAACGCTCCACTTGAGATTTTGCCTGCGGCAAAATTTCACACGTTACGCTTATGCTGTACCTGTACCCCTCGCTTGATATGATCAAGCGGGAACCACATCCATCAGCTTGTCCCCCACTGCATGTTCACCTACGCTGGGCACCAGGTCGGCGTAATTGTCTGCATTGGTGATGACCATGGGAGTGGAGACGGACATGCCTTTCCCTTTGATGAAGGGAATATCGAACTCGATGAGCAGGTCGCCCTTCCTGATGCTGTCACCGTTCTTGACATGAGCCTTGAAGCCCTCGCCTCCCAGTTTCACGGTATCCAGGCCGATGTGAATGAGGATTTCGGCGCCGGTGTCACTCTTGAGACCGATGGCATGGAGGGTTTCAAAGAGCATCATGACCTGGCCGTCGCAGGGAGCGTAGAGCTTGCCTTCTGCAGGCTCTATGACCACGCCTTTGCCCATGGCGCCGCTGGCAAAAGCCGGGTCGGGGCAGGCGGACAGAGGCTTCACTTCACCCTTGAGAGGGCTGGAAAATTCGAAGGGAATGGCGGGCTGAGGTTCTTCTCCGTCAGCTGCCGGTTCGTCAGCAGCAGCTTCAGCCTTGTCCTCAAAGCCTACCAGCTGCACCAGGGCAAAGGCGCCAATCAGAGCGATGGCAGTGCCTGCGGCAGCGCCGGTGAGAGAGCTGGGGTTGGCGGCGTTGTAAGCGTTGGGGACGGTGAGGAGACCTGCCAGGCCGGCAAAGGCATAGTAAAGAGTACCGAAGAAGGAGGAAACCAGGGAGCCTGCGGCCGAGGCCACGCAAGCGCATATGAAGGGTTTCTTCAAAGGCAGGGTGATACCGTAGATGGTAGGCTCGGTGATGCCGAAAAGGCCCGTAAGACCTGCGGACATGGCCACACTCTTGGTCTTTTTGCTCTTGCTCTTGAACCAGACACCGAAGACAGCGCCAACCTGGGCGCAAACGGCAATGCCACAGAAGGCCTGCAGGGTGGAGAAGCCCACCTGCTCAAATTCTGTCAAGAAGATAGGCACGAAGGTCCAGTGAACACCGAAGATGACGAAGACCTGCCAGAAGGCACCGAAGACCATGGCGCAGAGCCAGGGCAGATGGGTGTAAAAAGCCTGGAAGGCCGTGGAAAGGCCATGGGCCACGCCGGAGGTGATGGGGCCTACCACCAGGAGAGTGGCTGGCACCATGATGAGGTAGCTGCAGAGAGGTACGAAGATGGGCTGCAGCACTTCGGGCAGATGGCTTTTAAAGAACCTTTCCACATACACCAGCAGGGCCAGCACGATAATCGGGGGCAGCACTGTGGAGGTGTAGGTGGTCTCAGCCAGGGGCAGCATCATGAAGGTGAGAGACTCACCTGTGGCGATGCGGCCTGCAATCTCACCCCAGGAAGGGTTCACCAGGGCGCAGCAGCACAGCACTGCCAGCAGGGTATCAACCTTGAAATACTTGGAACCGGCCAGGGCTATGAGTATCGGCAGATAGGTGAAAGGCGTCCAGGACATATAAGTCAGCACTTGGAAGGTGGTATTTTCCACCACCTCCGGGGCGATGGCCGTGGCTATGATCAGGGCCCCCTGCAGCAGACCGCAGGCAGCCAGCACATAGACAATGGGCGAAACGCAGCCGGAGATGGCGCCGATGATAGCAGCGGCTATGCTTTTCTTAGCCTGGGTGCCGCCTGCCCCTGCTTCCAGGTGAAGCATTTTGGCAGCGACATTGTAAACATCGGTGACATGGGTGCCGATAACAACCTGGAACTGCCCACCGCTTTCCACCACGGTGATGACGCCGGCCATGGCGGCTACCTTATCTTTGGCATCAGACGGTGTTTCCTTCAGCACCAGCCTCAGGCGGGTGGCGCAGTGAGTGGCGTCGGAAATGTTATCCCTGCCGCCTACAGCCGCGATGATATCGCCGGCCAGTTTTTCATAATCTCGGACTTTCGAGGACATGCACTATCTTCCTTTCCCAATCATTTGTAAAATCAATATCATCCTTTCGACAGTTGACAATATAGCACAGGCTTTTTCTCACTTCAATCCGTTTGGGCGCTTTCGGGACGGTGTTCACAAAAAAAGAGAGCCTGTCGGCTCTCGTGTAAACAGTGTTTACAAATTGTATATAATTTATGATATACCCAGTGTCACCATAAACGGTCTTTATCTTCATAGTGACCCAGGCAGTTATCCATGCGTCCGGAAAATTCTTCTATGCCGTCAAAGTCCTGGGCCAGCAGCAGACCAAAGAGCACATCCTGGTAGTAGCGCACCCCCACGGAAAAGATCATGCTGCCCATATCCATATAGTCAAGGGTATTGGCATTGGCCACATAGAGGAATTCGTCGGCGTATTTGGCCAGGGGTGTTTTTTCTGAAGATGAGAGGAGCACTATGGGAGCTCCCTGCTGTTTCAAGATCTTTGCCGTCCTGAGAAGCCTTTTATTGGAGCCGGTGCGACTGATAATAATGGCCAGATGGGAAGCATCAGAGAGCATGGCCTGGGCCAGTTGGGAGGTCAGGGAGATGTTGGCTACAGCCACGCACTTCACCTGCAGCAGATTGTAAACCATCATCTGAGCCAGCTGGAAGTTTTGGTCATAGGCATAAATATCCATGACTTTGGCTTCCCGCATCATCTGCGCCACCCGCACCACCTGCTCCATCTTCATCTCGTTTTTGGTTTCTTCGATGGACTCTATTTCCAGAGCGGCCATCTTCTGGACGATGCCCTCGGGGCCGTCCTGGGCGGTGATGGGACGCTTTATCTTTATCCCCGCGCAGGGGACGGACTCTGTGCGGTTCACTTCGCTGATGAAGCGCAGCTTGAATTCGTTGTAGCCCTTCAGCCCCAGCTTCTGGCAGAGTCGGAAGATGCCTGCGGGGCTGCTGTAGGTCTTTTCTGCCAGCTCCCGGATGGAAAGCTCCGCCATTTCCCGCTTGTGGCTGAGGATGTAGTTGATCATATTCTGCTCTGCAGGAGAAAAGCGTTCCGGCTCCTGCATCTTTCTAAGCAGCCGCATAAATCAGCCCCCTTTGTGCTGGATTTCTCTTTACATTATAGCCTGCAGGAAAAAGGAATTCAACAACCAAGGTGCCTCTCACACTTTTCCCATTTCCCTGGCGATGTATTTGCCCGTAATGCTCTCCTTGCTTCCGGCTGCCATCTCCGGCGTACCGCAGGCTACGACGCGGCCGCCTTTGGCGCCGCCTTCCGGGCCCATGTCAATCAAGTAATCCGCATTGATGATCACATCCAGATCATGCTCTATGACAATCACGGTGGCACCGACTGCCACCAGACGGTCAAAGACCTGCAGGAGCACCTGCACATCCAGCGGGTGCAGTCCAATGGTTGGCTCATCAAAGATAAAGACAGCATCTGCCTGTGTCCTGCCCATTTCACTGGCCAGCTTCAGCCGCTGGGCTTCGCCGCCGGAGAGGGCTGGCGTATCCTCCCCCAGGGTCAGATAGCCCAGTCCCAGGTCATTCAGGGTTGAAAGCTTCCCATGAATCTTCTTCTGACCGGCAAAGAGGGGCAGCGCCTCCTTCACGGTCAGGGAAAGTATTTCCGGCAAAGCATAGCCATGCTCTGCCTCTTTCCCCTGCCAAAGGACAGCTTTGACCTCCTCGCTATAGCGCTGGCCATGGCAATCCGGGCAGGTGATGGTCACATCGGGCAGGAACTGCACATCAAGGGAAATCTGGCCTGTACCATCGCAGGCGGGACAGCGCAGTTTGCCCGTATTATAGGAAAACGCCCCTGCCTTCCACTTTTTCTCCTTGGCCGTGGCAGTGCCAGCATAGAGCTTGCGCAGTTCATCCAGCACACCGCTGTAGGTCGCCACAGTAGAACGGATGTTGATGCCGATAGGCGAGGCATCAATCAGATTGGCCCGGCGTATGCCCGGCACTTATGGCTCTGACCTGGGGTGGCAGCCTGCCCCCTGCAGCACTGGCCGTCAAGGCCGGCAGCAGGCACTCCAGCACCATGGTGGTCTTGCCCGAACCGGATACACCTGTCACCACCGTCAGCCTCCCCTTGGGAATATCCACCTGCAAGGGCCTTACCGTATGCAGCTGATCCGTTTCCAGATGGATGGTGCCCAGCTCAAACATCTTTTCCCAGGATGCGCGCTTCCGCAAGCCGCAGTTGGCCCCACCGTGCAGGAAGGGGGCAATCTTGGAGACTTTGCTTTCAGCCGCCGCCTGCATATCCCCGGCAAAGAGCAAATTGCCCCCCTCGCTGCCAGCCAGCGGCCCCAGCTCAATCATATAGTCAGCATGCTGCAACACATGCACATCATGGTCCACCAAGACCACGGAATTGCCATCCCGCAGCAGGCTGTCAATCACATCCAAAAGCCCCTCAATATTAGCCGGGTGCAGGCCTATGCTGGGCTCATCCAGCACATAGAGCACCCCTGTGGTTTCATTGCGCACGGCTCTGGCCAGCTGCACACGCTTGCGCTCGCCGGTAGAAAGGGTGCTGCTGGCACGATCAAGGGAGAGATAACCCAGGCCCAGCTCCTTCAGCCTGCGGGCGTTATCCAAAAACGACTCGGCAATGCTTTCGGCCATAGGGCGCATTTCCTGGGGCAGGGTATCCGGCACAGCCTTCACCCAGGGAATCAGCTCATCAAGGGTCATGGCCGTGGCCTCGGCTAGATTTTTCCCGGCCAGTTTAGTAGAGCGCACCTTCGCCGACAGCCGTGTGCCCTGGCATTCTGGGCAGGCAGCCTCATGGAGGAATTTTTCCACCCGCTTCATGCCCTTTTCGTCCTTGACCTTCGCCAGGGCATTTTCCACCGTATATACTGCATTATAATAGGTGAAGTCCATCTCAGCGGCCACATTGGTCTTTTCATTGACATAGAGAATATGCCTTTTCTCTGCCGGGCCGTGAAAGACAATCTCCCTCTCTGCGGGGGTCAAGTCACAGAAGGGCACATCAATCCGCACCCCCATTTCCTTGGCGATATCCTTCATCAATGACCACATCAGCGTCTGCCAGGGAGCCACCGCCCCCTCGGCAATGGACAGGCTTTCGTCAGGCACCAGGCTGGCCTCGTCAACCGTACGCACAACGCCTGTGCCGGAGCAGCGTGAGCATGCGCCTTCGGAGTTGAAGGCCATGGCCTCAGCCCCAGGGCCATAAAACTCCTCGCCGCAGACCGGGCATTTCGTGGGCAGCATCAAGGCCACATCCATATTGGGCGGGCAAAGATGCCCCTTGGGGCAGGCATAGCTCCCCAGGCGGGAAAACAGCAGGCGCAGACTGTTCAACAGTTCAGAAGCCGTGCCAAAGGTACTGCGTACTCCCGGAATCCCAGGACGCTGATGAAGGGCCAGAGCCGCCGGCACATGGCGGATTTCCTCCACATCGGCCTTGCCCGCCTGGGTGATGCGGCGGCGGGTGTAGGTGGACAGCGCCTCCAGATAACGGCGGGAACCTTCCGCATACAAGGTTCCCAGCGCCAGGGAAGACTTCCCCGAGCCGGATACCCCGGCAATGGCCACCAGCTTGCCCAAAGGGATGTTCACATCAATGTTTTTCAGATTATGCACCCGGGCACCTCTGACGATGATATTTTTAGGGCGCTCTTTACCTTTGTTTTCGCCTGCAATCGAAATTTCCTCACGAACACCAGCTATATCAGCCATAGCATAAATCTCCTCACGATTCATTGACCAATTTCCCGGTCATATGCTCAGGAAGCAAAGCCAGGCATTGCACTCTGGACAGGGCGTGTTTCAATTCTTTTTCCAGATACGCTTCATCATCGGTGAATTTTCGCACCAGGGAGCTGCAGATTTGTCGCGTCTTCTCCTCATCTGTCACCAGCTGCATCCGCCCAAAGACTACCACGCTCCTGATGTTAAGCGCCCAATCACCGGGCTTTTGCCAACCTTCATCGTGAACACAATAGCTCACCTTATCATAGGCCTTGATGGCATCCATCCTGTGCCCTTCTTTGGCACTGTGGAAATAAAGGACGCCCTCTTCCTCGCAGTACCAGTGATTCATAGGGATGCCGTAGGGATAGCCATCGTCTCCCAGCATGGACAGCACGCCCCGCTTCTGCTCCCGCAAAACTTCCCTGCACTCCGCCTCCGGCAGCTGCTGCTTGAATCTCCGCATCTTCCTAAACATATTATCCTGCCTCCTACAAAAACAGCGCCATCTTCTTATCTGCCAAGACCTACCGATAAGAAAATGACGCTCCTCCCATTACCCGGTGGCAACAGGTGTCAACTCATATTATGTTTCATAGCATAGGGCAAAAGGACAATTTTGTCAATGCATAGACCCAGGATGTATATTCGCAGGGCGGTATTACGGGTATTACTTCAGATTTTTGTCAAAGAAGGCAGCCAGTTTGTCAAAGGGGATCAGAGCTTTATTGTCATAAAGGTCAATATGGGATGCTCCTGGTACGATTACCAGTTCCTTATTGTCTCCCTGCAGCTTCTTGAAGGCATCTTCACCAAAGTAGCGGGAATGGGCTTTTTCGCCGTGAAGCACCAGCACAGCACCCTTGATTTCATCGGCATAGGAGAGAATCGGCATATTCATGAAGGAAAGAGCCGAAGTCTGATTCCAGCCGCCGTTGGAGTTCAGGGAACGGGGATGATAGCCACGCTCCGTCTTGTAATAGGTGTAGTAATCCTTCACAAACCAGGGAGCATCTTCCGGCAGGACATCCGGCACACCGCCGGCATTTTTATAGAAGCCGTTTTTGTAATCTTCGGTGCGCTGGGCGTTCAAGGCTTCACGATTGGCATAGCGTTCCCTTTTCAAAGTTGCTTCATCCTTATCCCTGTCGAAATAGCCATTGGCAATCACCCGGCTCATGTCGTACATGGTGGAAGCCACGGTAGCCTTGATGCGGGTATCGCTGGCTGCTGCATTGAGGGCCATGCCACCCCAGCCGCAGATGCCGATAATGCCGATACGGTCTTTATCCACATTTTCCTGGATGGACAGAAAATCCACTGCTGCGGAAAAATCTTCGGTGTTGATGTCCGGCGAAGCCACATAACGGGGCTGTCCGCCACTTTCCCCGGTGAAGGACGGGTCAAAGGCAATGGTCAAAAAACCTCGCTCAGCCATTTCCTGGGCATAGAGGCCGGAGGACTGCTCCTTGACAGCACCAAAGGGGCCGCTGACGGCAAGGGCAGGGAGCTTGCCTTTGGCATTCCGGGGCACATACATATCAGCTGCCAGCGTAATGCCGTAACGGTTCACAAAAGTCACCTTGCGGTGGTCAACTTTGTCGCTCTTGGGAAAGACCTTGTCCCACTCCTGGGTAAGCTGCAATTTTTCGGCCTTGATCATCCTGTCGCTTTTGACTTCTGCACTCTTCATACCTGCCGCTCCTTTATCTGCTGCCTGCACGCCATTTCCCATCAGGCCAAAGGACATCACGCCTGCCATCAGGGCTGCCAGAACCATCTTCTTGCTTTTGAAAATTTTCTCCACCATCTCTATGCTCCTTTGCTTCACTTGCACCTTTTATCGTTTAGCTTGATTACATTATAGCGATGATGTTCTGCAATTACCAATACTTATAAGAAATAGACAGCTATGCTTATCAGACATATAAATGCATAGATTTGCCTTCATCACAAAGCAGTCCTTTAAGCTTCGGCGTAATATCACACAGGCCAAACAACTTTGTCCTTGCCATTCTTCGGCACCCAATCCAGCAGGAAGGAACGGAAGTTTTGACCAACTTTTGTGAGGACTGAAGATTTGACCCAAGCAAGGTATACGGTTTGACCATATCCAGCAGCAATAGAAAACAGCAAAGAAAATCCCCTGCCATTTGCATCTGGCAGGGGAATCAGGACTGTTGACCTTCTTAAATTCAAACCAGCAAGTTCTTGCCCAATTCATAAGCTGCTGCACACTGCTTAGGGAACATTTCCTCACGATAGGCAGCTTTAGCCTGTGGGTCGAAGATTGAGGACTCATATTTGTCATAGTCGGTGAACTGTGTCGTATTGTACACATAAAGGGTCTTGGTTTCCGCCTGCAGGATTTTGCTGGCAAAACCTTCATGAACGGCAAATTTTTCCCGCATACCAAACTGTTTGACATGCTCCTCCGTCATGTTCATGGTGTAGATAAAGGCATTGGGCAGGGACTTGGGAAATACCGTCGGAATTTCATTGCTGTAAATGTAGTTGGAAAACAGCAGCCTTTCGATAAAGGCGCTCATGCCGGAAGAGAGGTTCATAAAGTAAACAGGCACGCCCATAATCAAGGCGTCGGCCTCCTTGATGCGCTCGATAACCGGCGTTAAATCGTCCTTCATCGCGCAGATGCCATGCTCCTTATCCTTGCGCTTGCAATAAAAGCAGCTGATGCAGCCTTTGAAATTCAGGCTGTACAAGTTAACCAGTTCAGTTTCCGCACCAGCTTCCTTTGCTCCCTTCAAGGCCTGCTGCAAAAGCTCTGCCGTATTGCCGTTGCGCCGCGGGCTGCCATTGATGGCAATTACTTTCTTCATCGAAAAATCCTCCCATCAACAAATACACAAATACTTAAGGTCTTCTTCGACACCAGCCGAAGATTACCTGCTCTGCCAAATAAATATCCCCCGGCACAGCCGGGGGTTTTAGTTTTACGGCCTATAAGGCCTCACCGTTGCCAGCTGCGCTTTACAGCGCCTGTACGGTCCGTCCCTTGCATCTTACTGCCTGCTACCCGTAAACGGGTCCTCAAAGTTTAGCGTCAACTGTTCAGATAGCTCATCCTCCTTCAGCTGTTCCTGTATGTATGTTGCTATTTTCTTCTCATCCTTGCCTACCGTATCCACAAAATATCCCCTACACCAAAACTGACGATTTCTATACTTATATTTCATATTCCCCCATTTTTCGTATATCATTAAGCTGCTTTTCCCTTTCAGGAAGCCCATAAAGCTAGATACACTCATT
>NZ_FNWN01000038.1:0-19649 GCF_900108415.1 Selenomonas sp. KH1T6
GGGTGCGTGATTTTCTGCTCATAAAAATACCTCCCAAGTGATGTTCCCATTTTACATCACTTGGGAGGTTTACACAAAATCCGGGGTAGACTCGCCTTAACACAGAATCCTTCCAAACGACATCCTTGACTTGTTATCAATACATCATCATTGTGATTCTCTATTTCTTCATAAGCATTGTGAAACGGACACCATACTTTTAGCCACGATTCCTGTGTATATTCTTCTTTATATTCTACTATAAAGAAGATAGGCATGTTTTCTGGTCTGTCTGGTAAATTTACTTCTTTCCAGATATGTTCTTTCCCATTATAGGCATAGATAATTTCATGCATGCTGCATCGCACCTTTCTCATCAATGGGTTTAGAGTAACCTGACAAAGGCTTTCCTACAACTTCATCTTCCAAGTAACAAATATCGTCTTCGTCGGCATTCCAGTATTCTTCAGCCAAACCTGTCCATTTTAGCCAATGAAGAAATGCAATCCATATTTTTGCTTCATTTAAGCCGGGACTATGTGATTTTGGTTCAAATCTTTCTACCACACCTTGTAATAATTCAAAACAGGCTTTCAGTTTTTCTCCTTTATATATACCCACTAAGAGCATGCCATCACATACAGAGTGACCACGAATTACTTGGCTATATGGATAGCATCCCTTATAAAATGCTTCACCACTTGTAAGCAAACGGAAAATAAATCCGTCTATTTCACATTGATATGATAGTTGATTAGCTGTATATGTAATTTTCTCAGTGAAACCTATTTTTTTAACTTCCTCGTTAATTAGCTGGCATGTAACTGCGTTCAATCCATTTTCTAAAATGTCATGACGCAATTCATTCGATAAATTCAAATAGTTATCTGAAATAGATTTCATTGCTTCCATATAATCCGGCTGCCAATTTTGAAGCATTTTATAGAAGCCTTTTGCAACTACCTTCTCTGGTTTCATGCTTAACTGCCAATGACAGTAAAATGAAAGTACATCCCAATCCCCTTGACTGTAATGGACATCAAGTCTATAAGCCCTCATGGCATTATCATCATGAAATATATGGGACCCATAGGTAGCTATCCTTAAAAAACCACCTCTTCTTGGCTCATATACTAATTTTTCAGGAATAATATAACCACAAAAACTTTTAAGATTAAGGAATGGTGTCATTATATCCTTATCGTTAAAGCCTAGTTCATTAAGCCTTATTGCCATGAGCAGTGCATAAGGATTTTTTGAGCAAATACTGAACAAATCAGAGAATTCTTCGTGATGTATTTTCTGGCATAATTTTAGGAAATCATTTCTATCGTTGCACTGAACGAGCTTACAACTAGCAACATCATAACAAAACATTTTATCTTCCATCGCAATCACTCCAATCTGTACATATTCTTACTTACTATAATTATACATGAAGAGAATTATCATAGTGTAATAGATTTCTCTGTTCAGTCAAATATGACAAAGGAGCCCTCTTTCTATATCTTCAGACAAAATTTAACTCTTTACTGTCAAAAAACGGCCTCTCAGAATCCTCTGTACGGGGCGATAGCAACCTTACGCATATAAACTATCGCACAAACCGCTAAAACCTCTCAGAAGGGCTGTAAATCGCTACAGCCCTTTTTCCGTCAAAAATTCGTGCGTAAAGGTACACTTATACGGACTTATTGGCTCGACGTTCGTAAACTATCAGTCCCAATCATTTATGAACGTTCGAAATTAAAGTGACCTTTACGGAAAAAACGGCCTCTCAGAATCGCCTGTAGGCCACGATAACGTTCTTCCGCATATAAATATCACGTAAAATCTAAAACCGCTCACAGAGGCTGTCAGATGGTTCAAATCAGGTCTTGCCATTTTGTAGGCTTAAATGAGCGTAAAATTACATCTTATGATTGTTTCTTGGGTGTAGAATTTTTTGTAAATTTAATGTTGCTAATTGGGGAAAGCCACATTAAAATATAATGAGAAGCAATCCGGTCATTTTTCGATAATAATATAAATTATCTGATAACTGAGAGGGGAGGGTAGACCGTGACCGACAATAGCTTGACTATAGCAACCAATGAGTTGTCCCAGACTTTGGACATCCAGCAAATCACACCGGAGTATTTCATCGCCCATTACCCCGAGTTCATCCAGCGGGTCATTGCCAAGGGTAATCCGTCCTCCGACACCATGCGGCACTACTGCAACCAAATTGACTTCTTCATCCGCTGGTGTTTAGCCAACCAGCGGAATCCTCTGGCCATGAACGAGTACCAGCTGCTCATGTACCGGGAGTTCCTGCTAAACCGACAGTACAAGACAGACAGCATCCAAATCATGCTGGTGGCTGTCCGGGCATTCTATGCTGCCGCCAGGAAGCTGGAGCTTATCCGGGTCAACCCTGCTGCCGAGGTTGAGGCACCTACCGCCTCCAGCAGCAGTGATGCCCTGTTGCACTTCTATACACCCCAGCAGATGAACGAGATAGTTCATGTCTTTGATAAAGATAAGGTTCCCTTTACCAGATACAGAAACAAGCTCATCCTGTACCTGATGGGAGTTGAGGGGCTACGAAACATTGAGGTTCACAGGGCTTGCGTGGAAGATATTAATTGGGAGGCCAGAGCCATTATGATTCGTGGCAAGGGTCACAAAGGTAGACTGGAGCCTATCTATCCCTGTGATGAGACCTTTGCCATTCTGGAGGAATATCTGAAGTCCATCCCCACTGACCGGGAGATAAAGAAGGACGGCGTACTCACACCACTGATACTTTCTTCATCTAATAGGAATCTGCTGGGGCGTATCTCCAGAAATGGCCTCCGCTCCATTATGAACAAGGCTCTGGCTGCCTGTGACCTGAAGCATCCGGGCTACTCCTGCCATGTCTTCAGGCACAGCTGCGGCACCAACCTTTACCATGAAACCAAAGATTTGCGTCTGGTGCAGGATGTGCTCCGCCACCGGGACCCCAAGATAACAGCCCGGTATGCCCATGTTGCTGACCGGCTAAATAAGAGATACACCTCCAAGCTGGTTCCTCATGACTAAATTCAGATACGGTTAATTCTAAAATGAAGGCGATGCCGCATGGCATCGCCTTCATTTTCAAAGGAAATTATTTCAGATGTATATAACGGGTTGAACGTCCTATTCCTTCTCTGCCCAGATATCCTTCCTCAACCAACTTGCGGAGTGCCCCTTCTACCGAGCTTACGCTTAAGGATGGGCACAGTTCCCTGATATCCTGCTTGGAAAAGCGTCCCAGCTTCTGCATAGATGCCTTCCTAACCATTTCCAGTGCAGGAATCTTCTTCTCTACGATGGCGAAGCGGTCTTCAAAGTCCCTGTAAGCAGCCACTATTGTACCCAAAAGATATTTGATAAAAGGAACAACATTTTCGCACTCTTCATGCCAGCCATGTTGAGACTGCCCCAGTGCATCATAATAAGCATCTTTATGCTTAGCTATTTTAGCTTCCAAAGATATATACTTCCCAACGTAAAAACCACTGCGATACAAGAGCAGGGTGGTTAGCAACCTGCTCATACGGCCATTGCCATCATTGAAGGGGTGGATACAGAGGAAATCATGGATAAAGATAGGGATGGCAATAAGTGGCTCTATTTCTGCATTGCCAATTACACGAGTATACTCTGCACAGATTCTGTCCAATGCCTCCGGCGTCTCAAAAGGGGCCAGCGGGGTGAATAATATTTCCGTATGTCCGTCAGGATAAGTAGCACTGATGTAATTCTGCACATTCTTGGTTCGGCCACCCATGGAATTTCCCATATGGCTATACATGATTTTATGCAGCTGCAGGATGAAGTTCTGTGTGATGGGGATGGCGTCGAAACTCTCGTGTATTATATTCAGCACATCACGATAGCCAGCTATTTCCTGCTCGTTACGGTTCCTCGGCGTGGTTTTATCCTCCACCAGCTGCCGTATGCGGGTGCTGGTGGTCACGATGCCTTCAATGGCATTTGATGCCTCCGTACTCTGTATTTTGGCTATCTCTACCAGTTTTTCCAGTTCCTCTGGCCTTTGCTTCAGATAAAGCTCCTGTTTTCCGGCTTCCTTGTAGATGGCAGCAATATAGCCCAGAATTTCTGAATCCCAGGTCATTTCCTTGATTTTTGTATAATTGAACTGACGCATACCCTTACCCCCTTTCATTTTCCCTTATATTATAGTCATTTTTAAGGGAAAAGTAAATCTTTAAGGGCTATAAGCAAATCCTCCTCATTGTTTTACTTTCATTCCAGTAAGCATGGTTCTGTTTCCTTCACCGCAATGACTTCCTGTATATAAGCAAAGGACACAGGCCTGAACTCCGTCTTGTCAACACTTATATTGAAGTAACAGCCTTTCTTTTCCAGCCGATAGAACGGCAACTTATCATGCACATGGCCATGAATGTTAGCCACATACCCTGTCGGCTCACATGGCCTATGCGTTAGGAGAAATCCGTTCAAAACCACTTGCCTTTCCACGGATTCCCACCCGCACTCCCGGCTTACCCTCGCTTTTGCATCATGATTCCCAAGAATTAGTATCTTGTGCCCGTTCAGCTTTGCCAGCAATTCCTGGCAGGTTCTGATGTACGCCTGCTTGTAGCTTTCCCACTGACCTTCTATAAAGTGAGCCATCGCAAAGTCCCCAAGATGATACACCTTGTCTTCAGGAGAAACGGCGTTGTTCCAGTTCGAAATAAGAGTCTGGTTCATTTCCTCAATGTTTCTAAAGGGGCGATGGCAATACTCTATGATGTTTTTGTGGTAAAAATGCGTATCAGAAACCAGATATATCATATGGTGCCCCTCCAGATAATCTATTGCTTGACTATTTCTTTAAGCTCGCTAACAACAGAATTGGCCGTGACTGCGTTATAATACCAGAATCGCTTACGCCCAGCAGCCTGTACTTCTGGACTACGCTCGTCTTTCCAGCCCATTTCTTCACAAACATCCTCATAACTCTTGAAATGCTGCTCTTGTTCCTCCTGCGGCAAAGTACGAATCTCCTCGATTTCCTCTATGGCCTCATCCAGTTCCTGACGCCGCTCGCTTTGGTCATCTTCCATCATACCATGGAAAGTCATTTCTGTAAGAACAGAATGTATGCATTCCTGAAGACCAACTCGCCGCAAATTGCCTATGTTGACCTTAAAGCCAAGCATTTCTTCCCAAGGCGTGAAATCAAATGCATAGCCTTCTGGAACTTCAGCATACACGCCCTTATGGTACTCTATCAATTCCTCTTCTGACATCTGCTGCAGCCTTTCTTCAGACAAGAGAGCCACATGGGGAACTTTATCATGGGATTCATCCAAATCTGACCGTCTATACAGAGAAACGTCAACAAACTCTTCCACTTCGTCCCCCAATCCATCCCAGGTTCTCATGAAGACCAGCATATCCTCCGACTTCTGACAAGGATATTCTGACATCTTCCTTAGAAAAGTTTGCCACAGCTTATATACGTCAGCTCTGTCAGCAGGTTTATTTTCGTTTGCCTCGTATTCCTTATCTACTAATTGCTCCATATCCACATATTGGAGCAATTCCTTTACTGTCATCCAATCTCTGACCAGCTGAGGGGTCTTTACCTCCTGCCATGTGGTTTTCTCAACAAAATCCGGATATTCGTCATCCCAATAGTGGATATTTATGAAATCAACGACCTTTTCCTCCGGGAAAAACTTTTCGCAGTAACGTGGCAACACTCCATTGGGAACTATCCCCATTTTATCCGTCCCCAGGCATCTTGCCAGCAATGCATCCATATCCCCAAGCTTAACCATGATACCATGCTGTCTCAAGGCGATAAAAAATCTTATTACTTCTCCGGGACGGTGCAAGCCAGCTAGATACAAATAATACCGTCCCTCCTTGTTTTCAGCAAGGCGATTACTAACAGAAAAGGTCACATGTGTCGAACTTCCACCACGTATTACCTCCCATGGATGATTGCCATTGAATACCTGCAACTTCCCATTCTTCCAACTATTGAACGCTTCAGGTGAATCAAGGGCTATTTCCGTCAATCCATTATCCCGGCCATCAGCGATTCGCTTGTACAGCTCTACATCGTCTTCAATCTTTTTGCAGTGCGGGAAGTTATTGGCCTCATAACCAAGACGGCAATAGGCAAAATACTTGGCTGCGGTCATATCTTCGATGATAAAATCATCATCGCTGAAAGCCTTTTGCTCTGCCACCAGCTTTTGGAAAATCTTTATTTCCTCTTCTGATAGAATTATATCATCCCTACCTGCCAGGTCATATTTCCGCCCTTCTGGAATTATCTTCCAATATTCCTGCCTCGGAATTGTCCCTGTACGGTAATAATATGGAAGCTTATTTTTGATGAAGCCATCATAGTCTCCTGCTATTATCTGCTGCACGGCCTTCCTGCACTGTTCCAGGGCCCATTTCAGCAATGGCGTTGTATCTGCCCATACTCCTGGCTTATCTTGAATTATCTCCTCTGGAGATTCTATCAGTCCTCTTTCCCCAAGAGAAATGGCCATCAACTTACCATGCCTTATAAAATAGCATTCGTAAAACTTTATCTCGTCAGGATAATAATCAAGCCAGAATTGCTCATACTCTTCTCTCGAATTTATTTCTTCATATTCTACTGCCTCATCATATGTTCGCCAATCTGTTATAGCTCCTCGTTCGGCAGTAAACCACAAGTTGATGCGAGTATCTTCTTCATCATGGCTGTTATCAAGTATTTCCAAAACTTGCCCAATTTGTTCCAATAGCAGCCTTTCTCGCCTATAGCTTAGCTCGTGGCCACTTATAGTGCCTAACCGCTCAATAATATGCAATGCAGAATCAACGTCAGGTGCGTATTTTAAAACTTCCTTTTTCCTTCCCATTGCTTCCATCCCCCTCACTCAGACTGCCAAACTACCTTTGTCAGCAGGTTCGCACAAGATATATGACCTTTTTCCAAAAAACTGCCAGTATCCATAAGCACCAATTTTTCCTGGCTCAGCCAACAGGGCTTGGAGCCAAGGCGTAATGCCTGCACAGGCGTATGCCCCAAAACGATAGTCTGCTCCCCTTGGTGCAGACCTGGATACTTAGCCAGGTTCCTGCTCCATAGCAAAGTTTTTGACTTCTGCTTCTCTAAAGGCTGCTCCGGATTGCAATCTGCGTGCACAAACCAGTACTTATGTCCATCCGCTTCGACTTCCGCATACAAAGGCATCTGTTCTATCAAACGCAGCCATGCCGTAGTAAGTCCTTTCAATCTTCCAGTTGCTTCCATAGCCCTGTAAGTTTCCTTACCGCCATTATCTCCCCACAGATATTTGGGTGCCTCTAACCGAAAGTCAACCAATCCTTCCTTGTAGCTCTCATCCCGCAGAGCCTCATAAAACATCTGTTCATGGTTTCCCCGGAGGAATATCATATTCTTGCGACCAAAGTGTTCCATAACCCATTCCATCACCGGCACAGGATTTTCCCCTCTGTCCAAGTAATCACCTAGAAACACCATCAAGTCATATTCGGGGTTGAAACGCACCTTATTATATACATTCAAAAATCGTTCCCAATTCCCGTGTATATCGCCAACCACTAGAAGTCTGTCAATCTTAACCAACTTTCCACCACCTCTCATGCTGCATGCTAAAGTGCCACAGCTCAGAACATATTATCTAATCTTATGATAGTATTGTAGCACATATTCATCGTTAATGTTGGAATCCATGCTTATGCTACATAAAAACATGCTATATTGGTAAAAAACAGCCGCATAAGATAGTTTTTTTCAGTATAAAATTAAAAATTCACTTTACTCGCTCACTTTTTATGGTATAATATAAAAAGTAAACATCGTTAATGACGTTCGATTTCATACATGGTGAAAATATGACAAATCGTAATTCTTACCTTGAAAAGATATTAAAATATCAAAACATGCCTATAATCAAAGTATTAGTAGGCATGAGGCGAGCAGGAAAATCTACCTTGCTGCGGCAATTCCATCAGCACCTTCTCAATGAAGGCATTGATGCAGACAGTATTATATACATGAATTTTGAGTTGCTAGAATTCGCTTCTCTCGAAAATTACAAACATCTCCATTCCTACATACAAAAAAGAATGTCAGGAAAAGAACACGTCTATTTGCTCTTGGATGAAATTCAGATTATCGAGCACTGGGAAAAATCCATAAATTCCCTCTTTGCAGAAGGGAAGTCCGACATCTACTTAACAGGTTCTAACGCAGGAATGCTTTCCTCTGAGCTATCAACCCTTCTCTCTGGCCGATATGTGGAAATTCCTGTACTTCCCTTATCCTTCAGCGAATATATATCCTTTAAGCCTGAGATGAAAGGTAACTTAGATGCTGCCTTCCAACAGTACATAAAATACGGCGGCATGCCTATAACGCCCTCACTTCCTGATGATGAGGAAATTATAACCAGCGTTTTGGGTGGTATATATAATACTGTTTTAGTAAAGGATGTAATCCAGCGCAACAATGTAAGGGATGCTGACCTATTGGAAAGGATTGTGCGCTTCCTCGCCGACAATATCGGTAATCCCATTTCAACCAGCAAAATTAGCGGCTACTTAACAAGTCAGAATCGCAAAACCACTGCTGCTACTGTTGATAGCTACCTGAACATGCTGGAAAAGGCCTTTGTCTTCTATCGTGCCAACCGCTATGACATAAAAGGTAAAATGTACCTGAAGACACAAGAAAAACTCTATATCGTTGATTCAGGTATACGTAATACGCTGCTAGGCTTTAGTGGCCGCGATTATGGCCATGTACTGGAAAATATCGTTTATTTCGAGTTGATACGCCGTGGTTATAAAGTTGGCGTTGGGAAGATAGGTTCCCTTGAAGTAGACTTCGTGGCCACCAAGCCTACAGAAACTAAATATTTTCAGGTCTCTGCCACGGTGTTGGATGAAAAGACTTTAGAGCGTGAATTAGCTCCATTGCGGAAAATCCCCGACCATTACAGTAAGATATTACTAACCATGGACAGGAGCTATATAACAGATTACAATGGCATAAAGCAAGTCAATATCGTGGATTTTTTAACCGACACTGATTCTTTCTAAAATAATTTTTCTTGAAATGTCTCGCTATAGCCGAGACCCCTGTCAAAACAAGGAGCGAAACAAGCAAAATGCAAGATTATGAAATACATGACTGCCAGCTTTTCAACACCGGCAGGTTCAATGATATTGTCTATGCCTATTTTGTCATGGCCGCCAGACAGGCCAAAACACCCAATGAGCAGGTAGTCCCCCTCCTGGCCGCTCTGGAGGATGTGCTGCACAATATGCCAGCCGAAGAGGCACTTGAGCGATTTAGAGGGGGAATAGGATAATTTTCGTAAGAAATAGCTAAAGAAAGGCGATGCCGAATCTGGCACCGCCTTTCTTTGGCTGGATTTTATGGCAGAACGCCTATGGTCTGGGCTATCACGACAGTCTGCCCTTTCTGCAGATTGGCCACCTTGGCAAAGGCCTCATGGTCTATAGAACCACGCACACAAGTGCCAAGCCCTTCAGATGCAGCCACCAGCCCTACGCTCTGAGCCATGGCTCCGGCAGCTATGCTGTCAAACTGCACCTGCTTATCGACTGGGGGGAATGTGGCTGGCCTTTTGCCAAGCATCGGCATTACTCACATAGACTAAGGTAATTGGAGCCTTCCCTACGAAACCTTGCCCCATGGTGGTTGCCATGCGGAAATCTCCCTCAGCCACGGTCTTCAATGCATGTGTTTGGGGCTGGTAAAGATAAATCCCCTTTTCTGTCACAGCATAAACCTCAACGCTGCGAACCCCCAAGGCAGCGGGATTAGTGCGTCCATCAGTTTCCGGGCGGTTAATGCCGTTTGCAGCCCACAGGATATGGGATAGCTGGGAGGCAGAAATGCCTGTCTCAGCAAAGCTGCGGCTTGACTGCCTTATGTCCAAAGCCTGCATGACGGACATACCTTCCTTAATCTGTGGTGCCGGAAGCGAAATATCTCCACCAGATGCCGCATTTGCCACTACAGGTACAAAGAGCAAGCAGCCACATACGCTCACGTCCAAAATAATGCCTTGCAACCTTTTCCCCATAAACTTCTTCAAGAAAATCAGCTCCTCTCAGTTATACTATCTCCGCTATTCTGCAAAACTGGCTGATTTCCTTCTAAACTCGCACCTTCATAGTACCATATGTGGCAGGAGTATGACTTGTAGCAAAGTAACTGCTTCAAATTCAGCTTGGGTATAATTCATTACGTCAAAGCCCTCATGTATGTCTGCAAAAATTCCAGTTGCCCGTGTAATTTGACCATATCCTCCATGGTGGTATATTTCGGCCCCAGAACATCCAGCCATACCTCATTGACCTGATTGCGAAGCACATACAAAGGGTGGCTATCATCTTCTATTTCCTGCTTCATCAGATACCTGTCCATGCTCGCCAGAAGCCCAGCAAATGTTTCCTGCAATAATTCTTTTTCTTCTATTATCTGGTAATCTATTTTCTTCATCGCCTTTCCTTTGTTCTTCTGCTGTCACCCCCAATTATAGCCCCCTTATTAACGCTTTACATTAACAGAAAATTATAAGTATATTATATTTCAACTTGTCTCCTTTCCGTTTAGAAAGGGGATTTTTAGTACCTATCAATGCTCGCCATGTCATTTCGCAAGTCATCCTTCTCTGCCTCACTGAGCCATTTCCAATCGTCCGGCTCGTCTGGTTTTGACCTAGCCACCAGCTGGGCTTCCTTGGCTCCGCCGGATAGTGCTTTGCTGATGATGTCTGCATCACGGGATGGGGTGGGGTAGCTGCCACCGCCACCGCCGCCTCCTGAGGGAGGTGATGGTGGTGCTGCACGGAATTTGTTTCCCGCCTCCAGCGGTGCCCTTGTCTCTACACGCTGGGATTGATACTTGGTCTGCCGGATAGAATCTTTGAGCTGCCTGTGCTTGGAACTCAGCTCGTTGTACTCTTTGGCTATAGGAGCATTTTTGCGAAGTATGCCAGCGGCTATGGCTTCGATTTTTGACCGGCCAACTGCCGTGTTGCAACGTGCTTCCAGTTCCTGCTCACGGCGGTCAATTTCCCTCCATGCTTTTTGGCGGTCTTCCGGGGATAGCCTGTCTTCTCGTTTTTTCAGTTCCCGCTTATCGGCTCTCAGCTGTTTGAAAGCCCCCTGCACATAGTTGTTTTTGGCCATTTCCATGGCTCTGGGGTAGCTGATTACCCGTTTCTTCATGTGATAAAGCTCTTTGGCCAGCTGTTTTTCGGCAGCTTCCTGCCTTGTCAGCGTGGCTTTGAGGATACTGGCCACTTCCTCGGCAGAGTACGCCCGGTTCTTTTGTCTAACAGCAAAATAATCCTTGATATGCTTATCCAAGGCCTTGAGTTTGCTGGCCATGTTCCGCTGGAGCTTCCTGATTTCTACCTTGGCCAGACGGTTGTCATTCACATAAAAGGCAGCCCGCTTCAAAATGGAGGCCTTGTTGTGCGGCAGGTTCAGCCGCTGGAACACCGGGCGTATGTCGGCAGCAGCCTGCCGGATTTTGAGGTTAATCTTGTCCAGTTCTTTGTCGATTTCCGGGCAGATTTTGAGATAAGCCTCCAAGGCCTCCACATCGTCAGCCGGTGGCTCTACCATGCGGCTTTTGAGGATTTCCCATTCCCGTTTTTCCCTGCCGTAGCTTTTCAAGTCCTGCCAGAGTTCCTTTTCCTCGGTGGTCATGGCATCAAGGAAAGCCATTTCTACAGCCCTTGGTGCCCAGATGGTGATGCCATAAACCGCCACCATGTCCTTCTCCATGGCTTGGATTTTCTGCTTCTCTTCCATGAAGTATGCCCGCTCATCCACATCCTCAATGTCCGGCTCATAGGCAAAGATTCTATCCTGCCACTGCTGCAGGTCTTGGGATTTTTCCTCCATGGTGTCTTTGTCTATAGCATCCTGAAGCATCAGCCGAGATATAAGGTCTTTTTCTCGCTGGTGATTATCCTCCCTAAGCTGCTTCTGCTTCTTCACCACTTGGCTATCGGCTTTCATCAGCTCTACGGGACCCACATACTTCTCCGGCATTTTATGAAGCAAGTCGGCTAGAAAATAATTCCCGTTGGCCAAGGCTTCTTCTCTCTGTGCCTTGAGTGTACGGTGGTCAACCCGGAGATTCACGCCATTCCTCTCCAAGGCCTCATTCTGAATAACAGCATAGTCTTTCCTCAGCCCCATAAGGTATTTCCGGCGGTCTTTGGAATTCCACTTCCACGATTTGGCACAGCCGCCTTTTTCCGGATGCGTAGGATTAGCCCTGCTGAAGAAAAGCTCAGGTGGCCGTTCCTGCTGCCGTTCCACTTCGTCAATCTCCCTTGGAGAGAACATGATATGCACATGGGGCTGACGCTCCCCGTTAGACATGGCTCCCACCTTGTCATGGATGGCATAGGCATAGTAGAAGTCCTGCAAATGCTTCTGCACGAACTCTTCCACTATCTTCTTATTCTCTTCCAGCCCCAGCTCGTTGGGCAGAGAAAAGACAATCTCTTTGTAACGCTCCCCGTTGACACGCTCGTTCTTGTCTGCCTCCTGAAAAAACTTTTTGGCATTCCCCTTTGCCCAGCGGGGCAGGTGATTTGCCGTATAGAGGCAGCCACCCCTTTTCTTGAAAATGGATTCCCGGTTGATGTATTGCACATGACTGGATGCGTAAACGGCATCATTTCGTTTCTGGAAGTTTACCATGATGTCATTTACGGTCTTGTCGATTACGCTTCTTCTTGCCCGAAGACTATACCATCGCAGATGCGAAGTGGATTCTCGGCATTTGTTGAGCAGGTGACTGTTCTCATCACGAGACAGTAACAGCTGGCTTCTTCCTTCTGGGCGAACCATATTGCATTGGGGCAGGTGAGGCAGACTGAATCCTCTTTTGGCCATAGCCTCGAGGGTATCGAGTTTAGCGTGAGGCTCTGGGTAGGATATTTCATAACTACCTCGCCTTGATTGTTTTCTGGGGTCAGCGATTTTTCTACTGATGTACTTTCCACCTGCTGCTCTAAAATCTCGTTCTCCATTTTCGTAATCCTCCTTCATGATGGCCATGACCTTATTCTGGTATTCCTCGTTCCAAGTCACCGGCACCTCCAGCTTGACTGCTGTTGTCATGGCTTTATTGACAAAGCTGCTTCTGCCTTTCAGCTCCAGCTCGTCCCCGTAGATTTTCCGGGCAATCTCTATCCCCATGGCTATGGTTTCTTCGCTGAGGGTTGATTGCTTCATAAATCGAACGCCAGACTTGTCCACGAGGATTTTCCCGTAGAGACTGCTGTAAAGTAGCATTTCCTTTTCAGGCAGATTCTCAATGATGTTCTGCCCAGTGATGATGTTATTGAATGATAGGCTTTCAATCTCTTCCTTGCCCAATTCAGCATACTTGCCCTCACGCTGTATGTACTCGCAGTGCGTACAGGCACTTGTCTGTTTGCCATTGGGGCGTTTGTCTGTCTTTAGGTCAAAATAGTAGTTTGGCATGGTCTTCTCCTTCAGCCAACGGCAGTTCAATGAGCGGCAGCGAATGGCAAAAGGGCAGTCCTGCGGGGCTGTCCCGTTTTGTCACCGGGGGAAGGGCATTTTCCCGGTTCCGTTCTTTTTGAGTTTCTCCACCGAGAAACTCCTAGATGCACATGGAAAGCCCAGTGCACGGGGTGCTGCTCACGTATGTTGGCATTATAGCACCTATACTTACCGAAATGGGGCCAGGTTCGAAAAGAGGCGAGGATTCAAAACCCCCTATAATTTTTCACCCTAAGGGGAATTTTTACGTAGAGTAAAACATTGTATAGTTTTCCGACCCTCTACCATATTTATAATATGGGTATCTCTTAGGAAGGAAGGTGATGCCTATAACACGGTTAGAGCGGCGGAAGAGAAGCCTTGCCGCTGTCAATCGCCAGATTGAGGATATGGAGGCAAAGCAGAAAACCTTGGAGAGAGAGATTGCCCAAGAGAACCAAATGGCTCGAAAACACCAGCACATACTAATGGTCTACAAAGCTGGATTGATTTTTGAGGAAGCGGGTATCTTGGGAAATTATGACCATGACAGGATTCTGCGAATCTTGCAGGATTACAAAAGGGAGGCAAACTTATGAACATCAGCCATCAGGAAGTAGAAAGCATTTACCAGATTGTCAGCGGTGACGGAGATAAGAAATCAGAGCAACTGGCCAAGAAGAAGGAACAGCTCGAAGTGGTGGAAAAGGATTTGGACAAGCTCCGTGACCGCCGCAATAAGCTGAAAGAAGAAATCAAGACCTTGGAGTACAGCCTGAACGCCAGCAAGCACTCCAATATGGTAGGGGAACTCAGCAGCTTCGGTATTGACCTTGAGGACAAGGACACCATGCAAGCAGCTCTCCGGCTCCTTATCGAGAACATGGGCAAGGAGAAAAAGCCGGAAACCGAAAAATCCACTACGCCCTCATCCAGCGATACGACAGAAGTGAAAATGGCTGCACCTGCCAGCAAGACCACTTTCTAAGGAGGGAATTCCATGCGTCTATTCATAGCCGAAAAGCCCAGCCTTGCCGAGGCTATTGCCAAGGGGCTGGGTAGTACGGACAAACAAAGGTCTTGCTTTGTCTGTGGCAATGATGTGGTTACATGGTGCTATGGCCACATCTTGGAGCAATTTGAGCCACAGGAGTATGATGAGAAATACAAGTCCTGGGACATTGGCCTCCTGCCAATTATCCCGGAAAAGTGGCAGATGAAGGTCAAGGCAAATGCCAAAGAGCAATTCACGGCCGTGAAGGATTTAGCCCTAAAGGCCGATACCATTGTCAACGCCGGGGACCCGGACAGGGAAGGTCAGCTGCTTGTGGATGAGGTGCTGAACTACATCGGCGTTCTCTCGAAAAAGCCAGTCCAGCGAATTCTTGTCAATGCCTTAGATGAGAAATCTGTCCATGAAGCCCTGAGGGATTTACGGGATAACAGGGAATTCATCGGCCTCCGAAATTCAGCCCTTGCCCGTTCCCGGGCAGACTGGATTATTGGCATGAACATGACCCGTGCTTGCACAAAACACGCCGAAAAGGCAGGGTACAGCAGCGTGGTCAGTGTAGGCCGGGTACAGACACCCACTCTCGGCCTTGTTGTTCGCCGGGAAAAAGAAATTCAGGATTTCCATCCGGTGAACTATTTTCAGGTGAGAGCCACTTGGCAGCACCCGCAGGGGGAGATTATCTCCCATTGGCAGATGCCAGATGACATGGAGGGACTGGATGCAGAAGGGAGACTTCTTGAAAAAGCCCGGGCCGAGGCCATAGTCAGCAAGGTTCAGGGACAAACAGGGGCTATCCGCAAAGTGGAGCAAAAGGAAGGACAGTCCCAGCCGCCTCTCCCTTATTCCTTGTCTGCCCTGCAGATTGCGGCGGGCAAAAAATACGGCTACTCTCCCCAGCAGGTCTTGGACACTCAGCAGGAACTCTACGAGAAGAAACTCACCACGTACCCCCGCTCCGATTGTGACTACCTGCCCACCAATCAACTGGCAGATGTGCCACAAATCCTCGATAACCTTGGCTCTTTGTCCGGGGATTTTGAGAAATTCGTGCAGGGAGCTGACAGGACACTCCGCAGCAAGGCATGGAACGACAAGAAGATTTCTGCCCATCACGCCATTGTGCCCACTACGGTAAAGGCCAACATGGACGAACTGACGGATATGCAGCGTAACCTCTATGAAATGGTGGCTAAAGCCTACCTTGCCCAGTTCTACCCTCCACAGAAATTCCTCACTACCCGTATTGAGATTGAATCCGCCGGGGAAATCTTCGTGGCAAATGGCAAGGTCATTCTTTCCCCCGGCTGGAAGGTACTCTATCAGGGAGAGCCGACAAACAAAGACGAGGATAAGGAAGAAACAGCCCAGCTTCCAGCGGTGCAAAATGGTGAGAGCGTAACAAACAAGGAAGCCGAACTGGTTACCAAAGTAACCAAGCCTCCCAAGCGTTTTACCACTTCCACCCTGCTGGCCGCCATGAAGAACATCGGCGGTTATGTGAAGGACAAATCCCTGAAACCCATACTGAAAGACTGCTCCGGCATCGGCACCGAGGCCACCAGAGCAGGGGAGATTGAGCTATTGCAGGAAAGACGTTACCTGAAGCTGGAGAAGAAAGAGCTGGTGCCCACGGAAAAGGCCATGATGATAATCCAGCTTCTGCCGGACAGCATCACCTACCCAGACATCACAGCCCTCTGGGAAAAAAACTTGGAGGCCATCAGCAACAGAGAAATGTCCGTGCAGGATTTCTTCTCCCAGCAGAAAACCTATATCCAGCAACTTCTGGACGATGCCATTCACAAGGAAATCGAACCTCCCCAAGACATCCCTAAATGCCCCCAGTGCGGCAGACCTCTGAAGCTCATAACCTCCAAGAAGAACGGAAAGAAATATTGGATTTGTACGGACCCGGAAAGAGCTTGCAAATCCATTTTCAGCGATAAGCGTGGCAAGCCAGACTTCAATCCGGCTCCGGCCAAAAAGAAAAACGGCAGCTACGGAAAGAAAAACTTCAACCGAAAGGCGGGATGATTTATGAATATCGTAATCCTCAGTGGCCGGGTTGCCACTGACATTGACAGCCGTGTTACCAAGGATGGCAGACTGGTTTCCCATTTCAATCTCGCCAGTCCCAAAGGCTTCAAGAAGAACAAGGAGGGCAAGATTCCGGCAGAGTTCCATCGCATCAATGCGTGGGACAAAATCGCCGAGCACTGCCGGGATTTCCTGCTCAAAGGCAGACAGGTAAATGTCCGGGGGCACCTCTCCACCAACACTTACACTACCAAAGACGGCAAACGCCTGAATTTCAGCGAAGTCACCGCTGACATTGTAGAGTTCGTGGATTATCGCAAAGAAGCTTCCCCTGCCCAGCAGCTTGCCCCGGATGCAGAGAGTACAGCCATTCCATTTCCAGAACCAGCTGCCTCTATCGGTGTTCCCGCTTTGCAAGATATGAGCATTTCGGCAGAGGCCTATGGCGTGGAAATTCCCTTTTGACGAAAATACCAAGCAGGAAAATCGACATTTATGTGGAAACTTCATATCTTAGATGAGTTCATACCATCATATCATCTTTTTTAGGAGGAATTATTATGGCAAGAGTAGTGAATTACGAGCAGAAAATCGAAGACATCAAGGCAAAGATTGAGAAGAAAACCGAGGAACTGAAAAACCTCAAAGCAGACCTGGCTAAGCTGGAAGATGCCAAAACCAAGACCGACTTCAAGGTTCTCAACGAGTACCTTGCTGGAAAAGGCATCGCCCCAGATGAGGCCCTTGGCAAGCTCAAAGAAGTATACGGCGAATAAAACACACAATACAAATATGTCCTCTGCAATTTGCAGAGGGCATGTTTGTGGCGATATATAACGCACTCTCTGTATGGTGGATGTACTCGCCTTAATGTTATCTATAACAACAAATCATAAGCAATTATCAACATGGAGATATAATATGTCTGAGATAGTTCTTAATATTACAAACGGCAGATTCATATTTGGAAAAGACAGCTTCAACTTTCAACAAATTAGAGATGATTTTTTTAATGCAGAAGAAATTACCATCGTCACTCTTGACATAACTCCACGGTGGAATAGACGTGCAAGTGAATTATTAAGAGAATTATACAGATTAGAAAACAAGCACATTACTATTATTAGCAATATTCCCAATCGATTATCAAACACAGCTAGAACAGTATTTCAAACAGACCATTTCAATGAACAAAACGAGCATAACCAAATAATCAGCTATTTTCGAGCATTAGACCCAAGCAGATTTGCTAGCCCAACAAAAGTATATTTTAACTTTGACAATCATGCAAAAGTCTTCATTGTAGACGATTTGGTCTACATAGGCTCCGCAAATTATTCTGATGGTTCGCAAATAAATTTTGAAGGAGGAATCACATTTCGTGACAGAGAAAAAGCAATGGAAATTAAAGAGGTTATCAATAATGATTTAATTCATGCTCCCGAGACAATAATATATGCCGGTAGTGACAAATCCGCATTTCAAGATGTATCTTATGCATTGTCATCATTAAGTAATAGTGTAGATATCTTTTGTGAAAAAGCTTTTATATTTGATGATAATGGATATTTAACCACTAATACCTATACTAACGATTTCACAAATTTAATAAGTGATGTTATAAATAACATCGATGAATGTGAAGATTTATTTAACCGAGTAGATACCATAATATCAAAGTATGAGGAATTTCGTAGAATAACGTCATTTTTTCAAACAACAATAACTAATATAAAAAACTTATCACAAAATGAGGATATTATAAATATATTCGAATTTAATATCGATGATTATGCTCATAACTATTTCGCCGATAATATGGAAAGCTGTTTAGAATCAGATGAAATAGATAGATTAAATGATATATCATATGATAAAGCTTCGCTACACGAAATAGATTTGCTATACCGTGTTTATAATCAATTTGAAAAGTTAAGAAATGATATTATGCAAATAAAAAATGAAGTTGATGTCTTTGATTCTAATGTGAAGGCAATCGAAGATATGGAACTTATTATTGACGAAACAATTTTTAAGTCTATCCCGAATTTTGTGTAAACATCCCAAGTGATGTAAAATGGGAACATCACTTGGGATGTATTTTGATGAGTAGAAAAGCACGCACCCCAGATGAGCAAGCCCGCCGGGAGAAGATTCGGGCACTAATGCAGGAAAGCAACGTCACTAGCATGGAGGACATCCAGAACTTGTTCAAGGAAACCATAGCTGAGTTCATGGAGAATGGCCTTGAGGCAGAGCTAGATAAATCCCTTGGCTATGGCAAGTATGACTATAAGAACAAGGACACTGACAACAGCCGTAATGGCCACAGCCGCAAGAATCTCCGCACCAGCTTTGGCGATGTGGAGATTTCCGTCCCTCGTGACCGCAAGGGGGAATTTGAGCCTCAGCTCGTCAAGAAGAACCAGACTAGCATCAGCCAGGATATTGAGGATAAGATAGTTTCCATGTATGCCAAGGGCATGTCTACCAGCGATATAGAAAGCCACATTCAGGATATCTATGGCCTGTTTCAGATACGACCATCAGCCGCATAACTGACAAGGTGCTTCCTCTCGCCAAGGAATGGCAGCAGCGACCTCTGGAAAGCCTGTATGCCGTGGTAGCTCTTAGCAAGCTCAAGGAAGTTTACGGCGAGTAATCTCCATAAAATAGCGAGTCTACCCCGGATTTTGTGTAAACCTCCCAAGTGATGTAAAATGGGAACATCACTTGGGAGGTATTTTTATGAGCAGAAAATCACGCACCCCAGAAGAGCAAGCCCGCCGGGAGAAGATTCGGGCACTGCTGCAAGAAAGCAACGTCACCAGCATGGAGGACATTCAGAACTTATTTAAGGAAACTATAGCAGAGTTCATGGAGAATGGCCTTGAAGCAGAGCTGGATGACTCCCTGGGCTATGGTAAGTATGACTACAAGAACAAGGATACGGACAACAGCCGTAACGGCCACAGCCGCAAGAATCTCCGCACCAGCTTTGGCGATGTGGAGATTTCAGTCCCCCGTGATC
>NZ_FNWN01000062.1:0-7660 GCF_900108415.1 Selenomonas sp. KH1T6
CCTTTACGATCACGGGGGACTGAAATCTCCACATCGCCAAAGCTGGTGCGGAGATTCTTGCGGCTGTGGCCGTTACGGCTGTTGTCCGTATCCTTGTTCTTGTAGTCATACTTACCATAGCCCAGGGAGTCATCCAGCTCTGCTTCAAGGCCATTCTCCATGAACTCTGCTATAGTTTCCTTAAATAAGTTCTGAATGTCCTCCATGCTGGTGACGTTGCTTTCTTGCAGCAGTGCCCGAATCTTCTCCCGGCGGGCTTGCTCTTCTGGGGTGCGTGATTTTCTGCTCATAAAAATACCTCCCAAGTGATGTTCCCATTTTACATCACTTGGGAGGTTTACACAAAATCCGGGGTAGACTCTATTTTTTCAAGGGCTGGTGTTTTCTGCGCCAATTTTTCCATACGCTTTCAAGCTACGGTATTCCAGCTTTGTGTAAAAGCATTTCCCATCACCTCAAAACCAACAGCTACCCATTCTCATTTAGACTGTCGACTTTTCTAATTCACATTAATCTTGAAGATATATTGGCCAATAGGCCTGCCCAGTTGTGACAGGTTTATGTAATAAATTTTATATTTATATTAACGCTTAGTAATACTTATTATATCCGATACATATATTATGGATTACTAGGTATTATAGACACTTTACACCATCCCATACAATTCTAGGAATCGTGGGACGCTCATATTATGGTCTTCTAACCTGCTTCTGGTCGTAAAATCTAACCTTCGTTCCTTTAAGGCATTCCTGATAAGGCGTACTATAGCTGCATCCATGGGATTACCTTGGTCAAAGGGAATCTCCGGCCTGTCCTCTTTGACACTTATTTCGTTAGAGAACATTTTGAGCGCCACTTGTTCCCACTCATTATTTTCCTGAATTGCTTTCATTTCACGCTCAATAGCCGCTTGTGCGTCCAAGTCCTGCTGTCTGTAGTTTTCCTTTATAGCATTATACAAGAATCCCTGCAAATTGTCCGGCTTCCTCTGTTTAGCTAACTTTAAGGCATGCTCCATTCTCAGTTCAAACTCGTTTTTACTACCACATATTGTTGTTAGCTGTGTAACCACCTTTGCTGACAAACCATGTCTATTTTTTTTGCTAGGAGGCATTTCTAATTTTATGTTGTTTTTTATCTCATCACTTAACTGAACTTCATTAACTTTGAGTGTGAAATTAAAACCTAATATTTTTCTACCTTTTCTTATTTTCTCATAACTTATATCATATTCTGTACTCTCATTTATATCCTTTATAGGCATTTCTACTATCGTTTGCACAAATGACCCTAAATGCTGATACTTTCCTTCTTCTATGTTCATAAGAAATCTTAAGTCATCAACTGTTACATATCTAGTAATCGTATTATTCTGCATCATACCACGATATTGTAACATTATCTCCAATAATCTTACTGCGTAAGCAGAATGAAGTCCAAAAAGTTGTTTTGCATCTAATTTAGTATAGCCTCTTCCAGATTCAAGTATATCTAATATGAGCGGTCTCATATCCTCGTTAAATTTAATTAACAACCCTTCTTCTGGTTTATAATGTATGCGTCCAAATATAGGATATATAGTTAAGCCACCCTCGCTATCACGTACAGTGACTACCTTCTCAGCCATGCCTTTACATATAGATTCCAATCTATTAAGATACTCACCATGTCCGAATATGTTTTTTACCTGCCCAGGAGTTAACCGTAAATCTTTGAATGCCTCGTCATAATATTTATCATTTTGGGATACATGCGGATTTACATGTTGCAGAGCAAGTAAAAATAGGCGCATTTCGATAGCACCGAACGGCTGTCGTCCTTCTACTAACGGATTACTTTGATAAACAATAGGTCTTCTCGCATCTAATTCCTCAGACATATCTTTACCTCATTTGCTAATCATACTCGTTAATCGTATTAAATTGTGATTTCCACCCTAATATTTAGCTTAAAATATAGGTCACAATACCCTACGATTATATTTTACACAGCTATCGTAGGGTATACAAGTACATTTTTTACGATTATTAACCCCAATAGGTCACATTTCCATACAAACTGGTCACATTCTCCTACGATTAAAAGCCTAATTAGGTCACATTTTCCTACGAACTAGTCACATTTCCCTACGATTAAGTGCCATAAGCCTAGCAATGACGCGGATTTCAGACGCGCAAAGCATATATAGCATATATGCTAAAAGCATGCATAGCAAAGGGGGACTTGTCCACAGGTCTTGTGACACCTATTAAAGTAATGTCCCCATTAATTGCTTGCTTGCCTTTTCTTCTTATCTATAATGTTTGTAATAATGAACACATTTAGCTATAATGTTAGTAAATACAAACATTATCAGGAAGTGAGAAAAGTGGGAAAGAAAATAGTTCTGACACCTAGCCTTCAGCGAACCCTTCAACGCATGGGAGAGCAAATCAAGCTGGCCCGCTTACGCCGTAATATCCCCATGGAGGTCATTGCTGAACGTGCCGGATTAGCCCGTACTACTGTCTGGGCAATAGAGAAGGGCAGCCCTTCCGTTTCCATGGGTGCCTATGCCAAGGTCTTACATGCCATAGAGGGCATGGACAAAGACTTGTTACTCATCTGCAAGGACGATGCCAAAGGACGCTTGATACAGGATTTGGGACTGAAAGTAGCCCGCAGAGCATCCAAGAGGGATAAAGATGGACAATAAGGCCATATACTGCTATTAGATGACTGCTATCGTGGGCAAGTATACCTGGGGAACTTGTATGTGCAGAAAACTCGGGCCAGAGAAGTCTAGAGCCTCAGGCTTTATCTCTTACGAAGAAGCCAGGATTCACATGGCTTCTGCCATGACCATGCTGGGTAAAACGGATAACGACAATTTCGCGACTTATCTTGATATTGCCGATTGGATAACGGCACACAGTCCCCAGGCCAAGAAAGACCTGAAGGAGCTATGGAGCCGCATTGTCTTCAACATTGCCATAGCCAACGCAGATGATCATCTGTGAAATCATGGCTTTCTCTTGCATAATGACGGCTGGCACCTTTCCCCTTTGTTTGATGTAAATCCGAATCCTTATGGCAGCAGTTTGTCCTTGGGCATAACGGAGGAAGATAGTTCCCTTGATATGTCGCTGACTCTGGAAACTGCGGAGTTTTACCAGCTCAGCTTGAGGGAAGCCAAGGAAATCGTGGACAGCACCAAGAGCATAGTCGCAGAAAACTGGCGCAAGCTGGCTGCCAGATATGGTATTTCTCGCATAGCAGTGGAGCGCATGAGTTCGGTTTTTGCGGAAAAGTGATATTGTCAAACAACTTCATGGTGAGAACTTGCCGTGGGAGAGGTTTGACAGATATGCAAGGCTGCTGCAAACAAGGAGAATGATTTCCATGATTTTTGTAATCACAGATACCCACCTAGGGCATGAGAACATAAAACGATATTGTAACCGTCCTGATGATTTCGAATCTCTCATAGAGCGCCGCTGGAAAGCAAGCGTGACTGACGATGATACTATGATTCACCTGGGCGATGTTTCATTCGACAAGAAGCTTGTCCAGAAGCTTGGCAGCTGGCCGGGTAGGAAGATACTTCTGCGCGGCAATCACGATGAGCGGTCTGATTCATTCTACATGTCGGCAGGTTTCAGCCTGGTGGCTGAAACACTGACCTTGAGAATCCAGGGGATACGCCTGCTGTTCTCACATCGTCCTCAATTTGGTCACGATGCAGATATCAACATCCATGGCCATCAGCATAATCTGAGCGTCCTTGATCCTACCCGTCTTTACTTGCCGCTGTCCATTGAGCACATGGGCTATGCACCACTGGCTCTTGACGACAGATTCATGGCTAGGGTGAAGCCCTGGGTAGAGAAAAAAAGACAGCCCAATACAGAAGAACTTATGAGACTATTTCAGAATGCCATTGGACAAATCAGCCCTAAAGACTGTTATGATGGCTTCGGTGAAACTGCACAGAACACTTCTCGTGATCGCCTCATGGAATGCTATGCGGTTTTCCAGCAGCCACTCTATGTAGCGTCTATGAGGAAAAATCGTCTCTGGGATATTGGCCGCCGATACATCGAAGGCCGTATTGAGCAGGAGGAATTTTTAAAAACCATTAAAGGATTTGCCATGAAGTGAAACATTGTGAAATGTCATCACTTCCTCGTACTCCAGCCGCTTATTCTGTGCCTCCAGCCCTGCTATCTTCTTATCTGGGGCTTGGAGGCTATTTCTTTGTTTTTTACAGTCTTGTCATCGCGACAATCCTCCCTTTGCTAAATCACCCCATTATAAATCTACTGGTGGTTGAAAAACTATACATTTTTTCGCGCAACCAACTTTCTGCCCCTGGGTGAAAAAATATAGGGGGTTCTGAAAACTGTACTCTTTTCGAACCTGGCCACAATTCAGCAGTGATAGGTGCTATAATGCCAACATACGTGAGCGGCACCCCGTTCACCTTGCCGTACATGTTCACTTAGGAGTTTCTCGGTGGAGAAACTCAAAAAGACCGGCACCGAGGGAAAGTCCTTTCCTCACTGCCAGAGCGGGGAGCCTCCCGGGGCTGCCCGTTTGCCATTCGCTGCCGCTCATTGAACTACCGTTGGCTGGAGGAGGATTGCAATGCCAAACTACCATTTCAAGATAAAGACAGACAAACGCCCTAATGGCAAACAGACCAATGCCCATACTCACTGTGAGTACATCCAGCGTGAGGGCAGATTTGCTGACTTGAGGCAGGAAGAGCTGGAAAGCCTGTCCTACAATAACCTGATTACCGGCAAGCACCCCATTGAAAATCTGCCGGAAAACGAGTTGCTGCTCTACAGCAGTCCCTATGGAAAAATACTTGTGGACAAGACCGGCGTTCGCTTTATGCGGCAATCTACTCTCAGCGAAGAAACCATAGCCATGGGGATAGAGATTGCCCGGAAAATCTACGGGGACGAGCTGGAGCTGAAAGGCAGAAGGAGCTTTGTTGATAAAGCCATGTCTACGGCAGTCAAGTTGGAAGTGCCGGTAACCTGGAGCGAGGAATACCAGAATAAGGTCATGGCCATCATGAAGGAAGATTACGAAAATGAAGAACGAGATTTTAGAGCATCCGGGGGAAAGGACATCCACAGAATAATTCCCGACCCTCGGAAATCAGTAGGAAGAGGCCGAGGAGAAATATCAATCACAGAGCCTCACGCTAAACTCGATACCCTAGAAGCTTTGGCCAAAAGAGGATTCAGTTTGCCTCATCTGCCCCAATGCCATATGGTACGCCCAGAAGGAAGAGGCCAATTGCAATTGTCTCGTGATGAGGAGAATCACCTGCTCAAAAAATGTCGAGAACACACTTCGCACCTACGATGGTATAGCCTACGAGCCAGAAGAAACGCAATCGATAAAACTGTAAATGACATCATGGTGAACTTCCAGAAATGCAATGATGCCGTTTATGCCTCCAGTCATGTGCAGTACATTAACCGTGAATCCATTTTCAAGAAAAGGGGAGGATGCCTCTATACGGCAAATCACCTGCCCAACTGGGCAGATGGAAGCGCCACCAAGTTTTTTCAGGCAGCAGACCGCTATGAGAGAATCAACGGGGAACGCTACAAGGAAATAGAGTTTTCCTTGCCCAACGAGCTAGGGCTGGAAGAGAACAAGAAGATAGTTGAGGAATTTATGCAGAAGCATTTGCAGGATTTCTACTATGCCTATGCCATCCATGATAAGATTGGAGCCATGTCGGATGGAGAGCGTCAGCCCCATGTGCATATTATGTTCTCGCCAAGGGAGATTGATGATTTGGAGCGGCAGCAGGAACGTCCGCCGGAGCTTTTCTTTAGCAGGGCCAATGGTCAGCACCCGGAAAAGGGAGGCTGCGCCAAATCCTGGAAGTGGAATTCCAAAGACCGTCAGAAATATCTGGTGAGGCTGAGGAAGGACTACGCCCGGATCCAGAATGATGCTTTGGAGCGAAATGGCATAAACCTGCGAGTAGATCATAGGACACTCAAGGCACAGCGGGAAGAAGCCCTGGCCGAGGGGAACTATCTGTTGGCAGACCTGCTAAATAAAATGCCAGAAAAATATCTTGGCCCCCTTGACCCTTTGCTTGAGGATAAGCAGAGGGTACGTGACCTGAAAAATCTGAGAGCCACCAATCATCAAAGGGAGCAGGATATCATTTCACGCCTGATGCTTCAGGATGCCATAGATAAGGACAGCATGGAGGAAAAATCCGCAGAGTTAAGGCAGCGGCAGGAAAGGCTTTTGGCCTACGAGCATGACATTGAAGATGCGGATGCGCGGGCATACTTCGCAGAGGAAAAGCAGAAAATCCAGGCTATGGACAAGGACATGGCCGCCATCAGTGGTGTGGCCATCTGGGCACCACAGGCCATAGAAGTGGCATCCCTTGATGCCATGACTACCGAGGAAAAGCAACTTTGGCAGGACTTGAAAAGCTACGGCAGGGAAAAACGGGAGTGGGAATTCCTCAAAGACCGAATGATAGAGCCAGCGGGGGACGATGTGGAAGCCTTGGAGGCCTATCTTAAAATCTGCCCGGAAATTGACAAAGAGCTGGACAGGATTAATCTCAAAATCCGTCAGGTCTCCTCCGAGATACGCCCGGTTTTTGAGCGGTTAAATCTTCCCCACAGCAAGGCTGACATCCAGAAGCGGGCTGCCTTTTATGTGAATGACAATCAGCTGGCCAAAATAGAAATCAGGAAGCTCCAGCGGAATATGGACAGCGAACTCAAGGTTCTGGACAAACACATCAAGGACTATTTTGCTGCTAGAGAGCAGAACAGGGTATTCTCCGCAGAAGAAGTGGCCTCCATACTCAAAGGCAATCTCACGAGACTGGAAGACCAGGAAAAGAAACTGGCCAAGGAGCTTTACCACATGAGAAAGCGGGTCATCAGCTACCCCCGTGCCATGGAAATGGCCAAAAATAACTACGTGCAGGGGGCATTCAAACAGCTGAGAGCCGATAAGCGTGAACTAAAAAAGCGAGAAGATAAACTTTCCCCTGAAGAAAGCAAACAGGCCTGGCAGGAAATTGACCGCCGTGAGCAGGAGCTGGAAGCAAGGTGCAGAACGGCTGTAGGTAGGACCCAAATAGAGGCCATAGCGGCGGGTATCCTTCGGAAAAATGCCCCTATCGCAAAGGAGTACAAGGAGCTATGTGCCAAGCATAGGAAACTCAAAGATTCTATCCTGCAGAAGAAATACCAATCCCAGCGAGTAGAAGCAAGAGCCCCAAGGGAAAAGGGCACAAAATTCCGGACCGCACCTCCCGCACCTCCCTCAGGAGTAGGCGGTGGCGGCTACCCCACTCCATCCCGTAGCGCTGACCTCATCAGCAAAGCTATTGCTGGCGGAACTCAAGAAGCACAACTGGTGGCTAGGTCTAAGCCTGACGAGCCGGACGAATGGAAGTGGCTCAGTGAGGCTGAAAAGGACGACTTACGGAATGACTTGAGAACTATAGATAGGTATTGATAGGTAAAATATGGTATAAGATGATTATCATCTTTATACCATATTAAAGGGATGAGTCTACCCCGGATTTTGTGTAAACCTCCCAAGTGATGTAAAATGGGAACATCACTTGGGAGGTATTTTTATGAGCAGAAAATCACGCACCCCA
>NZ_FNWN01000046.1:0-17132 GCF_900108415.1 Selenomonas sp. KH1T6
TATATGCGAACGTGCCATAAGAAGCTTCACCATAGGACGTAAAAATTGGCTGTTTTCGGCCTCGCCGAAAGGCGCCGCAGCCAGTGCTGCCGTCTACAGCGTGGTTGAAACCTGCAAAGCCAATGACATAGATCCTTTTAAATATCTGGTCTATTTGTTTGAACGGATGCCCAACATGAATTTCAAAATCCATCCTGACGAGTTGGATGAGTTGCTTCCTTGGAATGAAGAAGTTCAGAAAAACTGTAAGTAAAAAAGCATGGCCATGAACGGTCATGCTTTTTTCATTTACGTGCTACACCAGATGGTTTACCGCTTACCAACTACAGCAAGAACCCCCAAGGCCAATACACCTAGCCTTGGGGGTTCCTTCACGTATCTAACGCTCTCCTGCGATTATTCTATCACGTTCAAGCGTATTTGTCCAAATATTTCTCCGAATATGTCCACCCAGAAAAGATTCTCTTAGGCCACAACCACCAAGCGTTCAATATCACCATACTGGAGCTTCGCACTGGCATCCGTAGGTTCGCCCTTCAGAATGTCATTCTTCACAGCCTCTGCATCGAACACATTCACACGCCCGGCAGCAGCTTCATCTTCAACCTTCTTCAGCAGAGCCATCCTGCCAGCGGCAGTATCAGCAAAGGTCTCGTTGTTGTAGCGGATATTCATGCTGGCAGCATCTTTTTCGTCATTGCAGTTGAAGAATACATACATGTACTTCTTGCTTGCAGTCGTCTTTTTAGCAGCAGCGGTCTTCGTAGTTGCCTCAGCCTTCACAGCCTTAGTCTCAGCAGCCTTTACAGTTTTCTTGGCAGCGGTAGTATTCTTTGCTGCCGTAGTAGTAGTTTTCTTAGTAGTAGCCAAAATATACCCTCCCAAAATTTTATTGTTCCATGTAATCCCTGACAAATTCTACCACAAAAAACGCATCATTGCTAAATCAAGTCCTTTACAGCCTTATCAACACTTGTAACCTGTCAGAACGGCAATTCATACTCGTCCATTTTTACCCTCGACTTTCCACAATATTAAAAACATCGTGCATTCCGAGGATTATTGTGCTAGAATAGCAATTAACTTCATGTTGCTTTTTAACCAGCAATTAATCCTCGAAGACCTGACTTGACCTCCATCAAGCCAGGATTTTTTCTACGGGAAAAAATCCTTGTACAAGTACGTAGTCATCCAAACAACCTCCCCGTATTAACTTTCGCTCACATTTATCACATGCTATAACAAATGAGCATGAAAAAAGCCGATACCGAATTCTAAATTCAGTATCGGCTTATCCGTAACAATATTACGTTGCCATCCAATCGACCTATCAGAGGGGGCAGAAACACCATTACTCGAATCTTGTCGAAAATCTTGTATTTGTTCTCGGACTCATTATCTGGAAAATACCGCTTATGCTTAATAAACATATCAAATTCCAGCAAACAGACGAAATCCCCTAACAGCTCCATTTTGTAGAGCAAATAGCTATTGACTTGACACATGGCGCGGTCTTCTGTACCAACCTTTTCTCTATACCCGTAAACACCAGATATACCACCACCTGAAAGACTTTTACCATTGGTAGTCATATTAGCAAGTGAATATGCGTCATGGCTAAATCTGCTTCATGATGCCCAACATAAACTGCTGGGTCTATAAGCATTGGCTCCCCCTGGCTGTCCACCATTACATTGCCGCTCCAAAGATCACCATGCAGCAAAGAGGGAAACTCAGGCTCTATCAAGAAATCTTCAAGATGGTCAAGTATTCTCCGGCAACGCCGCTTATCCTCCTTATCAAAAATAATGGTCTGCCATTTTCATCTGTGTGGCCAGCCTGTTTTCCCGGAAAAAATCTATCCAGCCAGCCTTGGGCTTATTGATTTGCCTGGTGGCACCTATGTAGGTTGGCACCACATTCCCTCATGCACTTCAGCCCATAGGCTTCTGCAGTAAAGAAATTCTCCTCTGCCCTGGCATTCAGCTTCAGGAACACCTCTTCTCCACCAGTCAGCAAAAGATGATAGGCTTCATTGATATCGCCGCCGGAAACCGGCTCTGACCACTCCACACTCACATCCTGTCCAAAAGATTCCTGCACGGCCTCATTCAAGCTGCTACGCATTTTCCATTCTCCCTCATTTCCATATCATTGCTAGGAGGAACTATCATGCTCCACATCGGCTGTCATCTTTCTTCTGCCAAAGGTTATCTTGCCATGGGCAAAGATGCCGTTAACATCAAGGCCGACACATTTGCTTTTTTTACTCGCAATCCCCGTGGTGGCAAAGCTAAAGATATTGACCCGAATGACGTCCAAGCCTTTCTAGAATTTGCTTCAAAACATAAATTCGCCAAACTGGTGGCACATGCCCCCTACACCATGAATATCTGCGCCGCCAAAGAAAATATCCGTGCCTTTGCCCATGATATACTCTTGGATGACCTAAAGCGCATGGAAGCCACTCCCGGAAACTACTACAACTTCCACCCCGGCAGCCATGTTGGCCAGGGCAGCCAGCAGGGCATCGAAATGATTGCCACAGAGCTGAACCGTGTCCTGCAACCTAACCAAACCACCACAGTCCTTTTAGAGACCATGGCCGGAAAAGGCTCAGAAATTGGCCGTTCCTTCGAAGAAATCAAGAGCATCATTGACCAGGTAGAGCTTCAGGACAAGCTTGGGGTATGCCTTGACACCTGCCACGTATGGGACGGTGGATATGACATTGTGCACAACCTAGATGGCGTACTTACAGAATTCGATAACATAATAGGACTTAACCGCCTCAAGGCCATCCATCTCAATGACAGCCTGAATCCTTGCGGCTCCCACAAAGACCGTCATGCCTGCATTAGTGAAGGATGCATCGGACTTGAAGCATTGACAAGAGTAATCAACCATCCACAGCTGCAGGAACTGCCCTTTATACTGGAAACACCAAACGACCTTGATGGATATGCCCGGGAAATTGCCCTTTTACGTAAAAATTCATGTACATCCTATTGAAATGTATAGGAGGAAGGATATATGCGACTGTTTATAGCAATCCCCCTCGAAGGAGCAATCAAAGAATCCCTTCTTAGTCTTCAGAAGCAATGGTACCAGCTTGGCATGAGAGGCCACTTCATACCACCTGAGAAGATGCATCTGACTCTTGCTTTTATCGGTGAATACGGCAATCCTGATGATATCATGGGTGCCATTTCAGCTGTCTCCTTCCAGCCATTCACCATCCAGCTTGATGGAGCCGGTAACTTCCACGATGCATACTGGGCGGGGATAGCACCAAATGAATCTCTTGTTAGTTGTGTTCGCAGGATAAGACATGCACTTGCCGAAAATAAAATTCCTTACGACCGTAAGAAATTTGCTCCACACGTTACTTTGGTACGTAAAGGAGATTCCCCGGAAACCATGAAGAAAATGCTGATGAACCTGCCTGTCTCCACCATGGAAGTCTCCGAAATATCACTGATGCGTTCTGACCGGGGAAAGAACGGCATGATCTACACCCCAATAGGCATCCTCGAAGCAGATAAATAGCACCTACTCGTGAAGTTCCAAAGGCAGCCCATCAAGGTCATGGAAAAATGTCATTGGCGCTTCGTAGAGGGGCAGTACCATGACGTTCCACTGGTGATAGCTGTAACCTCTGTCGGCATGAGCAATGCAGCAGCCGCCACTGCCCTGGGCATTGACCAGCGATAGTTCTTGTCATCATCACCTTAAATTGTCCAAGTCTGTCTACAGACCCATTCAGCGAGTTAAGGAATCTTGTATCATCGGCAGTTTCGTAACACATGCCTCCTGCAACTTTTGAGAGCTATTCATCGGAGAGTTTGGTTCCATTTTTGAGTTTCATGAAAATCATCCTCCTCATTATTGCACCTATCGGCAATTTTATTTCCTTCTTATATCTATATACGCTTGAAACCGCAAAGTATTACATATTTTTTTGCTGTGTTTTCTTGATTCTAAGTCTGCACATTATATTTTCTCTTCAACAGTGCATTTTTATGCAATACCACCGGTTATCCGATGCCCTCAGATATGCGTAGCAATGCTATAGATAATATTCAAGATAATGATAAACAGCGCCACATTACCAATAAATGCTGACATCTTATGCTCTTTCTCATATTTTTCATCAAACATCCTATGCTGTTCGATATATAAATCCACTGCCATTACAGTAACCTGCTGCTCGAAAGTCAAATTATGTTCGCCCTCATTATACTGCCTGTGAATCTCAGCTTCCTTCTCTGAAAGGGATGTCGGGTCACAGAGCAGTATTTTTTGCATCTTGTAATAGGCCTCACCCCAAATATATTTATACATCTTTGATTCAGTTCCATATGCTCTGACAGCCATGAAACCAAGGAATATTCCCATCATAAGGTCAAGCAAAATCTCATGTTCGCTTCTGCCATCTACATATCCCAGAAAAGCACTTACAAGCATAAAAGCCCCAACAAATCCTACATTCCCCCTAAAGAATGCATTCCTAGCCAACAAAAAAATTGGTGTCCGATTAAACAATACAACGCCCAAAGTATAACCTCCTGATACCTGTCGCTCCATCTGTCTCATCTTTTCTTCCATTACCAGCTTCACAGCAGACACAATCTCCCAACCTACGGTCATGACCTTCTCCGCTATATCCGCTTCCTCAATAACCTTCGTATTCAGTATTACCTTGCCCCCCACAACATTAACCCATGCGAACTTTTCCAGATATTCATCCGCATCAAAGTCCAACGGAGGGCAAGACCATTTGCCAAAGCTTACCCTCCTTGTTCTGCTTCCCTATTCCCCTCTAGTACCTGAATCCCGGCATCTACAAATGCGCTGCATATATCTCTCAGTCTGTATTGCGCATGGAAAAGCTCCTCATTGCTGTAAGCATCCCTTATCTGCTCCATGGCATATTTGGCCTCATGCAGCATATGCCCTATTTCGCCACGCTTCTCCCTGCTCATACCTAGTCCATGAGGCAGGTACTTCGTCCTCTCTTCAAGTTCTTCCACATATCTGGCGAAGACATAATCTGATACCAGCGATGCAAATATCATGACCTTATTCTTGTTGACTTTAAATGAAATCTTGCAGAATTCTTCCTGGTCCAGATATCTTGAACCGTTCCAGTCCTTCAGGTATTTCACAACCTTTTTTTTACTTTGCTTCCCGCGTCCCATAAAGTACTGCCCCTTCCTTGCTAAATTCTGCGCTGTATAATGTCCCATGTGCCGGTAGCAAAGAAGCTTCCCTCTGCTTCCTGCTCCAGTTCCAGGAATCTGCTGTAGGGTATGCTGAAGGATAGCTGCTCCTTATCAATCACCTTCCTGGCCGATGGATCTGTCAGGCCGATATAGCAAGCCTTTTCGCCTTTCTCTTCGGCTGACAAGGGATATAACACCGCCTGCCCGCAGCCAGAGGCAAAACGCACCTTCACATTGTCCTGGCTCTCCATGTCATAATTAGCCAGCGTCACCAGTCCCGACAACTGGTCTGCATTGACCAGGAATATCACGCACTCAGGCCGCTCATCCTCAGACACCATATCCAGAGGCTTGAAAACCAGGCATTCCTTGGGGCTAACCCTGGGAATAGTCTCCGTAAATACTTTCGCCAGCTCCGGCGTTTTCTTGTAATGTTCGCTATTGGAAATATTTTCATTGCCAGTAGACAAGAAATACTCTATCCAGCCATGCTCATATCCCTGGAACCCCAGTCCAGCCCTACCTCCCATGCAGACCGTGGTAGCCTTTGTGGCACAAGCCGCTTTACCTTTAGATGCTGCCTTGATAAGCGCCACCACGCAGCCCCATTTTCCTTCCTGGAAGTGTATAGCCCCCTCTGGCATTTCGTCCTTCCATAACACAGCAACAGGATGATTACCCAGCTTCAGATATTTTCCGATCTTGCTCTCCATATCTCGCACCTCCCTGAGATACATGCCATGTTCAAATTTTTCTATAAATCATTGTATGCCAAAGGTTATACTATTTCAACCGTTCCTAAATCCTCCTTATACATTTCTCCATTTCTCCGATATACATATAGAACCATATAACAGCTGCAAAGGAGGCGATCTCATGGAAATAGACCATCTCAAAGACACTACAGACATGCAAAGGAGCCACACCATGGAAAAATTTTTTCTGCAAGATAGGCAGTGCCTCTGCTCTGCTGGCACATCGCCTCAGGCTATCCTCATCCAGCCCATAGACGAACATGAAGCAAACACTCTGGAGCAAAAGCTTGCACTCCTGTCCTCCCCTCCCTGCCCGCCATTTCTTTATGCTGCCTTTCAGGTTAAGGACTGGAACCAGGAGCTTTCTCCCTGGGAGGCGCCTCCCGTATTTGGCAAGGAATCCTTCGGCCACGGCGCACCGGCAACGCTGGGCTTTATTTTGGATTACCTGATCCCTCACCTTTACCAACGATATTCCCTTCCAAGTGATATCCCAGTAATCCTAGGAGGCTACTCCCTGGCCGCTCTATTTTCCCTCTGGGCTGCATATAACACAGATACTTTCACAGCCATAGCTGCCGCCTCCCCTTCTGTATGGTTCCCCAACTGGCTGGAATATGCCCGGCAGAATACTCTGCTGACAGATTCTGTCTACCTGAGTATGGGAGACAAGGAAGCCAAATCCCGGAACCCCGTTCTGGCAAGCGTTGAGCAGTGCATTACAGAAGAGTACCAGATATTACAAGAGACTCCAGCTATCTCCAGTACTCTGGAATGGAATCAGGGGAATCACTTCAAGGAGCCGGAGCTCCGCACCGCCAAAGCCTTCCGCTGGTGCCTGAAGAGAATATGAGCCGTTCTTCCCCCAGAGTGCTTGCTACCTTTGGGGATTTTTAGTGTTCCCATTGACATCTAAAGAGATAAATATATCACATCTGTTATGACATTTTCAGATATCAAACGGGGGGCTACCGCAACAACCCCCTATTTTCACGATTCATTGACCAGCTTCCCTGTGATATGCTCCGGCACCAAGGCTAGGCACTGCACTCTGGGCAAGGCGTGCTTCAGTTCTTTTTCCAGGTATGCTTCATCATCCGTGAATTTTCTCACCAGCGCAGTGCCAATCTCCCTGGCCTTTGCCTCATCTGTCACCAGGCTTATCCTACCAAAGACCACCACACTCCTGATATTCAGCGCCCATTCACCGGGCTTTCGCCAGCCCTCGTCATACACGCAAAAACTGACCTTATCACAGGCCTTGATGGCATCCAGTTTATGTCCCTCTTTGGCACTGTGGAAATAGATGGTCCCATCTTCCTCTGAATACCAATGATTCATGGGAATGCCGTAAGGATACCCGCCATCTCCCAGCAGGGACAATACACCCCGCTTCTGCTGCCGCAGGACCTCCCTGCATTCTTCCTCCTCAAGCTGTTGCTTGAATCTGCGCATCTTCCTGAACATAAATTCTTCCTCCCAATCAAAACAGCGCCACTTCCTTATCTTCCAAGACCTAACGATAAGAAAATGACGCTTTTCCTGCTACCCGGTGGCAGCAGGCGCCAGGTGAAATTGTCTGCTTTCAGCATACGGCAAACAAGCGGGCATGTCAATACCTAGCAGCCATAAATCGAAAGCTCTCCTCATAGGGAATGCCCATAATGATACTCATGCTCTGCAAAGGCTTCATTCGCCTGAATTCATTACCGACAATGTATAATCAGTTTTCGATAGGATGAATGTCCTGACTGGATAACTTATTGCTTTATGAATACCACCACCTCAAAGGGCCGCAACTCTTTTCCCAGCCCCTCATAGTTACCCAGCAATTTGACATAACCTGCCTCTGTGTATTCCTTAAGGGATCTTTCCTTCAGAGGGACCGAACCGTGTCGGAAATTGCACAGGACTACAAGTTTTTCCCCATCCAATTCCCGCTTATAAGCAATTACATCCTTGTTTTCTCTCTCCAGAAAAACTATCGAGCCTTCTGCAATGATAGGCATTTCATGGCGCAGACTTATGAGCTGCCGGTAGAAGGAAAAAATAGAATCCTGCTCCTGTATTTCTGACGCCACATTGATCTGACGATAGCTGTCAGGAGGCAATATCCAGGGTTCCACAGCAGAAAAGCCTGCATATTTTTCTGCTGACCACTGCATGGGAGTGCGGCCATTGTCCCTGGAACGCGCTGCAAGAATATCCAAAGCCTCTTCAAAAGATTTCCCCTGCTGCTGCAGTATTTCGTAGTAATTTAGGCTTTCCACGTCACGATACTGCTCTATGGAGCTGTAGTGCGCATTGGTCATGCCGATTTCTTCCCCTTGGTAAATATAAGGAGTTCCCCTCATGAGATGGATGCAAGCTGCCAACATTTTAGCAGATTCCTTCCGCAAGGTGCCGCCATCACCGAAACGGGAAACAGCCCGGGGCTGGTCATGGTTGCACCAGAAAGTGGCATTCCACCCCTCCCCTTCCTGCATGCCTTCCTGCCATTTGGCAAAAAGTTGCTTGAGCTCTGCTATATCCGGTTCCATCAACTGCCATTTATCCCCCTCCTTGTAATCAACCTTCAGATGATGGAAGCTGAAAACCATGGCCAGTTCCCTATCCTGAGGCCGGGAGTAGCGGATGCAGTTTTTCAGGCTGGTAGAGGACATCTCCCCCACCGTCACCATGCCCTCAATGCCGCTTTCCCGCACCATTTCCTGCAAAAACTCATGCACATGGCGGCCATCGGTGTAGAATCTACGCCCATCCCCCTCGTGGTCGTCTTCAAAGACTTCCGGCTTGGATATAAGGTTTACCACGTCGAAGCGGAAGCCCTTGATTCCCTTTTCCTTCCAAAAGCGCAGGATATCCTGAAGTTCACGCCGCACAGCCGGATTCTCCCAGTTAAGATCTGCCTGAGTCTTGTCGAAAAGGTGCAGGTACCACTTGCCAAGTTCTGATATATACTCCCAAGCAGAGCCTCCGAATTTGGAGACCCAGTTAGTAGGAGGCTTGTCAGGCTCACCATCCCGAAAAATGTAGTAGTCCTGATATTCCTTATCTCCCGCCAGAGCACGCTGGAACCATTCATGCTCCGTGGAAGTATGGTTGAACACCATATCAAACATGAGGCCTATGCCACGAGCCTCTGCCTCGGTAATAAGACGCTCAACATCTGCCATGGTGCCGAAACGCGGGTCAATGCGGCGATAATCCGCCACATCATAACCATTGTCCCTTTGGGGAGATACGAAGAACGGCGTAATCCAAAGGTAATCCACCCCAAGCTCGGCCAGATAATCCAGTTTCTCAATGATGCCCGGCAAATCCCCCAGACCATCGCCATTGGCATCCCGAAAGGATTTTGGATATATCTGATAAACAACTTTATCATGGAAACCAGCCATGAGAAACACTCCTTCTCTATATTTGCAAAGCTTCCTCAGAATGCCAGTGTCTTGCAGAAGCTATTTCTTTTCAATATGCAGCTATGACAGTCTCACCGGCCTTGCCCTGTATGCCAGTTTTGAAAGCAAAGCTGTCCACACCATTTTTGTTGGTGATAATACACACAGTCACATCTTCATGGCCTGCCTTCTTGATCTTCTCACGGTCAAACTTCAGCAGAGGCGTACCAGCCTGCACTTCATCCCCAGCTTTCACCAAATACTCGAAACCGTCGCCCTGCATATCTACCGTGTCGAGACCCACGTGCAGCAGAATCTCCACTCCATCTGGCAGCACCAGCCCCACTGCGTGACGGGAGTCCTCCATAAGCACCGCCACTCTGGCAGAAACAGGGGAAAACAGGGTCTCGCTGCAGGGACGGATAGCCAAGCCTTCTCCCACCATTCCTGCCGAGAACACCCCATCATTCACTTCCGCCAGGGAGATAACCTCGCCGTCTAAAAAAGCCAGTAATTCATGCTCGCATGCAGCTGCCTGTACAGGTACAACACTGCCTTCTACATGGTCAACAGATGCCATTTCCAGAACATTTTCTTTATCCACCCCCTTCTTTTTGCCTACAATGACAGTAAGGATAAAGGGCACAACGATTGCCGCCACCATGCTCAGTGCAAAGCTGGGCATATACTGGGGCTGTATGGAAAGAATGCCGGGAACGCCGCCCACACCGATAGCATTAGCCGTAGTAGAGGTGGACACGCATACCACTGCCGCACAAGCTGAACCGGTCATGCCGCAAATGAAGGGGAAGAAATATTTCAGATTCACACCAAAGATGGCCGGTTCCGTAACGCCAAGGTAGCAGGAAATCCAGGCAGGCACATTGATTTCCTGGGCAGCTGCATTTTTCCGCTGCAGGTAAATCATGGCCAAAACTGCAGAACCCTGGGCTATATTGGAAAGAGCAATCATAGGCCAGAGCATTGTGCCATGGTAATCGGCAATCAGCTGCAAATCAATGGCATTGGTCATATGGTGCAAGCCTGTGATAACCAACGGCGCATAGATGAAGCCAAAGATGGCTCCGAAAATCACCCTGAAATCACCCGTAATCCCCGAGAAGACTACGGCAGAAATGGCCGAACCAATCTTCCAGCCGATTGGACCAAGCACGAAATGGGCTGCGCATACTGTCAGCACCAGACTGCAGAAAGGCACCACTATCATGGAAATCACGGCAGGAGTAATCTTCCGGAAGAATCTCTCCAGATAGACCAGGGTCAAAGCAGCCAGGATTGCCGGCAACACCTGGGCCTGATAGCCAATCATATCCACAGTAAACCCGCCGAAATCCCAGAATGGAATCTTGTCTGCCGGAGTAGTGGCCACGGCATAAGCATTCAGCAGCTGACTGGAGACCAGTGTCAGCCCCAGCACGATGCCCAAGATGGGTGTACCTCCCATCTTCCTCACCACTGACCAACAGATACCCACAGGAATCCCCAGGTGGAAGACAGCTTCGCCTATCAGCCAGAGGAAGTGATCCATGCCTGCCCAGAACTGACTGAGTTCAACCAAAGTTTTGGTGCCGTTTTCAAAAATATACAGGGAATCAATGCAGTTGCGGAATCCTAAAATCAGACCACCGGTGATGATAGCTGGAATCAACGGAGCAAAAATCTCTGCAGCTATGGCTGCTCCACGCTGGAAAATATTCTGATTAGCCCCGGCTGCTGCCTTGACTGCCTCCTTGGAAACGCCCTCAATTCCGGCCACCGCCGTGAAATCCTTATAGAACTCACTCACCGTATTGCCGATGATAACCTGGAACTGTCCAGCCTGTGTAAAGCTGCCCTTCACCACCTTCATAGCCTCGATGGCCTCGACGTTCGCTTTCTTGGGATCACCCAGCACAAAGCGCATCCGCGTGATGCAATGAGACACAGCGGCTATATTATCCTTGCCGCCTACCAGACGCAAAAGCTCCTTTGAGTCCTCTGTGTACTGACCCATGTTCATGCTCCTTTCGGAAACTTGTTTAAACAACTCTGTAGTTATATACTGCCACACTTGTTTAAACAAGTCAAGAGTAAATATTATTTTTTAAGAAGTAAAAAAAATCAGTAAACTTCCGCTGGCAATAGACATGAATCTATACTATAATGAAATCGACAATAAAGACCAGAGGTGAGTTTATGCCTAAAGCAAAATTCGAATCAATTTTCCATAATCTCAAGCAGCGCATCGAGGCGGGGCAATATACCTTCCAAAGCCTGCTGCCCTCAGAGAATCAGCTGACGGAACTCTATAGCTGCTCCCGTAACACCATCCGCCGCGCCATAGGTGGACTGGCAGAACTTGGCTATGTGCAGTCCCTCCATGGTCGTGGGGTCCGCGTCATCTATCAGCCCATTGCCAAAAACGAATTCACCATCGGCGGCATCGAATCCTTTAAAGAATCCGCTGCCAGGAATCATATGAAGGCCTCCACTGTAGTGCTGCGCTTTGAGGAAATCGAAGCGGACGAGCGCCTCTCACGCAAAACCGGCTTCCCCATAGGCAGTACTCTGTACGATATCCGGCGGGTGCGCTGCCTGGACGGCAAGGCCTTGATTATGGATATCAATCTGTTCCGCAAAGATCTTGTTCCCGGCCTTACCAAAGCCATCGCCGCAACTTCCATCTACGAGTACATTGAAGGTACTTTGGGCATGACCATCGTCACTAGCAAACGACGCATGACAGTAGAGCGGGCCACCCGGGAAGACGAAGCCTTCCTAGCTTTGGGCGAGTACAACTGCCTGGCCGTGATTACAGGGCAAACCTACAATGCCGATGGCGTACAGTTCGAATACACGCAATCCCGCCACCAGCCAGATTACTTTTGCTTCGAGGATACCGCCATTCGCAAGAAAAAATGACAACTCGGTATAATTCTCCTGTCATCCCCAAAAAATTGAGTCTATGGTACGCCAGATCATTCAAAACCGCTTACATCAAGTAAATTTCTCGACCTCGTCCATCGTGGGAATCGAGGTTTGTGCCCCCTGCCTGGTTACAGCAATGGCAGCTGCTCTGGCACCGAAATCTATGGCCTCGGCAAAATTGCAGCCAGTGAATCGGCTTACGAAGGCAGCCAGGAAGCAGTCTCCAGCAGCAGTGGTATCTACGGCCTTAACCTTGTAAGCGGGGAATTTCTCCACTTTATCTGCCGTTACCAGCAGAGTGCCATCGCCCCCCAGAGTCACCAACACAGTCTTTGCGCCTTTGGTCAACAAGGATTTGGCTGCCGTCACAATTTCATCCCCGGTACCAGTTGGCAGCCCCGTGAGCAGGGCCAATTCTGTCTCATTTGGCTTGGTGATGTCCACCAATGACCAGAGTTCATCAGGCAGGTCAGACCTTGCCGGAGCAGGGTCAAACACCACAATCTTGCCGTGTTTCCTGGCAAGTTTTGCAGCAGCAACAACAGAAGTCACAGGAATTTCCAACTGCATGACCACAGCATCAGCCTTGGCAAACAGGTTCTCCTGCTCCTGTACCACAGCTTCATCAACGGCAGCATTTGCCCCGGCAATCACACTGATGCTGTTTTGCCCACTGCTTTCGATTTCGATAAAAGCCTTGCCTGTTTCCACCTCTGCCATCTTTTGAATGCCTGTTGTATTCACGGAAACGCTTTCCAGACTTTCCAACAGCTGCTCACCAGAGCTATCAGTACCAACAGCGCCAATCATAGATGTTCTGACACCAAGCTTCCCAAGTGCATAAGCCTGATTTGCGCCCTTTCCCCCTGGCACAAGCTTCATGCCACGAGCCATAACCGTTTCCCCGGCCAGTGGCCTTCTATCCATGTAAACGGCAAAGTCCATATTCAGGCTGCCAACAACTAATACCTTATTCATGGAAGTCCCCCTCCCTCTACTCTGAGAGATGTATGCAAATCTTTATGATTTTACTGGGGCCAATGCAGATAAGCGATTCCGGCAACCTGCAAAACCAATATCAGTGGTATGCCATACTTGAACTTGAAATGCATGGTCTTATGCCGGAACACCTTCATAGCCAATAATGCTCCCAGACTCCCTCCCAGCAAGGCCAGCAGCATAAGTCGCAGCTCCGGCACCCGCCACCTATCATTCTTGGCACATAGCTTATCCCAACCAAAGACCAGCACGGCCAATACATTGACTATGAGCAAATACCAGCCAATGATTCTATGGTAATCAAAATCCATGTAATTCTCTCCTCAGTTGTGTCTCCCAATAATCTTCTCCATCCAGATTATGTTATATCGTTTTTTCCATAACCTCACCTGCCATAGGTTTCATTATACAGCAACATCAGGGTGGCCGGGTGTGCAAGGGAGGCATGCCCCCTGCTTTTAGTCAGATACAGCTACTTTTTCTGACTCCACATCTTCTTTATTTCCACAGGTTATAACGAACCGTAACAGTGGCAAGGGCGGTGTATTCCAGCTTCAAGCTCTTCTCGACCAGAAATGCGGGCAAAAGGAGCGCCCGCTCCAGCTTCACGGCATAAGCATAGCAGTCAATCTCATCGGTCACGGCCTGGCTCTTCTCCCCCTCTTCTCCGAGGGTGACGAACGCCCTTCTGCCAGCCCATGCAGACTGCATCCCAGTGCACAGTTCCCCGGCGCAAAAGGAGGCTTCCCGTTCTGCCTGCTGCACTTCCTCCCAGGAAAGTTCCATGTTTTCCCCGGAGGACGCATGGAACTTTCCTACTTCCTCCCCGGCAATTTTGGCCTGTTGCTGCCTCTTCTCACGCTGGAAGTTCGTCCGGAAATGCACGGATTCTCCCAAAGCAGCTTCCATCCTGCCGGATAAAGCATCGCCCCACTCCGGTGTCGGTTCCAAGTGGACCACCATATCACCGTACTTTGCTGCCGCCAGCCGCTCTGCGCCCGCCATAGCGGCATTTTCTGCGGCCTGACGCCATTGGCAATGGGAGCCGTACATCAAAACTCCCACCCCTAAAATCAGGAGCGCCAGCACTATTTTCAAAGGAACGAGGCTCATCCCCGTTTCACTTCCCTGCTGCTGCCACATGGAGAAATCCCCCCTTCCATCATCTGCCGAAACACTCATAATATATTCTTAGTTTTCGTGGTCTTGCCGTCAATGATTTCGAACAATCCCCCATATCTTTACTCATGAACGGTAATTTTCTCATCCCCCAGCAGTCTGCCTGTGATGACAGTGCCCTTGGGATCGTGTCCATCAAATCCCAATCGTGCCTTCTCCGGACTGGCATTGGCATAGCAGTACCGACAACCATGGATACATGTGTCATACTGCCCAATATCAAAACTCTCCACACAATTGCATAGCGGCCGCTGGCTCTTAGCCTTGCCCGCCTTGATGGGCTTGCCCGTAATGCGTTCAATCAGATCTCCATCCACGCAGGCTCCATGCCTGATTCCATAAGGTTCCAAATCAACAGCTTCTGCGCAGGTCTGCAGTCCTACGCCGCTCCCCCTGGCTACATGCGCCAGCCCCGAAGCAATCTCACGCATTTCCGTCTCAGCCAGTTCCCGTAGGTTCAGCCCAACTGTATTCTTCTTTGCTTTGGCATACATATCTATGAAACTGATGACACATCTATTCACATAGGGAGCCAATGCCTCAAGCGACTTTTCGAACCACATCAAATGGCCATCGATGGTATATCTGTCATTCAACAGTATGGGATCATACCGCCATACCACTCGCTCCGGGCCAATTTGTTTTGACAGCTCTTGCACTGTCCTGATTATGTCATCTTTGGGACGCAGATTTGTTTCTATGTCCCTGTCGTAAGGAGTAATAGATACCTGCACATAGTAAGAGTAACCATCCAGCTCATCCAGACACTCCAGCATAGGTGACGGATCCTTCGTCCAGAACACAATGCAGTCTACTGCCTCAGGCCGCAGAGATATGCGGCTCACCTGCTTGCGGTTAAACTGATTCACTACATCTACATGGCCTTCTCTCAGCCTCCGGCAAAACCAGTCGAAATAGATTGCAGGTATGTCCGTCCGGCGGCTTGCACTAATAATCATGGTACAAAAGCCTCTTCCTTCTTCACCTTAGCACGAACTCGTCCCCAGCTTTGGATGTCTCCCTGGCCTCAGTGCCCGCACACCTATCAGTCTCAGCGCCTCGTGCATATCAACATCACTGCATTTTCCTTCATTTTCATAAACGAGCAAGGGATTATCCAGGCCAATTTCACTGGCTGGCATATATACGTATTCTTCGGATTCGTTGTCTGCAAAGATAACACCCCGCTTTAGTTCCTCTTCAAAAATCATATTGCCTCATCCTTTACTTGCAAACATCCACCCAGCCAGCAGCCCCGGATAGCCTCTCCAGTTCCTCTGGCGATAGCTCAATTGCGCTGTTGCTGCTGCCACAGGCAGGAAATACTGTGCCAAAACGCTTCATGGAGACATCCAAATACACCGTCACCCCATCCTTCAAGGCAAAGGGACATACTCCTCCCACCGCATGGCCTGTACGGTCTTCCACCTCAGCGGCTGGCAGCATCTTGGGCTTGCCGTGAAATTCTGCTTTGAATTTGCTCCCGGCAATACGCATATCTCCTGCCGTCACCACCACAATGGTTTTCCCAGCCAAATCAAAGGACAGCGTCTTGGCAATGCGGGCAGGTTCACACCCAACCGCATGTGCAGCCAACTCTACCGTTGCACTGGATTCATCAAACTCCAAAATTGCCTCTTCCATTCCCTCAGAACGAAAAAATTCTCTGACCAAATCTATAGACATTTATGCCCTGCCTCCCTTTGGCAAAAGATCTGCCACCTTCACATCCCTATCTCCCTTAGAATTTCATACGTCCATTATAACGCCATTGTTCAAGTTTTGTCGAAGGCAGAATTCCCTCAGCTATCATCTGCAGAGAAAGCAAAAGCCCCGGTTAATCCAACTTTCTTATCAAGCTTTATTTTCCTATTGACACACTAGGTTAATAAATTTATATATAGGCATACATTCTTTTTTTCCAAAGTTGCAAGCAAAGAAACACTTAACAAAACGAGGTGAGCACATGGACGAAACAACCGCAAAAAGTTACATAGAAGATGTTTTTGCCTGGCTTCACGCACACCCGGAGCTTTCCTATGAAGAACATGAGACAACAACCAAGCTTAAAGAGCTGTTGAGCCGTAACAAAATCAAGCTCCTGGAACTGCCCCTGCCTACAGGTGCAGCTGCTGAAATCGGCAGTCAGGACGGGCCACTGGTTGCTCTTAGAGCAGACATAGATGCACTGCCCATCACAGAAGAAACAGGCCTTCCTTATGTTTCAAAGATTGAAGGCAGGATGCACGCCTGCGGACATGACTTTCACACTGCTGCGGTACTGGGAGCAGCTTTGCTCCTGAAGGAAAAAGAATCAGCACTTCCCGGCAAGGCACGTATCATTTTCCAGCCAGCTGAGGAAGCCCCCGGCGGAGCAAAGCAGGTGCTGGAGACAGGCATCCTTGATGAGGTTCAAGCCATCTTCGGAATACACACCTCTCCCCTTTTCCCAGTAGGAACCCTGGGATTGAGCTCCGGGCCTGTAATGGCAGCAGTAGACAGATTCGTCCTTCGTTTCCAAGGCACAGGCACTCATGCAGCCCACCCTGACCGGAGTCTACCCCGGATTTTGTGTAAACCTCCCAAGTGATGTAAAATGGGAACATCACTTGGGAGGTATTTTTATGAGCAGAAAATCACGCACC